>NZ_KV809464.1:36237-46189 GCF_001812565.1 Staphylococcus sp. HMSC059F04 | reverse complement strand
CTTTTTTCAATCCTAGTCAACCTTGCCAGGGCGGAACTACGAATTCATAATGAATGCTGTCCCGCACCCTACAATGTTTTTAAATATGTCCTTGTTTATCAACAGTTTTAATAAATGCGATAATGCCTTCATATATTCCAATCACACCTGGTATTCCAGTCCAACAAAATAATAAATATAAAACCGCCTTACCATTTTGCTTTCTATAAAATCGATGTGCCCCAAAACTACCTAAGAAAAATGCTAGTGCTGCATAAACATATTTGTTCACAATCATCTCTTCTCCTTTAACCAAAAAGTTTAAAGAAACGTTGAAAAGTTTAGTCATTTCCACTAAAGAATGTATATCTGGTAAATTTACTTCTCTTTCCCAATTTGAAATAGAATGACGAGAAACATTAAGGTATTCTGCTAATTTCTCTTGAGACATCCTTTTAGACTTCCTTAATATTCTAATTCGTTCTCCTACATGACTAAATTTCAAATCAATCCGCTCCTTTACGCACTCATCATAGGGTTAAATTGTATTTTACTCTAGCGAAAATTATGAACAAATCACATTTTTCTGCTTAAATATTTAAGAAATAGATAATTATCCACTTCAAGACTACCCGCGTTAACAAGAATGACTAATATTTAATTGCTTTCTTTTTTAAAATCAAAAAGATTGCCATTAAAAATATCAACATTGAAATCACTGACGCACTATTACCATAGGCACCACCCGTTATCCAGATGTTTTTAGTTTCTACAATATATTGAACAATACCGTATTGCTCATTATTTGTTGAAATATGACACAAATCTGATAAGTTCCAGCAAATATGCAGACAGGCACTCGCCCAAATTGATTGATACTTATAAGCAATTAGGCCGTAAAGCATACCAGCAATCGTGCCACTTGTTAAAAGTAATATTAGACTTACCCCAGACATCCCGCCATTAAATAAATGTACCACTGCGAATAATACAGAGGAAATCATGATTGCAGTGGTAATATTTGTTTGCTTTTCAATATAGCCCAGGAGTAAACCTCTAACTAATATTTCCTCGGCAATCGGACTGAAAATACCCCCAAGAAAGACAATTTCAAACAGCATATTACAATAGTCAATTGGATTAGCTATTCTTGTAACAACAAAATTTCCTGGGATAAATATGATGCATATAAGAATCACTATAACAGGGATACTTAAACCTATGACTATAACATCGAGTGATAACTTAAATCTGGTCAATCGATAATCCCTGAGTTCTTGTTTCAAACCTTTCTGAATGAACCATTTGATAAGTAAAAATGTGATAACAGCATATGTGAGCCCATGGAGTATTGTTTCAACCGACTTTAAGTCTAGCAAATGCCATAGAATTGCAACGTTTTGTGCCACAACTGTAATCACAAATGTAAGTATAATAATTCCAATTATTTTTGCTGACTTTATTAAAATATTCATGTGTTTCCTCCTAAATTTGTGTAGGAAACCTAAATGATTAACCTGCGAATATTTGAGATAAAGTACCACAAACTATAACAACGATAGCTAAGACAAACCACCATTTCTGTGACAAGAAGTCCCAAAAATTTAAATGTTCCGTACCCGTTTCGTTTAACTCCTTAGTGAAATTACTCATATTTTCTCCAGTAAGTAATTCATCTGTCGTAATATCAAACATTTGTGCCAAATTAACAATCATTTGCGCATTAGGTTCAATTGAGCCCTGTTCCCATTTAGAAACCGTTTGTCTCGTTGTATGTAATTCAGCAGCAAGTTGATCTTGGGTTAAACCTTGCTCTTTTCGATACTTCTTAATTTGTTCCGCAAGTTTCATATGATTGGTCACCTCTCTTTAAACTTAGCAAGTTTATCTGTAATTATCTGTATTCAAATTGACGCATTCGCGCACCAATTCATTACATTCTGTCTCCAAAATTTAGCATATCATGTTATCAGTACATCTTTATGTTGTTTTGATTGAACTTATATAAGTGTTGCACTTTAATAAAAATAAATATTCTAATATAAATTAATACTCAAATCAATTTTATATGCCACTTTTCATGAAGTTAAAACTGATTATATTTCGAATTACTATTTTTACTTTTGTCTACTGGATATTTTTCTGCGTTTTTCTTTAATTTCTTTTGAATAATATCATTAATATCAAAATCCAAATTATCCGCAAGCATGTAGCTATAAATTAAAACGTCTGCCAGTTCTTCTGCTAGTCTTTCTTGTTTTGTAACTACGACTTCTTCAGATGTTTTCCACTGGAACAATTCTAGTAATTCAGCTGCTTCCAAACTTATTGAAAGAGATAAATCTTTTTCATTATGAAACTGTCTCCAATTACGCTCATCCCTAAACTTATTAATTTTCTTTAAAATTTCTTTTGTGTCGCTCATTATTATCACCTTTTTCTGCTTTTTTTAATACTTCTCTTAATTGTTTATCTACTGCATAAATATATAGTCCATTCACACCACGAGTTAATAATACATTAAGCTCATTTTTTAATAGCATTTCAGAAAAATATTGTTTTGAACCATCTGTCAAAGTTCTTTTCTGTGTAACTTTTTTATTTGCACTACTTTCTTTATCAAATACTATTTTACCATCTCTGTATTTAACAGATGGACCAATAATCACACCTGCAAAATTCAAATCAAGCCCTTGTATTGTAAAGGTTGAACCAATTTCATTAATAGTTTGAGTTTGTTCAACCCAAGGTAATTTAGATTGATTTCTAGTTGGTTTTATTTGATAATTCCATGGCATAGACCAGCCATCTATTTCTACTCTCCAGTAATCTTTATTTTCAGGAGGATTATTATTATATTTCCAATCAAATGTAGCAAGCATTCTTGAAATGCCACTTTCTGTTTTATTAGCCTTATTCCTTATTGCATTTTCTAATTCTATGGGTGTATCAAATATTTTAATGTCATATCCCTTGCTATCATATGGTATATTATTAACTGTTTGATTATCTACTATATTTCTAATCCAATTTACTGTTTCTTGGTCACTATTAATACGCATTTGATTTCTAAAAGTAATATGATTGTTTTTATCTTTAGCACGATTAAAGTAGTGATTTATCTTGTCTTCTTCCCATATTTGTTCAGTAGTAAGAACTTGTTTTAAGTCAAAAACTATAACGACAACTCTAGCTCTATCCAATAAATCATTTAAATGATTTTTACCTTGATAACTTTGTTTACCTTGTGTCAATAATAAATGCGCTTCATCAACGATAACAACATCTACTTTTTCTTCTGTAGTATGTCTATTGATAAACCTAGTTGGTTTTCCAATTATGCTATTATTTTTACTATTTATACCTAATTTAGTAGCTATTTGCTCATAAATAGTAACATGTTCGTTTTGGTTAACTAATAAATGTATATCTAACTTTTTATTTAAATCTAAATTATATTTTCCTAACTCATATAATAATGTACTCATTAATACTGTTTTTCCAGATCCCGCTTCTC
This sequence comes from Staphylococcus sp. HMSC059F04, assembly GCF_001812565.1. Taxonomy (NCBI): domain Bacteria; kingdom Bacillati; phylum Bacillota; class Bacilli; order Caryophanales; family Staphylococcaceae; genus Staphylococcus; species Staphylococcus sp. HMSC059F04. The sequence continues at coordinate 42,693 of NZ_KV809464.1, read as the reverse complement.
CTTCAACGATGATTAATTGCCCATCTTCTTCTAATAAGATAGCTTCTTTTATTTTAGTGAGTATTTCTTCTTTTGCATTGGTCTGTTCTTGAGTCAACTTATGGAATGGAGATGCTTTGAATATTGCTGAGTCTTTTATAATACTTTCTAATGGAAATAACTCGTTGTTCTTTTTATTTAATGATTGCCAAATATCTGAAAAAATCTCATCTAACTTTTCAGAAGTATAGTACTCATTTTGTTGATTTGTTCGACTATTATGTACTTTAGAAATGTTATCCACACTTAACAAATATTGCATTAGTCTATTCTCAATATCCAAAGTTAACGATTTATTGAATAACTCGTGTCCAATGATATACATTGTTGATTTGTTTGATTCAGAAAATTTTTCCCAAAATGGTTTCACTTTAATATCGGTATTTAAATGCTGTCTTGTTCTATTTCTGATATCTGCTGTTTCACCAACATATACTTCAAATTCATTTCTTGTTTTTTTATCATTTATTATGTATACAGTTGGATATCTTAATAAAAATTTCCCATCTTTAGATGTTTCCCAATATCGAACTGAATTATTAAGCTTTTCCATTGAATATGGAATGTTCTCTATTTTTAACAAATTTCCCACAATATCACCTATCTCATTTATCAGTAATGTTATATTTTCTTATAAATTTAAAGAAATATCTCCCTCTTTTCTAAATTTTAATTATAAATTGAAAATATATCCAGTTATGTTATATAAAATAACTGTTTTTAATAAATCTGTAACCATCTTATAAAACCCACAACTATGATATATAGTTAGCTCAATTAAAGATTATATTTATTATAGTTATACTAACTTTCCACTTTATTACCTAAGTTTTGATAAATTCTACTGTGCCTAATCCAACATTCCAAATAATAAATATACTTTTAATTTATAAACACATTAAAAATTGTAAAAAACCCAATCACTACCTCAAATAGTGATTGGGTTTTTTAGGTTATACTAAGATATTTAAATTACATATACAGTATTATCGGCTTTATAAATCATCAAAAATTTTATTTAATCTCACAAGCATAACCATCACTATCTCTATCTAGTTTACTTGAATATGCAGCATGCCCTTTAGGAACGCCTCCTGGATAGTCTTGTCTTAAAGCTGCACAATTAGAATAACTGTGTGGCACTTGTTGTGCAGCATTATTCTGATTAACTGAAGTAGATGCAGTATTTTGATTTGTATCAGAATTATTTAAATTTTTGTCAGAATGATCTACATTTTTATCATTAAAATTACTATGTTCTTTGTTTTCTTCTTTATTTGTAACTTCAGCTTTTTGAGTATTGTAATCATAATTGTCATTACTATTTTTCTTCGATACTTCGTCATCCGTTTTTTTCTCGTTCACTGAACTTTTATTTGTTACATCGTTAGAATTGTCTTCTTTCTCTTCAGTTTTTTCTTCTTTTGATGATGATTTTTCATCAGTATTTTTATTTGATTTTTCAACAATAGCTGTCTTATTGGACTCATTTTTTTGATTAGATTCTTGATTGTTTCCCATATTTGCTATAACTATTATTGCAAAAAATACTGACACCACAACTTTTACCCAAGTCTTCCAATTCGTGAATTTCCACATTAAAAATAAGCCAATAGGAAAAACGAAGACTAAACATAAAAGTGTAAACCAATTCGACTTATACCATTTTTTTGTGTTTTCTCCCATTACACATATCTCCTTCTATTTTATATACAAATTATATATTTTATACAGTATACTATATATGATTTTCTGAATTTTTAGAAGTCGATTTTGGACAATAATAATAAAATACCAATTTGGCTTTAAAATTTTAGACTTCTCTAACTTATAAAATATAAGACTCTCTTCTTTCAAATATATAATACTGCCTATCACTTCGAATTCATTCTACCTAACTTACCGTCAATTTTAGTTTGAGCATATAAAAGTACGTTCTGAAAAAGGATAAACATTAAAGTCATTATAATTCCAACGACAAATATCATATTCGTATGTTTCAATGTTAATAACCCAGCTAAACTTATGATAAATAAAAAGAGAAAAACAATGTAAAAAGAGATATTTTGAACGATATATTTTACACTTGGCAAAATATATGCATATGCTTGTATTTGAGTTGATCTTATCTTGAGTTTATTCTTTTTATTTTTATCAATCATGGATTTAAATGCTAACATAGGTAATATAGTTAATATTAATAGTATTACATTTATGTATATATTCGTTGTGAAATCTAGATAATCAGTAATAGACTTAGTTGTAATAGCGATTAAAATACTCAGACCTGAGGCAAAAGTTGTTAGAGCCTTTCTTTTATCGTTTTTCTCTTTTGAAGTAGAAATAGTTAAAATTTGTTTAAGCTCTGCTTCTTTGACTTCTATCAATGGATTTCTTGTTACATAATTTAATAATGGAAAAATATAAGTTAATTTATTCCGATTTAAATCAATAATATAATACGAACCCTTATAGTGTATTAATTTATATTTACTATTCTTCTCAATAGTTTCTATTATTATTGCATTGATGATTTCCCATTCCTTTAACTTAATTTTATAATTTTTTGGACTGCTTTTTATCCATCATTCAAAAACTTTAATGAACTTTTCACTATATTATAACATTATATTCAATATGAATTTCTCCACACTCTATTATTATAATTTACTTATCGAAAATAAGTGTTCACTTATACACTAATCCCCTCACTTATTACGTAGTGAGGGGATTTTTTGGTATGGCTTTTGCGCCTATTACCTTTATTATTATTTTTTTGAATGATTTTATATCTAAGATTTTTATATATCGTATATACATTTTCCATTTATTTTTATCAACTCCATACACCTCTTTTGTCACTCAAAAAAAGCGCTTGAATACTGAATTATACCAGAAGCTTCATCTAAAGCATTTTTCTTTAATTCTATCGCCATCAATAATTCATCTGGCACATCAAACGGTGCTTGAATGCCCCAATTAGAGGCTTGTTTAAATCCGAATTTAGGATAGTATTCTGCATGTCCCATTACTATAACTGACCCGAAATTAAGTTTCTTTGCTATTTCTAAAGATTTTTGTATTAAACTTCGTCCTACACCTTTGTTTTGATAATCGGACAATACAGAAATTGGTGCTAAAGCTAATGATTCTGTATTTTTCTCATCATTAACAATAACAATCTTAGTTAATAATATATGACCAATCATTTTGTTTTTATCCACAGCAACTAATGATAAATCTGGAACAAACGCATCGGAATTTCTCAAATTCGCAACTAATCTATGTTCACTCTGATCACTATATGCTTCATTAGCAAATGCGTTTTTCACAACTTCCTCTGTAAACTTATAATCTTCTTTTTCCTCTGTTCTAATTGTAAAATCCATGTTCTCACCTTATCTTATTATATAAGTTAAATATGCCTTCTAACTATTTTTGATTTCTCTCTTCTTCTAAATTTTTTAATAAAAAATCATATATTTTTATTATCTTCCTTTGATCATACGAAGCGATGCCTATATCTCTTTTGTATCCGCTCAAAACTTTTTGAAATAAATTCATGTTTGATATTCTTGATGTTAATGACACCGGCATTAATGTAATACCATTGCCAGCTTTAATGTTCGCTATTACAGATTCAAAATGTTTATTATAGTTTAAATTTAATTTGTCTTCTATTGATTTATTTTTAATAAAATCATACGTATCGCAGGGTGGATTTTGTATATAAATTTTCTCACTTAATAATTCATTTATCTCAATTTTTGAACTCTCAGTAAATTTATTGTCATCATTATAAATAACCATAAAATCTTCACTATATAATCTTTTGCGATATATATCACGATTATTTAGCTTTGATACATCCCCAATAAGTAAATCTATATTACCTTTAGACAATTCTTCTATTAAAATAGAAGTGCTATCTTCAATGATTAAGCTAGCTATCTCATCAAAACCTCTATTTTTATATTTATTCGTTAAAGAAAAACTTGGAATAACACCTATTTTCCATTTAGAATCAAAAGAAATATTCAACTGTTTCTTTAAATCAGCAATAGAATGTTGCATCTCTCTAAATGTATTAAATACCAGTTTCCCCTCTTCATTTAAGAAAATACCTTTTGAAGTTCTATAAAATAAATGACAGTTAAAATATGCTTCAACGCTTTTAATTCTCTTACTAAGCGCTGGCGTACTAATATTTAACTCTTGTGATGCTTTATTTATACTATTATATTCAGCTACTCTAATAAAATCTTGTATATATTCAAAGTTCATTATCTTCTCCTTTTAGTATTAACTATTAGTTAATACCCCTTTAAATGATTACTTATTCACACATACTTCCAGGTGTTTTATCTTTATATCAGAAAACAATATTTCGTATTATAAATATTAACTTTTATAGGGTGGAATGATGATGAAAAAAGTATGGGTTTTAACCATTGGTATGTTTGCTTTAGGCATGGATGCATATATTGTAGCAGGGTTAATACCTGCCATAGGCGATAATTTTAATAAAAATAGTGCTGAAGTTGGACAAGGTGTTACAGTATTTACTTTATTCTTTGCTATTTCAGCACCCATTTTTTCTACTTTATTAGCAAAAAATGAAGTGAAAAATATATTAATATTAGCTATCAGTGTCTTCTCTTTAGCAAATTTAATTACTGCGTTAGCTCCTAACTATGCGATTTATATCATTTCAAGAGCAATAGCTGGATTGGGCGCAGGTATCTTTTCACCTATTGCGGTTAGCTCAAGTAGCCATCTAGTATCCAAAAAGCATAAAGGCAAAGCCATCGCATTTACAGTTGGTGGAATGAGTGTAGGAACAGTCGTGGGAGTGCCATTAGGTTTAGAAGTTTCAAAATATACGAATTGGCGCTTTTCCATATTAATAATAGTACTTATCGGTCTAATTGGCTTAATGAGTATATTAAAATACCTGCCAAGATTTAAAGTACAAGCACCACCTAATTTAAAATCACGCTTCAAATTATTTTTAGATAAACATGTATTAAGCGTTGTATTCGTAACATTATGCGCTGCCATTGCGAGTCTGGGATTGTATACTTATTTAGCTGATATAATCAAAGAAAGTGGTAATACAGAATATCTTACATGCTACTTAACTGCATGGGGTGTAGGTGGATTAATAGGAAGTTTTGGAATCGGATTTTTAATTGATAAATTTAAAAATCCTGCCGTCTTAATGCTTATTATTTTATTTGCGCTAGCTTTAAGCTTCGCATTACTTAACGTTACAATTCAAGTACCTTTTTTAAATTTTATACCTTTTATTTTATGGGGTGCTATGGGTTGGGCAACACAGGCGCCTCAACAACATATATTATTACAAAATCATGCTAATCATGGTGGTGCCGCCGTTGCACTAAATAGCTCCATCAACTATTTAGGTAGTGCATTGGGTTCAGCTCTAGGTGGGGTAATTCTACTTAAATTTATTAATACAAATATGCTTATTTATAGCGCTATTATCATTACTGTTATTGGTATCATGTTACAGATAATGAATATTACGATTGATAGAAAAAATAATTAATTTGGTATTTTTTACTATCATGTTTTAAATAGTGTATGAACATGATAAAGACCGAGTCCGATAACTAGTGTAAATAGTTATCGGACTCTTGCTGAGTAATCAAAAATATACTTTTGATTATCTATATCTACAATGGGACCTCGATTAATAATCATTAATTTTTGGGAACCTTCTCTTAGATATATGATACTTCCTATTGTTTTCACTTTATTTCACCTGTCTTTCTATATTTTTAATTTTGGCATGAACTTTTCTATCAGAAATTGAAGCCATATTCATAAATGAAAATGCAAAAAAATACCTAACCAACATATATAAATCCATATATTTTGTATATTCTCAATAACCATCATATAAAATAGCCCAACTATTAAATATATAGAAATCAAATAACAAAACACCACCAGTACCATATTTTTGAATGATGGAATCAACATTACTTTTTGTGTGCTATTTTTATTAAATGCTGGATGATTCAACTTCTTTCTTATAGATAAACGTAGTGCTATCACACCGACAAATCCGATTAAAAACATCATCACTACCCAAATTCGATTAATATTAATATCCATGAAACCCACAATACTTCTTAATAGCACACTGATAGTAACACCAATACCAGCGGCCATCATACCTTGACTGTTTTGCCCTCCATTATTAAATATATTTAAATTATTAAACTCTTTGTAACTCAGTTCTGTATATTTAATAGGTATAAACCAATTCAACATAGGGCATAAATATGAATACCAATTTTGTTCTAAATCGATCATTAAATATCTATTATCTTTTTGAATGATTTTATATCTAGGATTTTTATATATCGTATATACATTTTCCATTTA
>NZ_KV809464.1:17338-36137 GCF_001812565.1 Staphylococcus sp. HMSC059F04 | reverse complement strand
TTTTTATATATCGTATATACATTTTCCATTTATTCTTAGCAACTCCATACACCTTTTTTGTTTATATCATACTACACATTCAACTTTGCAACAGAACCATCGACACCATGATCATTTGTGCAATAAAATAATTCTAAATTCAAGATAATTCACTCCAACATAAAAAAAGAGGGAGCGGAACAGCATTCATTATGAATTCGTCGTCCCGTCCCGGCAAAGTGACTAGGATTGAATAAAGCTTGGTATAAGCGTATTTTCAATCCAGTCAACGACTGCCAATATTTAGTTCATAGCTTAAAACATAATTATGTCCTAGGCTCTTTCCGTTCGGACTTACCAGCCTGATTGGGATTAGAGCCTTTTTTATTATTTAAAAAAACATATAAAATTAAACCTACTAGGCCAGCGACTAGCATGCCACATATTCTTGGTATCCATATGCTTTGCATAATATTGTCTAAAATGCTTGTTGTCAAAGAACCTAAAACTGCACTAAGCATAAATAATATAAACTAATTAAACGTATTCATTTAAATGTCCCCTTAACCGTATTATTTTAATAAGTTTTTCTTAAACACTTTGTCAATATCCATATTTTCACCTACGAGTGATTACAAGCTATAGATCCTCCAGCATAAAGTGTCCTAATACCTCATTCAATGGGACCACTAACACCTAGAGCTATCATCGCTCTTATTGTAGCAACAGTATACGCAAAATTTCCATTTATTACTGCTGGATGTGGCACCTAAAATACTCCCTATAACTGTAATTAGTCTTGAAGCATTTAACATTAAAATACCTTAAAAATATTAATAAATTTCAGTTTTAACATACCAAAATTATGAAATTGTTACAAAGTTGAAATAAATTAAAATCGTAAAAAATTGGCATAATTTTAATAAGTATAGTAATTTGAAAGTGATTATAATCAATAAATTTGGAGTTGATATTTTTCTCTGACACTTTTGCAAAATAAAATTATAGAAAAAGGAGGAGGAATCGCTCGTGTCTTCTAATTTTGTTATTGTAATAATTACAATACTAATGATTGTGTGTATTGATGCGATTTTTTACTATGTATCTAAAATAAAACATGCACCTAAAAAAATATTAATAACCATGGTCGCTTTTTTTGTCTCGATATTCTTAGTTTTCTTATTTATAATAGCGATACTTGAAATTGGAGCGATGGTTGATACCGGTCAATTATTTGTATAAGAAAAGGAGAGATAGCAATGAAAAAACGTATATTTTTATGTTTAATCTTTTTGCTCCCCATTGATTTCATCACTATTGCACTAGACTACCATTTCCAAGTAGGGTTGCTTTATGTTTACATACCTGCACTCATATTACCTGTTATTCTTACTTTCTGTTTTAAATGGGAAAAAGACTTTTGGCTCATATTATCAATGAAAGTATGCAGATTTATTATTTCATGGGGACTTGCTAAAATATTTATCGATTTCTTGAAGTCTGCAGATTATTATAAAATATTTGATGGTGCAGGTGCGATAATTAGCCTAGTAATTGGAGAAGAAATAATTTTTATTATCGCAATAACAGTGTTTTTGTTAAGTAAGGAAATTAAAAAGCTATTTATCACACAATAAATTTTTAATAAGAACTCAAAAACGCATCGTTTTATACTTATTAAGCCTCACATAAACAGCATATAAAGTTGAAATCCGATTTAAGAAGATAAACAAAAGGAAATCGGCATTCCATAAATCCGATTTCCTTAAGCGTATTTTCAATGGTCATTGTTGTATATTTTTTAATTTATTGACCAGCATTTCTCTATACCGATTATTTATAGCATCTTTTCTTTAATGTAATCATAGTTACCTTCAAATTTTTCTAATGTTTTATTTTTTAATAAGTAAGTTGTATTAAATAACTTATTAAGGAAATATCTATCATGTGAAACTGTAATGATGGTTCCATTGAAGTCTAATAAAGCATCTTCTATGATTTCTTTGGCGTCTATATCCAAATGGTTTGTTGGTTCGTCTAAAACAAGTAAATTATAATCTGTGTTTACGAGTTGTGCCCATCTTAATCTTATTTTTTCTCCTCCGCTTAACTCATTAACTTTTTTAAATACATCTTTACCATAAAACATAAAATGAGCTAAAATATGTCTCGCTTGGTCTTCTGATACATTGACTTTTTTACGAAATGTGTGTAACAAAGTATCATTGCCATCCCTTTCAAATTCATGCTGTGAAAGATAACCAATTTTTAAATTACTTGCCGTTTTAATTGAACCTTTATCTATTGAAGTCAGCCCTAAAATTATTTTTAATAATGTTGTTTTTCCAGTACCATTATCTCCTATAATAGCAACATGTTCGCCTCTTCTGATTAACATATTTACGTTTCTAAATAATACATCATCATATGCTTTAGTAACATTTTCCATTTCAATCACTCTATTCGAAACGTTCATGCCTTCTTCTAGTGTTATATGCATCTTTTTTGAATCTAAAAGCGGTTTTTCTAAGCGTTGAATGCGATTTAAAGCTTTTTCCATACTTTTAGCTCGGCGAAACATTGCAGCATTAGGTGGCTTCGCTTGACTAGCCCATGTTCTTAATTGTTTGATTGATTCTTTCATTTTCTTTATTTTCTTTTGTTGCGTTTTATAGGCTTCGAATTCAATCAACAATCTTTTGTCTCTTTCTTCAACAAAATATGAATAATTTCCATTATAAAAATGAAGCTTTTTTTGATCTATTTCTATAATTTGATTAACTGTTTCATCTAAAAAGTAACGATCATGTGACACGATCACCGTAGCACTATCATTATTTTTTATATAGCTAGCCAACCATTCTATAGATTTAACATCGAGGTGATTTGTTGGCTCATCTAAAAGAAGCAAATCCGTAGGCTTAATTAACATCTGTGCTATACCTACTTTAGTACGTTCTCCCCCTGATAAATCTCCCCACTTTGCTTTAAGTAAATGCGCGATATTTAAACCGTGAGTAACTTTACGTATTTTAGCATCTATCTCATACCCGCCATTTTCTTCATAATATGTCTGCAATTCACCATAGCGCGCCACTAATGAATTTATATTTTCTCTTTCTTCAATCATTTTAGTTTCAATTGTTTCCAACTGTTTTGATATCGTATCTAATTCTTTAAATACAGATTTTATACATTGATAAACACTTTCACTTTTTTCATAGTCAGGTATTTGATTTAAGTAACCTATCTTAATATCCTTCTTCCAACTAATTACACCAGTCGAAGGTCTTTCCATGCCAGAAAGTAGTTTTAATAAAGTGGTCTTCCCTTCACCATTACGACCTACTAATCCTACAGTATCACCAGAATTAAGTGTTATTTTAATATGATCGAATAATATATCTTCCGTATATTTTTTAGAAATATTCGATGCATTTAGTATATTCATTTTTCTTCCTCCAATTTATCTATAAGGAAGAAATATATTGTGTCAGTTCCTTATAGATTGATCATTAACTTCAAAATAGACAGACTCCGCCAATTTTGTAATTAAGATCGAAAATTTGTTGCGTATGATTTGTAAATATCTGCAACAATAAGCTATAAGAAACATTTAGACACCTCCTCAAATGTAATTTATAAACATTTTACAATAAAAAAGGATTCACTTAAAGCGTATGCAGAGCATGATTATTAATATGCTTATTTCGAAGATTTCTTTTCAATATTTTTTAAGGAAAATATCATTAATTAAATATTAATCAACTTTATTACCTTAGTTCATCAATTGATATATCCAATCTGCGACATAAGTTTCTGTAAATGCAGCAAGTATAATTAATGGTAAGGTGAAAATAAAATATATTTTAATAACTTTAAATAGACTCTTTTTAAAAGGATAATTGTCTTTCTTCTTTTTTCTAAACAGATTGGTTACTTTTCTTACAATGGCTTTGTTTAACATATATAAGCCACTTGCAAGAATACAATATGCCATGATTTCAAGCGTATAGTGTGGTATGTATGCAATGATTGCGGTAAATGCTTTGTGTAAATCAAAATTAAGAAAAATTCCAAACATGATTCCTGGTATAATAACTGAGATAACAATGTTTAACATATAAAGAAATGGTATCGGTATAAGTGCTAATATAAACATTTGAACTGGCACGAAACAACCATTATTTACTATAAAATGCCAAACTTTATTTAGCCCTTGGGGGTTACTACTTATATTCGTAGATGAATTCCCTAAATGTTTGACATCATTAATTGCAGGATGACAGAAATACGTAATGACTGTCGTTATCATCAATATAATTGTAGCTAAAGCGAATACTTTCAGTGCATGTTTATATACATTTTTATCTATTGATTTTATCAAAATATCTCCTCCCATATTTATCATATTATCAAACACTCTAAAATTTTAAACTATTTAAAAACCAAAACAAAGTAAAATATTGTAACGTTGATTAATGTCATTATCCTGCTTTTTTAATTGCATGTGTTAAGCAAATTAAGTTTATCGATTATTGAACGAAATTAATCAACAACATATAACTTATTTTATAAAAGCCCTTATTTTCAAAGCATTACAACAAGCCAAGTAAGTTGGAGTGGGTCCCCAACAAAAAGGCTTTCAAAAAGAAAGGCAACGGACAAAGCAAGTTGGGGTGGGGGCCCAACAAAGAGAATTTCGATAAGAAATTCACCAAACAAAGCAAGTTGGGGTGGGGCCCCAACAAAAAGGCTTTCCAAAAAAAAGCTAACGGACAACGCAAGTTGGGGTTGCTAAGACAGTATCATAGACACACGAAACCATATCATACGAAGTACTATAAACAAAAAAGCCAGTAAATGCATTTACAAAAACGCATCTACTGGTTCATTTTTCTAGGATTAATATCCCAGCCTGTGCTCATTTGATTTAAGCCTTTACTTTAATATGACTCATTTTACCGGAAGTTTCTGAATTACTATAGAGTAGTTGATCAAATGATAAAATAATAGCTAACATGATAATTAATACATTAGAATTGAGACGGGGCTCCCCCATTGAACCAAAAATTTTGAAGCTTAAGAATACGAAACTCACAACTGCAATAACATATAAAATAATACTTATCACCATTGTGAATATCTCTGGAAAGATATAAGCACGTTTCTCAGTTTCTATTTGTTCAATGTTTAATCTTTTTCTTTTTCGCTTATCTATTAGCCATTTTATAATAAATATTAAAACCATCAATGCAATGATAATAAGCGGAGGATAATGTTTTAGAAAAAAATTGTCGACCACATTGGCTCTATAGTAAATAAACAATATCACGATGCCAATTAATGTTATCATCATATTTTTGACTTTGCTTTCCACCGATTGTTGTACTGTTGTTAAACTAAAGTATGCGTCGTCACTGATTTCCATTAAACGATGCGGGAGAAGGTAATTCAATAATGGAAAAATGTAAGTTAATTTATTTCGATTAAGATCAATGACATAGTGCTTTTCTCCATCATGAATAATTTTATATTTGCTATTATTTTTAATTGAATCGATGGTTACATGCTTCATAACGAATCATTCCCTTTCCATTGAATTACGTTTGTATCATCAGTCTTGCAAGTATTTTAAACTTTTCAATTCATAGTCATTTCATATTATATAATAATTTCCCTAATATTTATCATATAAATTGATTTTTTTGTAAAATTTTAAGCTTTTCATGCATAGCTCACATTAAAAAAACCAAATGAACACCGTCTTATGTATACATAGACGATTGTCATTTGGCTTCTCCGTATTTATTCTGGTCGAACGTTGCGCTTCATTTTCACGTATTGAGAAATACTGTATAATGCAATGCCAATCCAGATAAAGATAAATGTAATAAATTGATGAATATCAAATGGTTCTTTGAAGACAAAGATGCCCAGTAAGAAAATAATAGTTGGGCTAACATACTGAATAAATCCTGTTAACGATAATGGTATGCGACGCGCACCTGCTGAGAACAAGATTAATGGCACTGCTGTTACCGCACCTGAGAATAGCAACCAGAATGATGCCATATTGATACCTACTGAAGTATGGTGTATTTGCCATAAGTAAATGATATAAATGAGTCCTGCTGGTGCTGTCACAATACATTCAATGGCAATACCTGTCATAGCATCTACACGAACTAATTTTTTCAATAAGCCGTAAATGCCAAATGAGAAAGCCAACATGAGTGAAATCATTGGAAATTCCCCTACTCGAATGGTCATATAAAGCACACCAATTGCGGCAAATACAATGGCTAATGACTCAAATTTATTAAACCTTTCTTTTAGAAAAATAAATGCCAATAAAATACTTACGAGTGGGTTGATATAATAACCTAAACTGGTTTGTAGCACATGTCCATTTGACACAGCCCAAATAAATGTCCCCCAATTAAGCGTAATAACATAACCAGCGACAATAATGGCAATAAGCTGTATCGGTGTCGCAAATAAGTGTGTTAAATCACGTTTAAATGCCGTACTTTGTTTGAGTATGTAAATCATGATAATCATAAAGATCATTGATAAGATAATTCGATACGCTAGAATTTCAAAAGCGCTGATATTGCCAATGAGCCTCCAATAAATAGGTAAAATTCCCCATAATAAATGCGCACCTAACGCAAACAGTACGCCTTTTTTAAATTCAATATTGGAATTCATAACTAAACCTCCTAACACAATTCCCCTGGAAATAAGTCTCAATAATATTATGTTATCAATAGTTATGACATTTTAGTATACTTCCTGCTCAAAAAATTAAAATTTGTCATACTATGTAACTATGATTAAGTCATGTCATCTTTATACTGACATTAAAATCGCATGGTCAATCAATGACATATAAATATTCAATATTTTAGCAAGACACTAGATAGAACAAGCCCTGGGGCCCCAACAAAGAGGCTTTCCAAAAGAAAGCCAACGGACAACGCAAGTTGGGGTGGCCCCAAACAAAGAGAATTTCGATAAGAAATTCCACAAGCACAGAAAAATTGGCTAAACCCGTTTTTTCTAGCAACGCAAACCAGCCCTTAAGCAAGCGAACCAATCATCATAAGTATTGAATTATAAAGAAAGCACAAAGACGATTTTTAATGTCAAATCATCTTTGTGCTATTATTTTGATATTTATGTTCCAGCCTATAATAAATCATGTATCCTAATGATAAATTTTATTGCCGGCTGCTTGGAATTCTTTCGCTTTTTCTTTCATACCTGCTAGCTGTTCTTTGTATGAATCACGAATATCATGTGATAATTTCATTGAACAGAATTTAGGACCACACATACTACAGAAGTGTGCAATTTTCGCAGATTCTGATGGCAACGTTTCATCATGGAATTCTCTTGCGCGATCTGGATCTAATGACAAATTGAATTGGTCTATCCAACGAAATTCGAATCGCGCTTTACTAATTGCATCATCACGCACAGTAGCACCTGGTAACCCTTTTGCTAAATCTGCGGCATGGGCTGCTATTTTATAAGTAACTACGCCGTCTCTCACATCATCTTTATTTGGTAAGCCAAGATGCTCTTTCGGTGTAACGTAACATAACATTGCTGTGCCATGACTTGCGATTTGAGCCGCACCAATTGCCGACGTAATATGGTCATACGCTGGCGCGATATCTGTAACTAATGGTCCTAATGTGTAGAACGGTGCTTCCTTACAATAGAAATCTGCTAAATCTTGGTTCTCTTTAATCTTATGCATTGGAATATGTCCGGGACCTTCAATCATAACTTGAACATCATGTTTCCATGCAATTTCAGTTAGCTCTCCTAATGTTTTTAACTCTGAAATTTGACTTTCATCATTGGCATCATAAATGGAACCTGGGCGCAAACCATCTCCGAGTGAAATTGCCACATCATATTGATTTAAAATTTTACAAATATCTTCAAAATGCGTGTATAAGAAGCTTTCTTCGTGATGTGCCAGACACCATTGTGCAATAATTGAACCGCCGCGTGAGACAATGCCGGTTAAGCGATCGACAGTTAACGGAATATAGTGTAATAGCAAGCCAGCATGAATGGTAAAGTAATCAACACCTTGCTCCGCTTGTTCAATAAGTGTATCGCGATATACTTCCCAAGTTAAATCTTCCGCCACGCCATTCACTTTTTCTAGAGCTTGATAAATGGGTACAGTCCCAACCGGAACTGGTGAATTACGAATCAAATATTCCCGTGTTGAGTGTATATTTTTACCGGTTGATAAATCCATCATCGTATCTGTACCCCAATGAATTGCCCAAACGAGCTTTTCAATTTCTGCTTCTATCGATGATGACACGACTGAATTACCGATATTGGCATTGACTTTAACGGCAAAGTTTTTCCCGATAATCATCGGTTCTGATTCTGGATGATTAACATTATTAGGAATAATGGCACGTCCTCTAGCGATTTCATCTCTGACAAATTCGGGTTCTACCTGTTCCCGAACCGCAACAAATTTCATTTCTTTCGTGATGATGCCTTGTTTCGCATAATGCATTTGTGTCACATTTCCACCTTGTTTGGCACGCTTCGGTTGATATTGAAAAGGATGTGCCACATAATTTTTATGGCCTTCCTTTTTAAAACCGTTATCGATAGATTGTATTTTTCGTCCTTTATAGCTTTCAACATCTTGTCGTGCATCAATCCATGACTTTCTAAGCTGAGGAATACCGCTGTCAATGTTCACATCATAGTTATCGTCATGATAAGGTCCAGCAGTGTCATAGACGGTAATAGGATCGTTGTGAAATGCATCGTTCTCTAATTGCGTATCCGATAATTCAATTTGACGAAATGGCACTGCAATATCGTCATCACTTCCCTTTTTAAAAATACGTTTGCTTGCCGGAAAATTCTTTTTAAAACGAATCATTTCTTGTTTCATATAAACAGCCTCCTAGATGCTAGACGTGTTTAATATTACTTTGAGAGAAATCCACACAAAAAAGCATTCAGCCTAATACTGAATGCATAAGAAAATAAGCGAATTTATACAAAAAACATATATGTATCAGATAATAGCCAATATCTTTAAAATATTGGTATTTTAACTTGAGTTAACGATATGCCCTATATCTATAACTAACTCTCGTGTTTACTGTACAATCTGTTCTGGCAAAAAGTACGCAACAGACTACGAGTGAAACACAATGCTTAAATAAACTGATAAACATGATAATGTTCTAATTCTTTAGTATAAATGGCTCACTTGCTTCCCTACGCTAGTATTATCTAGATCAGGTTAAAAGGGTTGGAGAAATTCTCCTTTCAGCAAATCAAAGCACCCCTAGCAGATGATATTATGTTGCAGGTATAATTATACCAAACGTGTCATTTTCCTTCAAACCGCTATAAAATAGCACATTTATCTTAGATTATTAAGTTGATAGTGATTCTATGGTCATCAATGTCGTCGTATCCCTCAATCTGTCAATGTGATAATTTTATTATCTATTGTTTGAAAGCATTCGTATCATTGCCTTGATAACTATTTAGATAGACAATTTGTAATCATCAGAAATCAATTCATTCTAAATAAAAAGAAGCCCCACTTCTACTTTGCTAAGCGGGGGTTCTTTTTCAAAATGAAACATCTCTTGCACCTACAGCAACTTATGTTGTTTCAATAATTGCTCTATATATGTGCCTTTTATTTTTTTCAAGAAAGCATTAAGGGCAACTTGTTTTAGTTTCTTTTGCTCGACCAGTTCAACCAAGCCTTTACCATCATTGAGTTCGTACATCGCGTCCATTAAGACACGCAAATCAAATTCTGTCGCAACAACTTCTGGGACACCTCGATCTATGTTCAACAATTGATATACGGCTTCCATGGCAGTTCTTACTGAATATTCTGTAGTAAAGACCGTATCTCTCTCTGTTTCTGCAAAATTACCAATAAATGCTAAATTGCGTGATTGATGTGTCACAACAAGTGGTCTATCACCTATGGCTCTTGGCATAAAATATGAGCAAATATAAGGCATATAAACTGGTATGCTATTACATTGGTTTTGAGCAAGATCCTTAATTTGATTGGTAGGCACACCCATATGATATAACCATTCCTGGCAAATTTCGTTACCACTACATTCCACAATCGGCTTGTTGATATAATCCCCTTTGACATTAGAATAGAGTGCATAAATCCATACACTCACCTCATCTTTAGGTTGTGCTTTAAATTGTTGTTGGCGATTAACAGTAAAACTCATTTGCCATGCCGAATCATTAACCGTAATAATACCTCCAGTTACCGTCTTGCCGGCAAGGGGATCTCTCTTGCATATGCTTTCGATAGTATCAATGATTCTCTTATTATTTGTCGTTGCAGTTGCTGACACAAACCAACTTTTTTCAGGTAAATCTTGATAGAACTTTTCAGGGTGACCAAACTCAGGGCTTTGTTTAGCAAGATTACGCCATAAGTTCCAACTGCCTCCTGTGACTTTCGTAGGAGGTGCTGGGGTTTCATTATCTCCATAAGTTGAGCTTTCAGTAATACTACCATTTGTCACAAAGACGAGGTCATTCGGCGTCAATAGCATTGTCTCCTCTTTGCCTTGACGTTTAAGTTTCATTTCGCGAGCAACCTTCTCTGTCGTTGTAACATCTACTTTAATATCAAGTACTTGAACATCATATTCAAACTGTACACCATGGGATTCTAGATAGGCAATCATAGGCAGTACTAGTGATTCATATTGATTATATTTTGTAAACTTAAGGGCACTGAAATCTGCTAATCCACCAATATGATGCACAAAACGCATTAAATAGCGGCGCATTTCCATCGCAGAATGCCATGGTTCAAAGGCGAACATCGTCTTCCAATAAATCCAAAAGTTCGAATTCATAAAATCTTTTGAAAAGACCTCAGAAATCATCACATCATTTAAATCTTCTTCTGTCATCAAGCATAAATCTATCATTTCTTTGATTGCTTGTTTCGTTAAAGTGAAGTCACCATCCGTTGGTAACTGATGACCTCTTTTTTCAATCACACGGCATCTTGAGTAATTGGGATCTTCTTTATTTAACCAATAAAACTCATCTAATACAGAAGCCCCCTCTACTTCAAGTGATGGAATAGATCTAAATAAATCCCATAGACATTCGAAATGATTCTCCATTTCTCTTCCGCCACGTACGACATAGCCTTTCATAGGAAGTTCATCTCCATCTAAACTTCCACCAGGTTTAGCTAATTCTTCTAGCACATGGATTTTTGCCCCATCCATTTGCCCGTCTCTAACTAAGAAACATGCAGCTGCTAAAGATGCTAATCCTGATCCAATTAAATAAGCTGACTTTTGTTCTACGTTTTCAGGTTTTTTTGGTCGCGCAAACGCTTCATAATTTCCATTACTATAGTACATTGATATCACTTCCAAAATTTGTCATATTTTTTAATTTTAAAGATGAAAAGTAGTAAACTATAAGTAATTATTCAGAAAATAAATCTACCCTTCTCTTATATTATAAATAGATGAAGGTCTATTATTGTGAGGCATTTATATGTGTCTGTAACTTAAGCGACATTTACGAAAAATTGTCCTATATCGTATTGGGAGTGAATATAATGAATAAACAAGATTTACGTGTGCAAAAAACACATCAAGCACTCATGACAGCTTTTCATCAACTGCTAAAAACAAAGACTTTTGAACAAATCACGATTCAGGATTTATGTCATAAAGCAAATATTAGACGGTCAACCTTTTATCGCCACTTTAATGATAAATACCATTTACTTAATCATGTCGTCGGGATTTTGATTGACCATTTCAGAGAACTGTACTTACCTGAAATTAATCCAGATAACCCAAGACAATTTTTTGAAAAGCTAATGACTGATATTTTAACATTTATTCATCATCATAAAAATACGGTTCGTAGCGTTATTACTTTAAATTTTTACGGAGAAGTTTATAACATTTTTTATGATCAAATCTACGCAGCAGTAAAGAAGCAAATCGATTTTGATAAACAAAATGGTCAATTTTATGTAGACGTCACGATTTATAGTGAGTTTTTAACAGGTGGTATTTTAAGTGTTATTACAAATTGGATTCAACATGGTCAACAACAACCTATCGATAAAGTAGTAAATGAAATTGTAACAATTATTTGTGGTGCTAGAGAAATCCATTTGAAGAAATTGAAATAACGTGAATCCCCAATAGAGACAGACTCAGTAGAATTTGTCTTTATTGGGGATACATTATAACCATTTCATTATGAATAACATATTTTATTTTTAAAGGTTAATTTATGAATCATTTTCATTATTTGTCGGCTTCCATAGTCGGTTAATTCATTTCTGGTATAAGCGTGCGTTTTTTGAACATTCACTTTACGCTTCTTGCATGTTTTTGCATCACTTAATTTTCATTTGACATTTTTCCCGCAAACAACACGAGCCACGTGGCAAAAATAAATGGTGCCGTTAATATAGGTAATCCAACTGGCGTAAGCAACGTTGCTAGTGCACCATGCATCACTATCGTTAACAGCAATCCTGTGATAACTGCAATATACTTATTCAATTTAGTCATGAATGTTGCACCTAAAGCAATCCCTGTAAGGACAGCATTATAACCATATAAGCCATTTGCGATGGTTGGATAATCTCCACCTAATAATGCAATACATGCAACTGCAAATATACTTGAAATTAGCGCATATACTCCACCCTTAATTGAACCTAAAAAGATACCAATCAATATCAATACACTACCACCAATAGATGTCACTAAGAAAATTTCACTAAAATTCGTCGTTATGCCACTTAACCAACTTATATGATGGTGGCTAATCACTGGATATTTAACATGTAGTGGTAAAATATCAACAGTAACACTTAATGTTGAAAACTGAGTCGTCATTGCTAGGATTAACCAAGTCATTAAGACAAATGGAAAGGTTAACATAGGAACGCCATAAGACTTTAAAAATTCACGTGTAGCAGCACCTACTGGCAACGTTAAAATAACACTAATAACTAAAACAATCCAAGCGATAGTGGTTGATTGTAAGAATAACGCCAGTCCAATCGCTGTTAGTACTGAGTTATAACCTGCTAATCCATTGTGAATTTCCTCGGCACTATAATTAAAATATGGTGCCAACAAAACTGACAATGCACTGCCTAATGCTGCAGCTAAACCCAATTCCCAATCCGCCACAAATAATCCAATCAAAATAAATAATCCAGTCCATTTACTATTAATCAAGACAACTTGAGCAATGTTCTTCAAAAACACATCTATTTTTTCCACAAACTCACCTTACTTATAAATTTTTGAGATAATACAAATTTTAGCATTTTAATGCTGCGAAAAAAATATTTTTGTATTAGTTATAATTTTATAACAGCAATTTGATGTATAAAAATTTATTAAAAATAGTAAAATACTTGTTAAACTCCTTTAGTAGTTCTAATATGGTTTATGCACTTAAATTTAAATTTAGAAAGAAGGAATTGATTTGCACTTTACACAGCGTGAGCAAGATAAATTAATGATAGTTGTTGCCGCAGAAGTAGCAAGACGCCGTAAAGCACGAGGCTTGAAGCTTAATCACCCTGAAGCACTTGCCCTGATTAGTGATGAATTATTAGAAGGTGCTCGGGATGGCAAAACAGTAGCTGAGCTTATGAGTTATGGTAAAACAATTCTAAATGAAGAGGATGTTATGGATGGCGTAGCAAGTATGATAACTGAGCTTGAAATAGAAGCGACGTTCCCAGACGGCACGAAACTTATCACTGTCCATCACCCTATTGTATAAGGAGGCAAATTTATGATTCCTGGAGAAATTAAAGTTAAAAACACTGATATAGAAATTAATCAAGGTCATCCAGAAACTGTTCTTACAGTTAAAAATACTGGTGATCGTCCTATCCAAGTTGGCTCTCATTTTCACTTTTATGAAGCAAATAAAGCTTTAAAATTTGAACGTGAAAAAGCTTATGGCAAACATTTAGACATTCCAGCAGGTGCAGCCATTCGGTTTGAACCAGGTGACGAAAAAAAAGTACAACTTGTTGAATATGCTGGTCATCGTAATATCTATGGTTTCAGAGGTATGGTCAATGGCAAAATTGATGAAACACGCGTCTATCGCCCTACTGGTGAGCATGATGGCTATGCTGGTGTCTTCAATGACCAAGGTGAAGAAAACCTTAATAAAAAAGGAGGACAAGATTAATGAGCTTTAAAATGACGCAATCTCAATATACAAGCTTGTACGGACCAACTGTAGGTGACTCAGTACGACTTGGTGATACTAATTTATTTGCACAAGTTGAAAAAGATTATGCCAATTATGGTGATGAAGCGACATTTGGTGGCGGTAAATCTATCCGTGATGGCATGGCACAAAACCCAAACGTCACTCGAGATGATCGCAAAGTGGCTGATTTAGTGCTAACGAACGCCCTTATCATTGATTACGATAAAGTTGTAAAAGCAGATATTGGCGTTAAAAATGGCTATATTATGGGTATTGGTAAAGCCGGTAACCCTGATATTATGGACAATGTAGACATTATTATTGGTGCAACCACAGATATCATCGCTGCTGAAGGTAAAATCGTAACTGCAGGTGGCATTGATACACACGTGCACTTTATTAATCCTGAGCAAGCTGAAGTAGCACTTGAAAGTGGTATTACAACACACATTGGTGGTGGCACAGGTGCTTCTGAAGGAACAAAAGCAACAACAGTGACACCAGGTCCTTGGCATATCCATCGCATGTTAGAAGTAGCTGAAGCGCTACCAATTAATGTCGGGTTCACTGGTAAAGGTCAAGCAGTCAATCATACAGCTTTAATTGAACAAATACATGCTGGTGCCATTGGCCTCAAAGTACATGAAGACTGGGGAGCAACACCTTCAGCATTGCGTCACGCATTAGATGTTGCAGATGAATTTGATGTACAAATTGCTTTACATGCTGACACCTTAAATGAAGCTGGCTTCATGTAAGATACAATGGCAGCCGTAAAAGATCGTGTACTTCATATGTACCATACTGAAGGCGCTGGTGGTGGACATGCACCCGACTTAATCAAATCCGCATCATATCCAAACATTTTACCGTCCTCTACGAATCCTACATTACCATATACACAAAATACAGTTGATGAACATTTAGACATGGTCATGATTACACACCATTTAAACGCTTCAATTCCAGAAGACATTGCATTTGCTGATTCCCGTATTAGAAAAGAAACCATTGCTGCCGAAGATGTCCTTCAAGACATGGGTGTCTTCAGTATGATTAGCTCTGATTCTCAAGCGATGGGACGTGTGGGCGAAGTGATTATACGAACTTGGCAAGTCGCACATCGTATGAAAGAACAACGCGGTGTTTTAGAAGGCGATACAGAATATAACGACAATCATCGTATTAAACGTTATATCGCAAAATACACAATTAACCCTGCCATTACACATGGTATTTCTGATTATGTGGGTTCAATCGAAAGTGGAAAATTAGCTGATTTAGTCATGTGGGATCCTATCTTCTTTGGCGTTAAACCTGAGCTTGTAGTTAAAGGTGGTTTAATCAATTCTGCTGTCAACGGTGATGCCAATGGTTCTATACCAACATCAGAACCTCAAAAATATCGTAAAATGTATGGTCAATATGGTACAAACATACAACATACAGCCATTACATTTGTTTCTACCACAGCTTATGAAAATGGTATTTATAATCTGCTTAACTTGAAACGTATGGTACGTCCAGTACATGGTATACGTAACTTATCCAAAAAAGATATGAAGCATAACCACGCAACACCAAAATTAGACGTAGATCCACAAACATACGAAGTATTTGTTGACGGTGAAAAAATTACAAGTGAAGCTGCGACAGAATTACCACTAACTCAAAGATACTTCTTATTCTAGGAGGATATGTTAATGATTATTGAAGAAATACAAGGCAATATTGCTAATCTTACTGCTGAAGAAAAAAGTAAACATATTGAAAAAGTGTACCTTGAAAATTCAGATTTAGTTAAACGTATTCAACGCGTGACAACAGATCATGGCACTGAACTTGGTATTCGTTTAAGACAGCCTATCGATCTACAATATGGTGATATTTTATATCAAGATGAGACGAATATGATTGTCGTAGATGTTAACTCGGAAGACTTACTTGTTATTCAACCACGCACATTACAAGAAATGGGAGACATTGCGCATCAACTCGGTAATCGTCACCTACCAGCACAATTTACTGAAACTGAAATGCTTGTCCAATATGACTATTTAGTAGAAGACTTACTTAAAACATTAGGTATCCCCTATAGTCATGAAGATCGAAAAGTAAATAAAGCATTTAGACATATAGGACATTCGCATGATTGATCATTCACATTTAAGACTATTCCAGTTTTGTGATTCACAGTTTCCAACAGGTGCGTTCAGTCATTCATTTGGGCTTGAAACTTATATTCAACGCGATGCAGTTAAAGATGCTGCAACATTTAAAGCATGGTTACAATTATTCTTAGATGAGCAATTGACTTATTCAGATGGCTTAGCTATGCGCCTCGTTTATCAAGCTTTGGAAGATGGAGATACCGAGAAACTATTAAAAGTCGATCGTTTAATCTTTGTACAAAGTCTCCCTCGCGAAACACGCGTAGGCGCCAAACAAATGGGTACGCGCATGGCGAAATTAGCCAATGAGCTTTATGACAGTGAATGGATGGCATGGTATCTTAAGCAAATGGCTGAGAAGCAAGCTAAGTTGCATCCAGCTATCTGTTTCACCATATTAGGACATTATTTAGGTGTAAATATCGAAACAATTATTGATTATTATCTTTATCAAAATGTTTCCAGTTTGACTCAAAATGCAGTCCGTGCCATTCCACTTGGCCAAACAACGGGTCAACAAGTTGTGAAAGACTTGATTCCTTATATCGAACATACGCGACAACATATTTTCACATTAAATGAGGAAGATTTCGGTATTACAGCACCGGGTCTAGAGTTGAACCAAATGGAGCATGAAAATGTTAATGTGAGAATTTTTATTTCTTAGGAGGTTATAAGTTATGGCAAATCCAATTAAAATTGGTATTGGCGGTCCTGTTGGTGCAGGTAAAACACAATTAGTTGAAAAAATAGTGCGCCGCCTGTCTAAAGATTTAAGTATCGGGGTTATTACTAATGACATTTATACGAAAGAAGACCAAAAAATATTAGTGAATACTGGCGTATTAGCTGAAGATAGAATTATTGGTGTTGAAACAGGCGGTTGTCCACATACAGCCATCCGTGAAGATGCTTCAATGAACTTTGCAGCCATTGACGAGTTGTTAGAACGCAATGAGGATATCGAGCTAATCTTCATCGAATCTGGCGGCGATAATTTAGCAGCAACATTTAGTCCTGAACTCGTTGATTTTTCTATTTACATTATTGATGTGGCCCAAGGTGAAAAGATTCCACGTAAAGGTGGACAAGGTATGATTAAATCTGACTACTTTGTAATTAATAAAACAGATTTAGCTGAATTTGTTGGTGCGTCTTTAGATCAAATGGCCGAAGATACAAAAACATTTCGTGGTAATCGACCTTTTACCTTTACAAATCTTAAAACCGATGATGGTTTAGATGATGTGATTGAATGGATTGAACGTGATGTATTACTTAAAGGATTAGCTTGATGGCTGATAAAGCAAAGCAAGTCATCGAACCATCTTGGACAGGTCAGCTCGATTTAACTGTCTTTCATAATGGCAAGCGTTCGGTTGCACGCAATATCTTCTTTGAAAAGGCATTAAAAGTGATGCGCCCTATCTATTTAAATCAATCTAAAATTCCCACGTTCTATATTGTTAATGTGGGTGGCGGCTATCTAGATGGCGATCGCTATCGTATGAATATTAATATTGATAACGGGGCAGCAGTCACGCTTACATCACAAGGTGCCACGAAAATATATAAAACATTAAGCGATCGCGTTGAACAGTATCAAACGTTTAACATTGCGCAAGATGGCTACATGGAATACGTTGCAGATCCTATTATCGCTTATGAAAATGCGAAGTTTTTCCAACATAACGTATTTAACTTAAAAGATAATGCCTCTATGTTTTATACAGATATATTAACACCTGGTTATTCAACAACTGACAAGAACTTTACGTATCATTATATGCATTTAATTAATGCAATCTATATAGATGAAGCATTAGTCACTTATGATAATTTACTCATGGATCCAAACAAAACCAATATGAATTCAATTGGTTATATGGAGCACTATACACATATAGGGTCAGCCTATTGTATTCACCCGAATATAACACAAAAGCTTATCGATGAGGTTTATGCCCAGATTAAAGATTTTACACAAACGTATGATTGTCGACTTGGTATTACACAATTGCCAACACACGGTTTTACCGTTCGCGTGCTCTCAAACATGACTCAAGACATTGAGACAATTCTATATAACGTTCAAGCTTATATCGCAGATAAATTATATCATCGTAAGTTAGATTTCTTAAGAAAATATTAAACTCAAGAACAAGCACCTTATCGTTGATATTATTTCTAACAATAAGGTGCTTGATTTTATGAATGGCGATGATTCATAATTTTTAGCTTATGTTTGCGATATAAACTTTTTAACAATTTAAAATAAGCGTGAGTCTAGGACATCATTATATTTTAGACTCTGATATTGGCAGTAGCTGACTGGATTGAAAATACGC
>NZ_KV809464.1:0-17238 GCF_001812565.1 Staphylococcus sp. HMSC059F04 | reverse complement strand
GGATTGAAAATACGCTGATACCAAGCTTTATCAAACCTAGTCAACCTTGGCGGAGCAGGACTACGAATTCATAATGAATTTTTCCCGTTCCCTGCTTATATCAACTCTATATCAATATAATCGAAAGAAGGTTAAATAATGAAAAAGCACATGTTGTTTTCACTTTCCATGTGTGCTGTACTCATCCTAAGTGGTTGTGGGTATCAACACCGTGATAATAAAGAAGTAACATTGTCACTACCACGAGAATTTAATCCTAATCAACTTGATGCACAAGGATTTGATGTACCTATGCCAGTGTATAGTGCAGTGTATCAATCGCTCGTAAAATATGGTGAAAATGGCAAAATAGAACCTGGACTAGCTAAATCATGGGACGTATCAAATGATGGTAAAGATTATACCTTTCATTTAAAACAGCATGTAAAATTTAATGACGGATCTAACTTTGATGCATCAGCAGTCAAATTTTCAATAGAAAGAGCCAAAGCAACTGATAAGACAGATCCTATGGAAACGTTGGATAAACTCAAATCCATTACTGTCAAAGATAAATATACTGTGGAGATTAAACTTAAAAAGCCTTCTAACCAAGTGTTACCAGAGCTTACCCAGATTAGACCACTGCGTGTAATGAGTCCGCATGCAGTTCAAGGCGGTAAAATAACTGGTAAATTTAAGAAAGCAATCGGCACTGGGCCTTTCAAAGTAGCCGGTTCGACAAATGAGACGGTGACGTTTAAACCCAATAAATATTATCGTAATGGCCATCCATTAGATTATCGTCTTACTTTTCAATCGATTGAAGATAGTGATTCAAGACATCTAGCGATTGAAAGTCATTCCATTGACATTACTGGTGGCGCATTAGGTCAGATGACACCGCAACAAGTTAAGGAATCTTATCGTAACAAGCATTTAACCGTACATAAATATCCAAGCACTGAAACGCAATTTATGGGTTTCAATCCAACTAACATAGTATTACAAGATAAAAAGATGCGCGAAGCAATAAGTAAGGTTATCAATGTCAATCATCTTTCTTCAAATAAAACGTTAAAAGGTTTATTCCAAAGTTGCGTGCAATATGTAAATAATGCTAATCAAAATGACCATACGTATGCCCCAGCTGAAGCGCAACGCTTGATTAAGCAATTAGGTTATACAAGAAATGGTGATGGTTACTTCGAAAAGGACGGTAAAGTACTTTCACTGAAACTCGCCCTTCAAACAGACGAATTTCCTGAATGGAAAATGAAA
This sequence comes from Staphylococcus sp. HMSC059F04, assembly GCF_001812565.1. Taxonomy (NCBI): domain Bacteria; kingdom Bacillati; phylum Bacillota; class Bacilli; order Caryophanales; family Staphylococcaceae; genus Staphylococcus; species Staphylococcus sp. HMSC059F04. Next base: position 15,978 of record NZ_KV809464.1, on the reverse strand, counting down.
GCTGAAATCATGCAACAAGCATTGAAAAAAGCAGGCATTAAGTTGGATATTAATGTCTTAGATGCACAAACCTATTATGAAACATTGACGGTACGTAAAGACTTCGATCTTATCTATTATCGTAGTTATACGAATGGGTTGATGCCTTATAATTTCTTGAATGCACGTTTTAAACAAAATGGTAAACAGCCAGGGGCTTTTGCGGATGATCAGAAATTAACATCAATGATAGAACAATTTCCTACAATTATTAATACGCATCAACAGCAACAAGCCTTTAACCGATTGTCTAATTATATTGACAGCCAATATCTTGCTGTACCTATCGCATACCCTAATGAAACATTTGTTACGAGTCCTAAGATTAAAGATTTCGACTTCTCTGGACAAACGGACGCACCTATAAACTTTGATAAATTGAAGGTGTCAAATCATGATTAATATCGTTAAACACATCATTAAACTAATGATTTATTTGCTCATTATTTCATTTATACTATTTATTCTGTTAGAAAACACAACCGGCAATCCGGCGATTCAATATTTACATGAACATGGTGTTGCTCAAATTACTCAAGAACGCATCAAGTTTGCGCAAGATAAACTTGGCTTGAGCCAAGCTTTGCCCGTTCGTTATGTTCAATGGGTTGGCAATGCCTGTACTGGTAATTTAGGAACAAGCTTTAGCAATGGTGAACCCGTTACTGAACGAATTATCAAAGCAACTGCGCCAACACTTAAATTAATTTTAGGGTCAGCGATGATTCTATTTCCACTTGGTTATATTATTGGATACATATGTGGGAATCATCCAAATCACCTATGGTCAAAAGTCACTACACGTATTGCTCAAATCATCGCATCATTACCTGAATATTGGTTAGCGATTATCTTTATTTATTACTTTGGCGTAAAGTGGCACTTATTCCCTTTTGTAGGAAGTAATAGTTGGGCTTATTTTGTACTTCCGATTACGATTTTAGTACTCGTTGAAGGGAGCCATATGATTTTATTAAGCAGCCACCTTTTTGAACAAACATTATATAGTCAACCTTATCAATTAGCTCAATTACGTCACTTCAAATTAAAAGATCGTATTTATTTACAACTGAAAGAAATTTTAGCACCGTTGTTGACGATTACAATTAACAATTTCATTCACTTATTTAGTCGTATCATTATTTTAGAAGTAATTTTTAGTATTTCTGGTTTAGGAAAATTATTAATCAATGGTATAAATATGCGTGATTATCCTTTAATTCAAGGTATCTTAATGATGATTATATTCATTATTTTACTTCTCAATTTCTTTGGAGATATTTTACTTGAAAAAAGTGATCCTCGACTAAAAATGTCTAAAACGTTAGGAGGCCATATAACATATGAAAATTAAGTACTGGATATGGCCTGTCATTATTTTAATTCTAATCATGCTTACCTATCTATTATATGATCAAGCAAATATGATTCATCAAACAGCAGCACTTATGCCACCCACTTGGTCACATTGGCTAGGGACAGATCATTTAGGCCGTGACTTTTTAACTCGTCTCTTTGTAGGAAGTATGGTCACATTGGGATTAACCTCGTTTATCTTAATTGGTACGGTGATACTAGGCCTTATTCTAGGTTTATTGTCAGCAATGATTGGTCACTGGTTTGATTCCATCATGATGGCCCTTGCTGATATGTTAATTGCTTTACCAGCCATTATAATTGCCCTCGTTGTACTTGGATTTATGAATAATTCTATTTTTGGCTTATGCTTCGCCTTAATTATTGGCTGGCTAGGACGTTATTTACGTTATTTTAGAAATTTAGCACGCGATGCGCAAAAGCAACCTTTCGTCAAATATGCGCCATTGAGCGGTTTATCTAAGATAGAAACAACTATCTATCATATTGTACCTCATTTATTAAGCAATGTGATGGCCTTAGTTACTGCAGATTTCGGTAAATTAATGCTTAGTATTTCTGGTTTAGCATTTATAGGTTTAGGCGTTAAGCCACCCCTACCTGAGTTAGGCGCCATCCTTTATGATGGTAAGAGTTATTTCTATTCTGCACCTTGGTTATTCTTTTTCCCAGGTGTCTTACTAGGAGGTTTCGCATTGATATGTCAGTATCTCAACCGTCGTTTCATTCATTAAAGTCACTATTACATTTGCAAGATGTCTCTGTCTATCATCATAAAGCTGCTTTACTAAAACAGCTTAATTTAACAGTTAAAGAAGGTAGTTTTCATTGTTTAGTAGGTGAAAGTGGCAGTGGTAAATCTTTATTGACGCGCACCGCACTAAACATGCTACAACCTGAGCTTCACTACACTGGACAAGTGGACATTAACCTTGAAGATACGGATGCAATGTTCCAAGATACAAATAGTAATTTCTTTCAAAATGTGCGTATCCAAAAACATTTCGATGCCTTGTTTGACTCGGTACATTCTAAATTATCAAGACAAGAACAGCATCACTTTGTTGAACGCCAATTTAATCATCTTGGTCTCAAAAACAACTCGAAATTACTTGACTACTACCCTTTTCAACTTAGCGGTGGTATGGCACAGCGCATTGCATTAATTATGTCTATTGTACGAGAAGCCAAATTTCTCATTGCTGATGAACCAACAAGTGCATTAGACTATGATAATCGAAATCATTTAATGCTTTTATTACATCATGTGATACAACAACATGGTATGACAATTCTATTTATTACGCATGATTTAGAACTTGTCATAGATTATGCAACACATATCAGCGTGATGTACGAGGGACAAATCGTTGAAAGTGGTACCTCTAAAGAGGTTTTAACGTCCCCTCAACATCCATATACTCAAAAGTTAATTGACTTAGCAAATAGGAGAACACAATATGTTACAGATTAAGCAATTAAAAAAATCGTATTCTGACAAACAAATATTCACGAACTTCGATTTAACTGTAGGTAATGGTGAGCATTTAATCATTAGCGGCGTAAGCGGGAGTGGTAAGTCTACATTAGCTCAAATCATAGCAGGTCTAGATAAAAACTTTCACGGTAGTGTCAGTTATGACAACTTAGTTCTAGGTAACGTCTCTGACATTGAATGGATGAAATACATTCAATATGTGCCTCAGTATAATGCAAGTACTTTAGACCCTTTAAAGTCAGTGGCATGGATACTTAAACAACCTTTGAAACACTTTGATATACCTGTTAGTGAACATTCAGAGCGACTGCATCAAGTAATGCGACAATGTAAAATAGATGATCATTTACTAAACAAAAGAGTAAGCCACTTAAGTGGCGGCCAATTTCAACGTTTATGGATAGCTAAAGCATTGCTAGTTAATCCCGATATCTTAATATTGGACGAAGCGACAACAAATTTAGATGTCATTAATGAAGAATTGATATTACAAATGTTGCGGGAAATGAAAGACTTGCAACTCATTGTTATCACACACGATCCTTATTTATTAAACAGTCTTCCAGGTAAACATTTAGAAATTGCACATGCGTAAGCAATTGAATATGGTATGAAAATGACTTTATAGATATCAAAGCAGTATATTGATAGTACTAAATCGTCGACTGTCATGACCTACCCAGTATTCTCGTCACAATACGAAATACATTTATTTTGAAAAATAAGACGCTACGTATAATTAAATACACAACACTAATTAAAAAATGCATAACAAAAATGGCAGTTTCTATATTATTTCAATAGAAATTGCCATTTTTCTTTAACTCTAAAACGATTTATGTTCTAAATTATTGCATTTATCTTGATTAATGTTTGTCTGTTTTATGTCCTGTTCTAGATTCTGCTTTGGGCTCTGTTAAGGCAGCCTGACGCAATAAGAAAAAGAGTAATAATAAGCCGGCCAACATACCAGTGTGCCCCATTCCTGCAAAGCCTGAAAATGATTCCGGCACATGTTTACCCATGACTTGGAATGAACCTTTTGTAGCCATCATACCAATTGTAGTCAATACGCCAATATTATAAATTACAAAGAACCAATTAAATAAATAATAGCTACTTAATTGAAAGACTTTTTCCAGCCCAATAAGTATTAAAAACATGAACATGCCTAAAATCAATGTATGTGTATGTACGACTGATAATTGTGTATCACCAGTAAAGTTATATGCTTTTGTCAATTCCCGATAGTAAAAGCCACTTAATAAACCTACAATCATATACGTTAAAAATGCATAAAGTAATCTGCGCATCTTCAATCCTCCCTCACATTCTTATTATAAAATAAAATGAATTTCTTTAAAGTGACAAAATAAAGAATGTTCCACTTTTATGTCCCAGACTGTTCTTTTTTTACAATAAAGAAGCCAGTAAATGAAATCATAAAAATCATTTACTGGCTATTTTTCTAGGAATCATGCCCCTGATTACACTTTACTACTCTGCTTCTATTAATGCACTTTTATCAATGGTAAGTTGATTGCGTGATAAGTAAACAATGAACATAGCTAACAATGAACAAATTGTTTCAGCCACAAGTAATGACCATACTACACCTGTTAAACCGAAGTATTTATCTAACACAAAGAGCACTGGAATAATAATAAGTCCTTGTGCTAACGCCATAATCATCGCACCACGCCCTTGACCTGTCGCTTGTAACATCCCAGTGAATAAGAAACCAATACCATTTAGTAATAATGATGTCATCGTTACTTTTAACATAAAGGTTGCTAAAGCCACAATGTGTATATCGGTACTAAATAGTTGAACAATTGATGTACCAAACAACATCACGATAACCATGCTTACTGCGAAAATCACACCAATTGAAAGTACAACCGCTTCAATCGTATGTTTCATTCGTTCTTTATTTGACATAAAATTATAAGCAATAAGCGGTACAACACCTTCAGCTAAGCCCATAATAATAAGTTCAGGAAATTGTACTAATCTAAATGAAATACCATAACTTGCAATCGCTTCGTTACCATATTTAGCTAAAAACAAATTGAGTATAAGTCCTGTAATACCCATTAAAACAACCATTAAGAAAGCAGGAATACCGATTTTAAAGATATCAACCATAACTTCTTTGCTTGGCAACGCTTCTTTAATATTTGCTGAAATAATATCCTTTTTTACTACAAAATAAATAATAAAGAATAATGCAGCTACAACATTTGAAATTGCTGTTCCTAAAGCAGCTCCTACAACATCTAAATGAAAGCCAAAGATTAAAATAGGGTCTAGAATCATATTTAATACCACACTAGAAAGCATACCTGCCATAGATATCATTGGTTTACCAATTGCTCTAGCAAATTGTTCTAACACAAAGAATAATATGACAGCTGGTGAACTCAAAAACATCACTTTCAAAAAAGAACTCGTAAAGTGTACAGTCTCTCCACTTGCTCCCAACACTTGTGCGATTTGATCTGTAAATGGAAAGGCAAGTGCAGCTACAATAATACCTAATATAAGGCTACTATATATTGAAAAACTACTAATCACTTTACTTTTACTATAATCTTTCGCACCTAACATACGAGAAATAAACGTTCCCCCACCTACGCCAAATAAATTACCAAAAGCCATTAACAAAGCAAAAATCGGCATTGTTAAAGAAATTGCAGAAATCATATGACTGTTATCTAAAAATCCAATAAAGTAAATATTTAAAATACCATATATCACACTTAATAATGAACCAATCATCATAGGTAATGAAAAGTGCATCATAGATTTAAATATGGGTGCTTGTTCAAAATAATATATTTGTTCGTCTTTCATTTTCAAATTCTCCCTTAAATTAATTCGATATCTAATAATTAGATATCTAACTATATATTTAAAATTTAAAGTGACCATGATAGCCATGTATCACTTATTATTATGACTCTATTGCTAAATTGTTTAACATTCGTTTAAAGTAATTTTGTAATTGTAGCTTTTCAACATCAGAAAAATCTTCTAACATTTTTTGTTCAACTTCATCAAATATACCGATAAATGATTCTACAAAAGCTGTTCCTTCTGTCGTTAAGCGTAATATTTTACGTCTTGAATCTTGTGCATCAACCGTACGATAAATCAAATCCATCTTTTCCAAATTCTTTACTGTTGCACTAACAGTAGCGCCTTTACGATTAAAGGCTTTAGAAAGATCTTGTTGTGAAATCCCATCATGTTGATGACGATATAGATAGCCTAGTGTATGGCTTTGTTCTTGTGTAATGCCATACTCATCAAGCTTACGATCAGCATAACGTTTCATCTCATGTGCGAGTGTTCTGATTAAATATTGATACGTATAATTCATATTATGACCTCATTAGTTAGATATCTAACGATTATCATACGCTCTTTTTTAAAATAGTCAACCGATATATTAAAGTTTAAATTTTCAGTTTATATTCAACTGTTGCCGAATGCCCATTAGGGACATCATTATGTTTTAGGCTATGAACTAGATTTCGGCAGTAGTTGACTGGACTGAAAATACGCTTATACCAAGCTTTTTCAATCCTAGTCAACCTTGCCGGGGGGGACTATAAATTCATAATCCATTCTGTCCCGCTCCGAAGAAACGCAAAATGCTAATCACTGCACTTTGCGTTTCAAATTTTATATTGTAAATGTATTAATATCTTATGATGGTACTTCGGTACGTTTTGTACTGTGTTTTCTCACTAAAGCTGCAACTAAACTTGAAATCGCTCCAAAAATCATAAAGCCAATCAACATCCATATCGTTGTTGAAAATTCGATTTGATGATTTAAATAAATCAATTCCTTCAAACTTGTGGCGTAATGCGTGAACGGATTCCAATCATAAGCATAATGTTGATAGCCTTTAGGTAACATTTGTTTTGGTAATGTGACCATTTGCATACTAAAGAACATTAGAATGAAGAATAATGGTATTGATTTCATTCCTAACCACACCATCACACCTAAAATCAATCCTACAAATCCAAGAATTGACAAACCTACAAACACTGCAATACGCACAGGATGATCAAAGTCAAAGCCAAGTACATCTTTCATAAAATAAATATAAGCAAAGCTACCAGCAAATGCTGATACCGCAGCCATAATCATTTGACCAAATGAAGCGATGACTCTATGCTGAATTGCAAAGTTATTACTCGTTCTAAAGGCAAAGAATAATAAGATAGAAATAACTAATGAGCCTATCCATACTGGCATAAACATTAAGAATGGTGCATTACCTCCACCTTGATGGTCTTTCACTTTATTTACTGTATGACTATCCACGTTTACTGGATTCGTTAATCCTTCGATATCACTTGCTTTAACATCAACATGCTGTTGTTCCAAAGTATTAATGCTTTGTTTTGTAATTTGTTGGTTAATATTTTGCCCCATTTTCGTTAAAACGCTATTAGCCAATTGTGAACCTTGCAAACTTGAACCTTGGCTGACATACGTTTTAAATTGAGCTTGTTTCACGTCAACTTTTTGGTTACCCATCTTTTTCTGCATTTGTTGCACAGCTTGTGGTGGAATTTCACCAGATGCAACCTTTTCTTTCATTTCTGCTTTTTTACTATCCATCACAATCTTTTGCGTTTTGCTCATCGCATTTTTAGAAAAGTCTTTATTGAAGACAGCAGCACCGTAATATTTTTCATCCTTCATGCCTTGCTTTAAGTCTGCTTCATTTTTAACTTTAACCCATTTAATGGTGTCTGAGTCACTATTTAATAATTTATCTTCTAATTTATCTCCAATATTTACTTTTTTACCTTGTATATTAATACCTTCATCATGATTAACAATTGCGATAGGCATTTCTTTAGGTTTTGGATTATATGCTGGATAAAACGCTAATGAAAAGATGATTAATAGTAAAATCCCTGCAATAGGCGCAATCCATAATAATTTGCTTTTAAAAATATTCATCAAACTTACCTCCTTTATAAAACAACGTGTTGAATATTTATCACGTTGTTTATTATAATAGGTATGAACAAATAAACAATAAGCAATGTATGACAAAGTGTACGTTAATGAACACATTCATTCAATTTGTCTTATAACTAGGAGGTTTCAGTAATCGTGAAAGAAGATCGTCGCATTAGACGGACTAAATCTGCCATTAAAGAAGCATTTATTGATTTGTTAAATGAAAAAGAAATCGAAAAAATTACGATACAAGATATTACCAAACGTGCCGATATTAATCGGGGGACCTTTTATTTACACTTTGAAGATAAGTATCTACTATTAGATGAAATGGAAAATGAATGTATCGCTGAAATTTCCAATGTAACAGAATTTTACAATGTCTTAGGTAACGATGCTGAAGAAACGGGACGCTTATTTATTAAAAATGTACTAACTACTATTTTTCATCATATTGATCGTAACATCAACTTTTATCGCACAATTTTAAAATTAGACCGTACAAGTCGCTTGGAAGAAAAAATGAATTCATTATTCAAAGAAAACATGCAAAATTATTTGAGTGTAGACCATGTTATCGCTGGCATACCCGAAATGTATTTCTATAGGTATGTGTCCGGTGCCACGATTTCGGTAATGAAGTATTGGGTTCAAGACCCCGAACGCTTGCCTGTGGATGAACTGATTTTATATATTTATAAAATTGTCTACAATGGCCCCTTACGTCTTTTATCAGAACATCGCCATCATATGCATCAACATGATTGAGCACAAAAAGTTAAAGTGTGGTAAAGTATTAACAACTTAGTAAGTAATATTGAAAGGAATCAGTAAGTATGATTGCAGCATACAAACATTTAACACAAAATGAAATAGTAGAAACAGATTTGGACCACGCACCTTCTTGGATTAACGTTGTAGAACCTGACCGTGATGAGGCAGATGCGCTAATTGAGCGTTATCAAATTCCCGAAGACTTTATACGTGACCCTTTAGACGCAGAAGAAAGTGCACGTATTGAGTATGACGAAGACTCTGGTTATTCACTAATTATTATTGACTTACCTATTGTCAATTCAACCAATCGACGTGTGCTGTCATTTGTCACGATTCCACTAGGTATTATTATTGGAAATGGCATCATTATGACTGTCTGTGATGCTGAAAATGAATTTTTAGAACATTTTGCGCGACAACAAGATATTAATCTGAAATTCCATAGTCGTTTTGCTTTAAATATATTATTAACCATTGCGAATCATTATAATCGCAACTTGCGTTTGTTGAACAAATCAAGAATTCGCATTGAACGTGAATTGAAAAATAATATTACGAATCGTCAACTATATAATTTGATGGAAGTTGAGAAAAGTTTAGTTTATTTCTTAGCTGCATTAAAAGGAAATGATACAATTATCAAAAAATTATTCCGTTTACCTGCGATTAAACGTTTTGAAGAAGATGAAGATTTATTAGAAGACTTAATGATTGAAAACAATCAAGCGATTGAAACAACAGAATTGTATACACGTATTTTAGAAAGTATTACCACGTCATATGCTTCATTGTTGTCTAATGAAATGAACAATATTATGAAAACTTTAACGTTGTTTACCGTATTACTGACCTTACCAACTTTAGTCTTTAGCTTCTTTGGTATGAACGTCCCGTTACCGATTGACGATCACAGTTACGCCTCTTGGATTATCGTTATAGTCGTATCATTAATTTTAGTCACAATTGTTGGCATCTTTTTATGGCGCAAACAAAAAATATAATAAACAGGTTAGGACATAAATCCGAAAAAAACGGCAGTAAGATGATTTTCAATTAGAAATTATCTTACTGCTGTTTTCTATTTACAATACGACACATGAAAACATTTTTGGCGTTGTAATTTTAAGACGTTATATTTATGTCTTAAACAATTTTCTATGATTTAACGTCTTGATAAGCTTTTCTACGTGATAATATAATAGTCAGCCCTGCTGCGATGATAAACGAAATCACCATTCCAATAAAGTAATGTAACCATCCACTATGAGATGCGCTGATTGAAATAAATCCAGGTAACCCCGCTGTACCAAGCGCAATGGCTTTAACTTTAAAGAATGAAATATAAGCTGCTCCAAAGGCTGAGCCAACAATTGCTCCAATAAATGGGTATCTTAATTTTAAATTAACCCCAAACATGGCTGGTTCAGTAATACCAAGTAACGCTGAAATTCCAGCAGCAGATGCTACACCTTTTAATTTTTTATTTTGTTTAATAATAAAGAAAGCTGCTAACGCTGCACCACCTTGTGCCACGTTTGACATCGTCGCAATTGGAAAGATAAATGAACCTCCTGTATTTTTCACATCTGCAATCAGTGTTGTTTCAACAGCAATAAAGCTATGATGCATGCCTGTAATAACGATTGGAGCATAGAATAAACCAAAGATAAAGCCACCAATCGCACCTCCAAATTCATATAACCATGTTAAACCATCAGATAACCAATAGCCTAACTGACGTGTAATCGGTCCAACAAATAAAAATGTTAAAAATGCTGTTGATAAAATAGCTAATAAAGGTGTTAATAGGTTATCTAATACCGTTGGAATGACTTTACGTAGTCCTTTTTCAATATTTGCTAAAATATAAGCTGCAAATAACATAGGTAATACTTGGCCTTGATAACCTACTTGATTAATATGTAATCCAAAGATATCCCAATGTGGTATCGCTTTTCCCGCTTCCACTGCCTTTGGAAAATCATAGGCACTCATCAATGATGGATGTACTAAAATCATCCCTAACGCTGCCCCTAAAAATGGATTTCCACCAAAGCGTTTAGCTGCACTAAATCCAATTAAAATTGGCAATAACGTAAATGGTGCATTGGCAAAGATATCTATCATACTTGCTAAACCAGCGAATTGGTCATGCTTTTCAATAAGCGATTGACCTTTATAGAACAAATCTGGCGCGGTTAAAATATTATTAATCCCCATTAATAAACCGCCAGCAACAATCGCTGGAATAATCGGAACAAAAATATCAGATAACATTTTGACAAAACGTTGTAGTGGATTCAAATTTTTAGCAGATTTCTCTTTAACTTCTGAAGTTGTTGAAGCTTCTTTTCCTGTTATTTTTTCTAGTTCAGCAAACACATGGTTTACGGTGCCTGACCCAATAATAATTTGATATTGTCCGCCTGTTGAAAACGTACCTTTCACTACATCCATTTGTCCCAATTTCGCTTCATCAACAATACTTTCATCCTTTAATACGAGTCTGAGCCTAGTTGCACAGTGTGCCATGGCTTCTAAATTCTCTTCACCACCTATAGCTTCAAGAATTTCTTGTGCCGCTTGTTTATAATTCATGCAAGATGCCTCCTTTAAAAATAGAACCGGTTCCAATAACTCACTTTTATTGTAAACGCATACAATTACAAAAGCAATAGTTGCCACAAAATTTTAACTAATTAAATCTTTTAAATATGGATAAAAATGCTATAACTAATGTAAGGAGTCGATACGATGAAAACACGTGGTAAAATCGAACAATTATGGCGCCAAGAAAAATATCATGTGATGATGCATAGTCAACAACATTATAATCATATACGTGCAATGCTTAAATCAACACCAACTTATGCTGAGGTTGAATCAGCAATCAATGAAGCACTGTCACAATCCCCTACAATGGGAAGTATGATTAATTGCTACGATCATATGTGGGGCTATTTTAAATCCAAAGCAACTGACACAGAAAAACAACATGCACAATACTTAAAGCACGCTTTTCAACAACAGCAAGTGTCATTTGATGTGTTATTAACATTTATAAAATCATTAGCTGACCGTTATCATGTACACTATTTACAACAGAGTCATATATTACAACAGCGCCCTCATCAATAATATTTTGATAAGGGCGCTTTGGATATCCATGGGCTGTTATTTAACACAAAATTTCTATAATAAACAATATTGAATTAAGAAGAAGTAAACCATATAGAAAATTCGTTTATAAATATGAACCGCTGACGATACATTAACATCTATGTCTGGGGAGTATTGACAACTGTAATGATATCTTATTACTACTTATACTTAATGATTAGGTTGCGCTAGAAGCTATTCTCTGCTGCTGATTCTGTGTATGTGATGCATAAGTCATTCTACAATCATGACAACGTCTCATGATGTTATTCTATGATGTTTGTTCTATAAAATATGTGACGTCATTTAATTGAATAATAACTATAAGCCTGCTTCTGTTGCCATATACATTACATGATGATTTGCGATGTCAATTGTCGTAACAGGTTCGTGACATTGTTCATTGCTGTTGTTCATAGGTGCTATTGTGTTAAATCACATTACCAATTTGATTCAAATTGATATCTTTATTATGCACAAAAAAGCATGTTTGCAACCTATTAAAAATTTCCAAAATGTAAACACCATATTTCTAATTCGACTTTTAAGTTGTGCAAAACTGAAAATTTTAAGCTATTTTTCATGAAATTTGCTATATTTTTTTAAAATTTACTATTACTATTTAGGTTTCTTTCCGCTATAATAGCAAATATTATTCACAAAACATGACTTTTTCTTGTTGCGTGTACACGAATTTTATTTTAGGAGACCATATTAAATGACTTGCAATTTAGTAATACATGAACGTTTATCAAGCGCTCCCTCGCGCAACATTAATCAAATTATTTTACTTTTTTCATTAACTAATGAACTTCGCATGACAATAAATAGCTAGACCTTTGACTTGGACAATCATATCGCCATCATTAACCATGGAGATATATTTAATACTGAACAAGGTCAAAATATCGTAGAACTTCGCATTCCACTCGTGTATTTTTATATGAAAGATACTCAATTCTTTTATCACTATTTTGATCGACATCTGTTGCAATCAAACTTGTACATTAAATCACTATTATTTAATCGTATCCATCAGCATGTTAGTGATGAGATTGACGATGATGATACGATATCAAAGATTATCCAAACACTTTTTAAAGAAGCAGTAGTGAAGCATCCATCTTTATATACACCTCGTATGTCAGTCAATCATCCGAGTTTCACTAAGGCGTTAACATTTATCAATCAGCACGTGTTATCTTATATTACTTTAAGTGATGTCGCACAGCATTGTAATATTTCCGAATCTTATTGTTCAAATCTTTTCGGTCGTTATTTGCATATGAATTTCAAAGAATATTACACAACGTTAAAACTATGTCGCGCACTTCATTTGCTGTTAACAACTCGTTATTCTATTAGTGCAATAGCGACAGAAATTGGTTTTACAAGCCATACTAATTTTACAAATCAATTTAAAAAGTTTTTAAACTTTAGTCCAAAACAATTTCGTATCCGACTGCAAAACATTGTGGACAAACCACAATTACATTTTACTCAAGCTATTCCAGATCATCTTTTGTCCTATATTAATCAAAATACACGACTTGAACAATTAGCTATTGAAACGACTAATATTCATATTGATCATTTCAAACCACAACAACAGACACAAACTGCAACTGCTTTTATTCGCTTCAACACGTTTAATGAACTCTTTCATTATCTTTTCAATGAATATTACAATATTGACTTATCGTATTTACCGCATCCTACTGTGCTAATCAATGACTTGTCTAATGATTGGATGCAACATTTAAATCAAAATTTACTCAATCTAAGTATTGAAAAGTTGTTTGATAAGAACATCAGCTTAGCGTTAACCATTAAAAGTAAGCAACAATTTGATAGTGTGTATCAAATGATTTTAAATTTCTTAAACGACACACAAGATTATAAGAAACATCTGAAACAAGTTAAGTTTATGCTGATATTTGATAGTGCATCCATGACACCACACGATATCCATCTTGCACATTTAAAGCTTAAAAATAAACATAAAAATATTAAATATGGCCTTATCATAGATGGTTTACTGCGTCATTTTAAAACAGTTCAGGAGACGTATGACTTAATGCACAGAATGAACTTTCATTTTTACTTTATTGATATAGAGAATACCAACATCAAAAATTTACTTGTTGATAAAACGAAAGGTTTCACACATACAGCAACGCATTTTGAAAACTATTTGCGCTTTATACAAGAATCACAAATACCTTCTTATAAATTTGTGTATAGTCACCTCTCAAAGCGGTGCTTTAAATATACGAATAATGGAAGTCTTCCATTACAATTATCTGATTTAGTTTGTCATCTTACACAATTGATGAAATATGGCGGTGGTATTTGTTATCGTCTCTTTGAAGATGACTCCCTTGACATTGCTCTATTTAACAAATATGGTAGTTTGAAACCGATTATGCACTTATATCAATTTGTTGCTGCTTTTATGAATGAACCGATCGAAATTACAAATAATTATATGTTAAGTCGTAAAGATGGGGATTATCACTTTTTAATCTTTAATAAAATAAATGACCGTTATTTATCAGACAATAAACAAATTTTCAAATTAAATAACCGGTTAAATACGCAAACACAATTCATTATGCAGACATTAAATCACGAGCATGGCATGATAGCCAACTTATTACCTCAAGATAATAATCCACGATATATAGAAAAGCATATTTTGAAACATTTAGACCGCAGTAACTATCCTAAAACTGAATTATATATTCAGCAAATACAGCATGAAACGCGAGAAATTACATTAAAGCACGATGAAGTCAAATACTTGTGTATCAAGCCAACCTAAGTAAAGATCAACGTTTATTTCTAATTATTTTGGGCAATACCATTATTAAGGAGATGATTCATTTGGATAAAGCACAAGCAATACAAGAGATGACTGATGTCTTAAACACTTCTAAAGTAGGCGTACTTTCTACGGCCTATCATAATCAGCCAAACAGTAGATACATGGTATTTTACAATGATGGCCTTGAGCTATACACTAAGACTAATATTAATTCAATCAAAGTAGCTGAAATACAAAATAATCCTCGTGCCTATATCTTGTTAGGATATAACGATACGAAACAGCGTAGCTTCGTAGAAATTGATGCCAACATCGAAGTTGTAACAGACCAACAAACGATTGATTGGCTATGGGAAACACAAGATAAAAGTTTCTTTTCTTCTAAAGATGATCCTGAATTATGTGTCTTAAAAGTGACGCCTAAAACAATTAAATTAATGAATGATCCTGATTTAGATACCCCAGCAACACTGGACTTATCCGAATAAGCGAATTAACAATTAAAGGAAAGCCTGTTATCTTGAAATATAAGACAAACAAGCTTTCCTTTTGTATTTACTGATTAAAGCATAAACATGTTATCAAATTTTGACATTTTTAAATTTTAAGTCAGATTTAAAATAATTCAATATTGCATTCTTTGAGCAGGTCTTGTATAAATAAAATAACAATATATAAAGGAGATTCTAACATGAAAAGTAAAAAGGGATTAGGAATTACATTAATCGTAGTAATGCTTATTGCTTGCGTTGTTTTAGTTGTTCTCATGATGACTGGCGCTAAGAAAGATACGTATTACGGTATTATGAAAAATGATACAACAATTGAGAAAATGGTTAGTGAAAAAGACCAAAAGGTAGAAAAAAATGTCAAACTTCCAAAAGACACAGATGCAAACGTTCATAAAGGAGATTTTGTCTTGCTTGTTAAAAATGAAAATTCAGACGAATTCTCTCGTGTATCTAAAGTGAAACATGATGATATTCCACACGGTTTAATGATGAAAATTCACGACATGAAACATATGCATCATTAATTTTGCATAGAATACAATAAATCCCCAGCTTGATTGTATACTGAACCCCAATAGTTGTAATTGGTTCAGCACATACTTAGCTGGAGCCCTTGACTGGATTGAAAATATGCTGATTCAATCCTAGTCAATCTAGCCGGGGTCTGGGACATTAAGTTCTTAAACAATGTAAAAAAGACAATTTCTATTATAATTATTTGATAGAAATTGTCTTTCTCTTATGTATTAGATAATGTACTGCTCGTTATCATTTTAGGGGGATAAGATGTAGCC
>NZ_KV809463.1:0-204 GCF_001812565.1 Staphylococcus sp. HMSC059F04 | reverse complement strand
TTTCAATTCACTCAACTTACGCTCTAACGCCTTATAATCATCTAGTGTGGCATTCTCATCTTGTACAAATGCAGTAACTAATTTCAATCCTTCAACGAGCTCACTTGCAGGTTCATTAATTCCAGTAGCTAACTGATATAATATTTCGATATTACCTATCACATCAGCATTACTAGACTGAACACCCTCAAGTTCTTCAACATT
>NZ_KV809462.1:388021-456879 GCF_001812565.1 Staphylococcus sp. HMSC059F04 | reverse complement strand
ATGCGGACTCCGACAGTGATGCGGACTCCGATAGCGACGCAGATTCTGACAGCAATTCCGGTTCCGACAGCAATGTGGACTCAGATAGTGATTCAGAAAATGATAATGTAAGTGTTGAAGTTGATAATAATTCTAATCAACGTGGTATATCAACAATGAAAGCTCAACATCAACATCATGACTCAAATAACACTACACAGAAAAACACAGATAAATCCTTGCCAAAAACAGGAGAACAGTCAGAACAAACTGGCTTTATATCAAGCATACTTCTATTTTTAGGTGGATTATTATTCTTAAATCGTCGCCGTTCAAAAAAAGAAGATAAATAAAAGATAGTAAGATGGAAATGTTCTATTAAATATGTAATACTAATATGAATTTAAGCATTACGAATATGAATCTTATAAACTAAGTTACTATACGGGAGTGGAAATGAAAGTTAAAATAACTTTTCCAGCTCCCGTTAACTTATTTGCAGCTATATATTTAACAATTATTAAGTAAAATTATTTGTTTGATAGTAGGAACTAAGTTATATAAAATGATATACTTAAGAAGTTGTTTATCAATATGATAGACAAGAGATTATTAAAATGAATACTGTGATGTAAATAGAAATCATTAAAACGGATATAGTATCAAAGTTAGCATTTTTCTTATATATATTTAAATTTAAAACGTGTTCTTATAAAATAATGCTAAGATAGCTAAACCATGAGTAATAAGTATTATGAAGGTTTATAAAATGAATTGACATTATATGTACGTTTTATATAGTATTTTTGAATAAGTAATGATTTTCAGCATGAAATCAAATAAATTATAGAGGTGTAGTTATTGAGCATATTAATTACAGTTGTATCATTTGCTATCGTATTTGGAGTGCTAGTGACAGTGCATGAATATGGGCATATGTTTTTTGCAAAGCGTGCAGGAATTATGTGCCCAGAATTTGCAATTGGGATGGGACCAAAAATCTTTAGCTTTAGAAAGAATGAAACGTTATATACGATCCGTTTGTTACCAGTTGGTGGCTATGTCCGTATGGCAGGTGATGGGCTTGAAGAACTGCCAGTACAACCTGGTATGAATGTTAAAATTAAACTCAATGAGCAAGATGAAATTACACACATTATTTTAGACGATCAGCACAAATTTCAACAAATTGAAGCTATCGAAGTTAAAAAATGTGATTTTAAAAATGAGTTATTTATAGAGGGTATTACAGCGTATGATGAACAACGTCATCACTTCAATATTGCGCAGAAAGCGTTCTTTGTTGAACATGGTAGTTTAATTCAAATTGCCCCTAGAAATCGCCAATTTGCACATAAAAAACCGTTACAAAAGTTTTTAACACTTTTTGCTGGGCCATTGTTTAATTTTATTTTAGCGTTAGTTCTTTTTCTTGGATTAGCTATGTATAGTGGTGCACCGACTACTATAGTAGACAAAACAATTGACAAATATCCTGCCCAACAAGCTGGTATTCATAAGGGAGATAAAATTCTTCAAATCGGCGGGCAAGACATCAAAAATTTTAAAGACATTCAGAAAACCTTAGATGGCACGAAAGCTAAAAGCACAATAGTAAAAATTGAACGCGATAATAAAACAAAGAATATCGAAATTAAACCTAAAGAATTTAAACAAAAAACTACTAAAACTAAAACACAATCTACATTTTTATTGGGTATTGCACCAACATATGACCATTCTTTACTACCATCGTTAAAATTTGGTGTAACAGAATTCTTCGATAAAGGAAAGCTAATTTTCCAGGCTGTGGGTACATTATTAGCTAGTATTTTTACAGGAGACTTTACGTTTAATATGTTAAATGGACCTGTGGGTATTTATCATAATGTAGATACGGTAGTAAAATCTGGAATTTATAATCTAATAAGTTATACAGCGCTATTAAGTGTTAACCTAGGTATAATGAATTTATTACCAATACCTGCCCTTGACGGTGGTCGTATTTTATTTGTTATTTATGAAGCTATCTTTAGAAAACCAATTAATAAAAAAGCAGAAACAATGATTATTGCAGCAGGGGCTATTTTTGTCTTGCTTGTTATGATAGCAGTAACATGGAATGATATTCAACGCTATTTCTTATAATTATAGGAGGAGAAAGTCATGAGACAATCAAAAGTATTTATACCAACTATGAGAGAAGTGCCTGCTGAAGCTGAAGCTTTGAGTCATCAATTACTCCTTAAAGCGGGACTAATCAAACAAAGTACAAGTGGTATTTATAGTTACTTACCATTAGCAACACGTGTCCTTAATAATATTTCTAAAATCATTCGCGAAGAAATGGAACGCATTGATGCAGTTGAAATTTTAATGCCAGTATTACAACAAGCTGAACTTTGGGAAGAATCAGGTCGTTGGAGCGCATACGGTCCAGAATTAATGCGCTTAAAAGATAGAAATGGGAGAGAGTTTGCATTAGGGCCTACACATGAAGAGGTAGTTACTTCTTTAGTTCGAGATGAATTAAAATCATACAAGCGTCTACCACTTACGCTATTTCAAATTCAGTCAAAATTCCGTGATGAAAAACGACCACGTTTCGGCTTATTACGGGGACGTGAGTTTATAATGAAAGATGCCTATTCTTTTCACGCTGATGAAGCATCATTAGATGCAACATATCAAGACATGTATCAAGCATATGGAAGAATTTTTAAACGTGTAGGTATTAACGTGCGCCCTGTACTTGCCGATTCTGGTGCTATTGGTGGCAATCATACCCACGAATTTATGGCACTAAGTAAAATTGGCGAAGATACGATTGTTTATAGTAATGAAAGTGATTATGCAGCTAATATTGAAAAAGCAGAAGTTGTATATCAGCCACAACGTCAAGAAGAATCGTCAGCAGACTTAACTAAAATTGAAACACCAAATGTTAAAACTGCACAAGAGTTAGCAGACTTCCTACAGTTACCATTAAACGCCATTGTTAAATCAATGATTTTTAAAATAGACGGTGAATTTGTCATGATTCTTATCAGAGGTCATCATGAACTTAATGACGTTAAATTAAAATCATATTTTGGCACAGATGCTATTGAGATGGCAACAGAAGATGAAATTGTCAATTTAGTAGGTGCGCATCCGGGTTCACTAGGTCCAATTTTTGATAAAGATATCAAAATAATTGCTGATAATTATGTGCAAGATTTAACGAATTTAGTCATAGGTGCTAATGAAGATGGTTATCATTACATGAACGCAAATATAGGCAGAGATTTTACTGTAGATGATTTTGGTGATTTTCGTTTTATTCTTGAAAGTGAAATGTTGAGCGATGGATCTGGTAAAGCTCAATTTGCAGAAGGTATTGAGGTTGGACAAGTCTTTAAACTTGGCACTAAATATTCTGAAGCGATGAATGCGACGTTCTTAGATAATCAAGGAAAAGCACAACCATTAATTATGGGATGCTATGGCATCGGTGTTTCTCGTACATTAAGTGCTATTGTTGAGCAAAATAATGATGATAACGGTATTATTTGGCCTAAAACCGTAACACCATTTGATTTGCATCTTATTACTGTAAATCCTAAAAAAGAAGAACAACAATCATTAGCAGATAATTTGTATGAGCAACTTAACGGTATGTTCGACGTATTATATGATGATAGAAAAGAACGAGCCGGTGTGAAATTTAATGATGCAGATTTAATTGGGTTACCTATTCGTATTGTTGTAGGTAAACAAGCAGCTGAAGGCATCGTTGAAGTCAAAGTTCGACGTACAGGCACAAGTGAAGATGTACATGTTGAACAACTTGAACAATACATTAAAGCTATTTATAACGAATTATAAAGTTTAAAAGTATAAATGACATAAAGCGGTGAAAATTCCTACTCATAGGTTTTCACCGCTTTTGATTGAACAAAGTACCTGGTTGTGTAACAAAAAGTTATTTTGCAGACATGAATTTTTTAAATTACAGTAGTATAATAAGAAGTAAATTTATTTTTGAATTATTAGCAAAAATTGATATTTTAACGTGATAAAAGTAATATTTTAAGGTGGTAGTTGTCTTGGCAATGACAAATCAAGAAAAATTTAAAGTACTTGCTGACCAGATTAAAATAGCTAATCAGCTTGAGCAAGATATTATAGAACAAGGCGAATTAATGCGTATAGATGTTTCGAAAAAGAACAGAACTTGGGATTTCCAAATTAAGTTACCACGTTTTTTATCTAAAGAAGACTATCTTATCTTTACACACGCAATAGTCGAAGAATTTAAAGAAATAGCAACTGTACAGTGGCATTTTACTATTGCTGATACTCATAACCAAGATGAATTTGCGATAAAATATTTTGATTATTGTATTGATCAGACAGCATTATCTCCAAAAGTTAAAGGACAGTTAAAGCAAAAAAGCCTAATTATGTCAGGCGATGTCTTGAAAGTGATGGTTTCTAATGACGTCGAAAGAAATCACTTTGACAAAGTTTGTAATGGGAGTTTGGTAAAGGCATATCAGCAGTGTGGTTTTGATATCAATAAAGTTGTTTTTGAAACAGATTATAGTCATCAAGATGAAAACTTAGCATCACTTGAAGCACATATTCAACAAGAGGATGAACAAAGTGCACGTGAAGCTACGGAAAAACTTGAAAAAATGAAAGCAGAAAAAGCGAAACAACAAGACAATAATGAAAGTACCGTTTCTAAGTGTCAAATTGGAAAGACAATACAAGTTGAAAATATTAGAACTATCGAATCAATTGTTGAAGAGGAATTTAAAGTTGCAATTGAAGGGGTTATTTTTGACATAAATTTAAAAGAACTTAAAAGTGGTCGTCACATAGTCGAATTAAAAGTTACTGATTACACAGACTCATTAGTATTAAAGATGTTCACACGTAAAAACAAAGATGACTTAGATCACTTTAAAGCTTTAAGTGTCGGCAAGTGGATACGTGCTCAAGGACGCATTGAGGAAGATAGTTTTGTCAGAGATTTAGTTATGATGATGTCTGATATTGAAGAAATTAAAAAAACACCTAAACAAGATAAATCAAAAGAGAAGCGCGTAGAATTTCATTTACATACTGCAATGAGTCAAATGGATGGGATACCTAACATTAATAGTTATGTTGCTCAAGCAGCCGAATGGGGTCACAAAGCGATAGCAGTGACGGATCACAACGGTGTTCAAGCATTTCCAGATGCGCATAGTGCAGCAGAAAAGCATGGCATAAAGATGATTTATGGAATGGAAGGTATGTTGGTAGACGATGGTGTGCCTATTGCATATAAACCCACGAATCGTGACTTAAAAGATGCTACTTATGTAGTGTTTGACGTTGAAACAACGGGTTTATCCAATCAATATGATCAAATCATTGAGTTAGCCGCTGTTAAAGTTTATGATGGCGAAATTATTGATAAATTCGAACGTTTTAGCAATCCACATCAAAAATTATCAGAAACGATTATTAATTTAACGCATATTACAGATGATATGTTGACAGATGCACCCGAAATTGATGAAGTATTGACAGAATTTAAAGAATGGGTTGGGGATGCTATTTTCGTAGCACACAACGCTTCTTTTGACATGGGCTTTATTGACACTGGATATGAGCGCATAGGTTTTGGACCTTCGACCAATGGAGTAATCGATACGCTTGAATTATCTAGAACGATTAATACAGAATATGGTAAACATGGATTAAACTTTTTAGCTAAAAAATATGGTGTCGAACTTACGCAACATCATAGAGCAATTTATGATACTGAAGCTACTACATATATTTTTATTAAGATGCTTCAACAAATGAAAGAATTAGGTGTATCAAATCATAAAGACATCAATAAGAAGTTGTCGAATGAGGACGCGTATAAACGTGCACGTCCATCTCATGTCACACTGATTGTCCAAAACCAAGAAGGACTTAAAAATCTCTTTAAAATTGTTAGTGCATCATTGGTCAAATATTATTATCGTACACCTCGTATTCCAAGATCTCTACTTGATGAATTCCGTGAAGGTCTATTAATTGGCACAGCATGTGATGAAGGTGAATTATTTACAGCTGTAATGCAACGCGATCAATCGGAAGTTGAAAAAGTTGCGAACTATTATGATTTTATCGAAGTTCAACCACCTGCATTGTATCAAGATTTACTTGATCGAGAGTTAATCCGTGACACAGCGACGTTACATGAGATTTACCAACGTTTGCTTAAAGCAGGAGAACAGGCCAATATACCTGTTATTGCAACAGGTAATGCCCATTACTTAAATGAACATGATGGCATAGCGCGTAAAATATTAATCGCTTCACAACCAGGTAACCCATTGAATCGTTCAACTTTACCTAAAGCGCATTTTAGAACAACTGATGAAATGTTAGATGAATTTCATTTCTTAGGAGAAGAAAAGGCATATGAAATCGTCGTTAAAAATACAAATGCTTTGGCTGATTGCATTGAACGTGTTGTACCGATTAAAGATCAGTTATTTACTCCAAGAATGGAGGGTGCAAATGAAGAAATACGTGAATTAAGCTATAGTAATGCCAAAAAATTATATGGTGAAGATCTACCACAAATTGTTATTGATCGACTTGAAAAAGAGTTAGCCAGTATTATCGGTAATGGTTTCGCAGTTATATATTTAATCTCTCAGCGACTTGTTAAGAAATCTTTAGAAGATGGATATCTAGTGGGATCAAGGGGATCAGTAGGATCAAGCTTCGTAGCAACAATGACTGAAATTACAGAAGTTAATCCGCTACCTCCGCACTATATATGTCCACAGTGTAAAACGAGTGAATTCTTTAATGATGGATCTGTAGGTTCAGGCTTTGATTTACCAGATAAAAAATGTGAAACATGTGGTAGTGAATTAATTAAAGAAGGTCAAGATATTCCATTTGAAACATTCTTAGGATTCAAAGGTGACAAAGTACCTGATATTGACTTGAATTTTAGTGGTGAATATCAACCAAACGCGCATAACTATACAAAAGTTCTTTTCGGAGAAGACAAAGTATTCCGTGCAGGGACTATAGGTACAGTTGCTGAAAAAACTGCCTTCGGATATGTTAAAGGCTATTTAAATGATCAAGGAATTCATAAGCGTGGTGCTGAAATTGATCGTTTAGTTAAAGGATGTACAGGAGTAAAACGTACGACTGGACAACATCCGGGGGGCATTATTGTTGTACCAGATTACATGGATATCTATGATTTTACGCCAATTCAATATCCGGCTGATGATCAGAATTCAGCATGGATGACGACACACTTTGATTTTCATTCTATACATGATAATGTCTTAAAACTTGATATACTAGGGCACGATGATCCTACCATGATTCGTATGTTGCAAGATTTATCAGGTATTGACCCGAAAACAATTCCAGTTGATGATAAAGAAACAATGAAAATTTTTAGTAGCCCTGAAACGCTAGGTGTGACGGAAGAAGATATTTTATGTAAAACAGGGACGTTTGGGGTACCTGAATTTGGTACAGGATTTGTAAGACAGATGCTTGAAGATACAAAACCAACTACTTTTTCGGAGTTAGTACAAATTTCAGGATTGTCTCATGGTACAGATGTATGGTTAGGTAACGCCCAAGAACTAGTGCGAAGTGGTATATGTGATTTATCGGGTGTGATAGGTTGCCGTGATGATATCATGGTGTACTTAATGTACGCCGGACTAGAACCATCTATGGCATTTAAAATAATGGAATCCGTACGTAAAGGTAAAGGATTAACCGATGAGATGATTGAAACCATGAAAGAAAATAATGTACCAGACTGGTATTTAGATTCATGTTTGAAAATTAAGTACATGTTCCCTAAAGCACATGCGGCAGCATATGTTTTAATGGCAGTACGCATTGCTTACTTTAAAGTACATCATCCACTGTATTATTATGCAGCATATTTTACGATTCGTGCATCTGATTTTGATTTAATCACGATGATTAAAGATAAAGAAAGCATTAAAAATACTGTTAAAGATATGTATGCACGCTATATGGAATTAGGTAAAAAAGAAAAAGACGTATTAACAGTGTTAGAGTTAGTGAATGAGATGGCTCATAGAGGCTTTAGTATGCAGCCGATTAGTTTAGAGAAAAGCCAGGCATTTGATTTTATTATCGAAGGTGATTCTTTAATTCCACCATTTATTGCAGTTCCTGGACTTGGTGAAAACGTTGCGCAACGTATTGTAGAGGCGCGTAGTGAAGGTCCTTTCTTATCAAAAGAAGATTTAAATAAAAAAGCTGGCTTATCACAAAAGATTATTGATTACTTAGATGATTTGGGTTCTTTACCAGATTTACCAGATAAAGCACAGTTATCTATATTTGATATGTAATTGACGCACTAAATATTGTTACAATTTGTTTACTACAATTAGTTATGGTATACTTTAATTGTGTAAAAAATGATACTCAGGCAAAAAGAGTGGGCATATACCCGCTCTTTTCTATTTGCCAAAAAGGGAGGTCTGTATGAGCAAAATAACTGAAGAGGTAGAAACTCTTATTCAACCAGTGTTGGAAGCTTTAAATTATGAACTTGTAGAAGTTGAATTTGTGAAAGAAGGTAAAGATCATTTCTTACGTGTATCTATTGACAAAGAAGGTGGCGTAGATTTGAACGATTGTACACTTGCCTCCGAAAAAATTAGTGAAGTGATGGATGAGCATGATCCGATTAAAGAAATGTACTATCTTGATGTGGCTTCACCAGGTGCAGAGCGACCAATCAAAAAAGAGCAAGATTATCAAAGGGCAATCCAACAGCCTATCTTTGTGTCACTTTATGCACCTATCGAAAATAATAAAGAATGGCTAGGTATTTTAGTGGAAGTTACAGCAGAAACAATTACCATGGAAGTTAAAGAAAAAGCCAAGAAAAAACAAATTAGCATACCAAGAAATAAAATAGCAAAAGCACGTCACGCGGTAATGCTCTAACGTGATGAGGAGGAATAATTGTGGCAAGTAATGAACTATTATTGGCAACAGAATATTTAGAAAAAGAAAAGAAAATCCCAAGAGAAGTTTTAATTGATGCGATTGAAGCCGCATTAATAACGGCTTATAAGAAAAATTATGATAGCGCACGCAATGTTCGTGTCGAATTAAATATGGACGAAGGTACATTTAAAGTAGTGGCTCGCAAATCAGTAGTTGAAGAAGTTTCTGATCATAGAGATGAAGTGGATTTGAGCACTGCACTTGTTAAAAATCCTGCATACGAAGTGGGCGATATTTATGAAGAAGATGTGACACCAAAGGATTTTGGCCGCGTTGGCGCTCAAGCAGCTAAACAAGCTGTTATGCAACGATTACGTGATGCAGAAAGAGAAATCCTTTATGATGAATTTGTAGATAAAGAAGATGATATTTTAACTGGTCTTATTGACCGTGTTGATCATCGTTACGTTTATGTTAATCTAGGTCGTATTGAAGCCGTATTATCTGAAGCTGAAAGAAGTCCAAATGAAAAGTATATCCCTAATGAACGTATTAAAGTTTATGTCAATAAAGTTGAACAAACAACAAAAGGGCCTCAAATCTATGTGTCTCGCAGTCATCCTGGTTTGCTTAAACGATTATTTGAGCAAGAAGTTCCTGAAATTTATGATGGCACAGTAATCGTAAAATCTGTTGCACGTGAAGCAGGTGATAGATCTAAAATCAGCGTGTACTCAGAGAATCCAGACATCGATGCTGTAGGTGCATGTGTTGGTGCAAAAGGTGCACGTGTTGAAGCTGTTGTTGAAGAGTTAGGTGGAGAAAAAATCGACATTGTCCAATGGGATGAAGATCCTAAAGTTTTCGTTAAGAATGCTTTAAGTCCTTCACAAGTTTTAGAAGTTATTGTCGATGAAAGCAATCAATCAACTGTTGTCATCGTTCCAGATTATCAATTATCATTAGCTATTGGTAAAAGAGGGCAAAATGCGCGATTAGCAGCTAAATTAACAGGTTGGAAAATCGATATTAAATCAGAAACAGATGCACGTGAAGCAGGTATCTATCCTATTGTAGAAGCTGAAAATCATGCAGATGAAGCTGAAATTGAAATAGACGACGAATCAATTGAAACAACAGAAATAGATGCAGCTGAAGAATCCAAAAACACTGAAGAATAGGTTGGTGTATGTATCTTATGAAAAAGAAAAAAATACCAATGCGTAAATGTATCTTAACGAATGAGATGCAACCAAAAAAAGATATGATTCGAGTGGTTATTAATAAAGAAGGCGAGATATTTGCAGATGCTACTGGTAAGAAACCAGGGAGAGGTGCCTATGTTTCTAAAGTGGTTTCAGCTGTTGAACAGGCACAGCAAAAAGGCGTTTTAGAAAAGTACTTCAATGCGAGCAAAGAACAACTTGATCCGGTCTACAAGGAAATCATTCGACTTATATATAGAGAAGAGATACCTAAATGACTGAAGCTCAAATTATGAACTTTCTTGGCTTAGCCATGAGAGCAAGAAAAGTAAAGTCTGGTGAATCAGTTTTGATGACTGAAATCAAAAAAAAGACATTAACATTAGTCATCTTAGCTTCTGATGCATCTGATAATACAACAAAAACAATTAAAAATAAATGTCATAGTTATCAAGTTCCGCTGAGAGTATTTGGAACGAAAGAACAATTAGGACAAGCTTTGGGCAAAAGCGAACGAGTTAATATCGGAATCACTGATGCTGGATTTGCTAAAAAATTAGTGTCAATGATCGATGAATATCGTAAGGAGTGATTATATGAGTAAACAAAGAATTTATGAATATGCGAAAGAATTAAATTTAAAGAGTAAAGATATTATAGATGAACTTAAAAGTATGAATGTTGAAGTATCTAATCATATGCAAGCACTAGAAAAAGAACAAATCACAGCGCTTGATAAAAAATTCAGACCACAAAAACAACAGAATAATAAACAAGAAGCTCAAAATAATCACCAAAAATCATCTAATAAATCAACTCAAAAATCAAATCAACAACAAGGTAGTAAACAACAAGGAAATCAACAAACTAAGAACAATCAAAAGAAAAGCAATCAAAATAATAATAAGGGCAATAAAAATAATAAAAGCAACAAAAATAGTAAAAACAATAAAAATAACAAAAATAATACGGTTAAAAAACCAGTTGAGCCTAAAGAAATTCCATCAAAAATTTCATATACTGAAGGTATTACAGTTGGAGAACTAGCTGATAAAATGAATGTAGAGTCAGCTGAGATTATAAAAAAATTATTCTTATTGGGTATTGTTGCCAATATTAATCAATCTTTAGACGAAGATACATTAGAACTGATTGCTAGTGATTATGATGTTGAACTTGAAAAAGAAATAGTTATTGATGAAGAAGATTTATCTATTTACTTTGATGATGAACAAGAAGATCCTGATGCAATTGAAAGACCTGCTGTTGTTACAATTATGGGACATGTTGACCATGGTAAAACGACACTTCTTGACTCAATTCGTCACACTAAAGTGACTGCAGGAGAAGCTGGAGGGATTACGCAGCATATCGGTGCTTATCAAATTAAAAATGCTGGGAAGAAAATAACATTTCTAGACACACCAGGACATGCAGCATTTACAACGATGCGTGCTCGTGGTGCCCAAGTTACTGACATCACTATTTTAGTTGTGGCAGCTGATGATGGCGTCATGCCTCAAACAATTGAAGCGATTAATCATGCTAAAGAAGCAGATGTACCTACGATTGTCGCTGTAAATAAGATTGATAAACCAACAGCTAATCCTGATCGAGTTATGCAAGAATTAACTGAATATGGACTCATTCCTGAAGATTGGGGTGGCGATACCATCTTTGTACCGCTATCAGCATTAAGTGGTGAGGGTATTGATGATTTATTAGAAATGATTGGTTTAGTGGCAGAAGTTCAAGAATTAAAAGCTAATCCAAGTAAGCGTGCAGTTGGTACAGTGATTGAAGCTGAGTTAGATAAATCACGAGGGCCATCAGCTTCACTGTTAGTACAAAACGGTACTCTAAATGTAGGTGATGCCATTGTTGTCGGTAACACATATGGACGTATTCGTGCAATGGTCAATGATTTGGGCCAACGTATTAAATCAGCAGGACCATCCACACCAGTAGAAATTACAGGTATTAACGATGTGCCACAAGCTGGAGATCGCTTCGTTATCTTTAGTGATGAAAAGCAAGCGCGTCGTATCGGTGAAGCACGTCACGAAGCCAGTATTATACAACAACGTCAAGAAAGTAAGAATGTAACCCTAGATAACTTATTTGAACAAATGAAACAAGGTGAAATGAAAGATTTAAATGTCATTATCAAAGGGGATGTGCAGGGTTCTGTTGAAGCACTAGCTGCATCATTAATGAAAATTGACGTTGAAGGCGTTAATGTACGTATTATTCACACTGCAGTTGGTGCAATCAATGAATCAGATGTTACACTAGCTAATGCATCTAATGGAATTATCATTGGTTTTAATGTGAGACCGGATTCAGGAGCTAAACGTGCAGCAGAAGCTGAAAATGTAGATATGCGCTTACATCGTGTTATCTATAATGTTATCGAAGAAATTGAATCAGCTATGAAAGGAATGCTAGACCCAGAATTTGAAGAACAAGTCATCGGTCAAGCTGAAGTACGTCAAACATTTAAAGTATCTAAAGTAGGAACAATTGCAGGCAGCTACGTTGTTGAAGGTAAAATCACTCGTAATGCAGGTGTTCGTGTGATTAGAGACGGTATTGTTCAATTTGAAGGTGAATTAGATACATTAAAACGTTTTAAAGATGATGCTAAAGAAGTAGCACAAGGTTACGAATGCGGTATTACAATTGATAAATATAACGATCTTAAAGAAGGCGACATTATTGAAGCATTTGAAATGGTAGAAGTAAAACGTTAAATTTATCGAAAATAAATGATAATACAATTAAAAACTGTCAGCATTGAGTTGAACTATGTTGACAGTTTTTGAATATCAAAAAATTTATAAATTTATGTGTTAAATAGTACAATATAACTTAAAATAAACAATGATATTCACATGCAAAGACGTATTATGATTTTATTGAATTTCGAATAAATACAAAAATGGACAAAGAGGTGAAAGATTTATGACTAATATGAGAGCTGAACGTGTGGGCGAACAAATGAAAAAAGAGATTATGGATATTGTCAATAATAAAGTCAAAGATCCAAGAGTAGGTTTTATTACTATCACAGATGTAGACTTAACGAACGACTTATCACAAGCTAAAGTATTTTTAACAGTACTTGGCAGTGATAAAGAAATTGATGATACATTTAAAGCATTAGATAAAGCAAAAGGTTTTATTAAATCAGAATTAGCAACTCGTATGAGATTGCGCATAATACCAGAATTATCATTTGAGTATGACAAATCCATAGATTATGGTAATAAAATTGAAAAAATGATTCGAGATTTGCATAAAAAAGATTAAAATTAACGTTAACATTTAAAAGCAACATTAAGGCAAGTAATTCGATTTGAAATACTCAACCTTCTATGATTTTTAGTAAAGACAGTGAGTATTTTAAAGCAGCTTGTCTTTTTTCTTGTAAAAATAATGTTCGAAGCGCTAATCATCAGTGTTATAATGTGAAAGAATAGCATTTATTATTTAAAAGGTGTGAAAATATGTATAACGGTATTTTGCCTGTACGCAAAGAAAGAGGACTTACAAGTCATGATGTCGTCTTTAAATTGAGAAAGATATTACAAACTAGGAAAATAGGCCACACGGGCACACTTGATCCTGAAGTTGATGGTGTATTGCCAGTTTGTATTGGCATCGCCACTCGAGTAAGTGATTATATCATGGATATGGGAAAAACCTATCATGCTACTGTGGCTATAGGGACAAGTACCACTACTGAAGATCAAACTGGAGATATATTAGAACAGAAAACAATAAATGTAGGAGAAATTACATCAGAAGCAATTGACTCGACCTTGGCTCAATTTCAAGGATGGATTACACAAATTCCACCTATGTATTCATCAGTTAAAGTTAAAGGAAAAAAGCTTTATGAATATGCTAGAAATGGTGAAACTGTAGAGCGTCCAGAAAGAAAAGTTGAGATAAAAAGCATACAACGTGTTTCAGAAATTCACTTTAAACAAGGCATGTGCTTATTTGATATAGATATTACTTGTGGTAAAGGGACATATATACGTACGCTTGCTACAGATATTGGCAAAGCATTAGGCTTTCCAGCACATATGTCACGCCTTACTCGAACATCATCTGGCGGATTTAATATAAGTGATAGTTTAACTATTGAGCAAATCAAAGTATTGCATGAGCAAGAACAGTTACAAGAAAAGTTGTTTCCTATAGAATATGGATTAAAAGGTCTACCTTCTATTGAAATATATAATGAGGACATCAAGCATCGTATACTTAATGGACAAAAGTTTCAGAAGGCTATGTTTTCTACAGTTATTCAACAACAAATTGTATTTATTGATGGTAGGACACAACAAGTTTTAGCTATCTATATTTCACATCCAGATAAGCCAAAGGAAATTAAACCCAAGAAAGTTTTTAATTAAAGGAGAAATATTAATGAAAGTGATAGAAGTAACGCATCCTATACAGCCGGAACAACTGATTAACGAAGATGTTGCGATGGCTTTTGGCTTTTTTGATGGTATGCATAAAGGTCATTTAAAGGTTTTTGAAACACTCAACGAACGTGCTGAAGCGCATAACTTGAAAAAAGCAGTTATGACATTTGATCCACATCCTTCTGTCGTTCTAAACCCAAAAAGAAAAAGAACTACATATTTAACACCTTTGACTGATAAATTAGAGATGATTGAACAACAAAATATCGATTATTGCATTGTCATTAATTTTTCTTCGCGTTTTGCTGATGTGACTGCAGAAGATTTTGTTCAAAATTATATTATAAATAACCATGTTAAAGAAGTGGTTGCTGGTTTTGATTTTACTTATGGTAAATTTGGCAAAGGAAATATGACAGTATTAAAAGAAATGGACGACTTTAATACGACCATTGTTGGAAAGCAAGAAATTGAAGCCGAAAAAATTTCTACTACTGCTATTCGTCAGGCTTTGCAAGAAGGTCATTTGCAAAAAGCTAACAATGAATTAGGTTATTTATACCGTTTAAAAGGTACCGTTGTACAAGGTGAAAAAAGAGGGCGTACGATTGGTTTTCCAACCGCGAATGTTCAACCTAGTGATGATTATGTGCTACCGAAAAAAGGTGTATATGCTGTTAGTATGGCTATTGGTGCAGAAAAGAGATTGTATCGTGGTGTAGCAAATGTTGGTGTAAAGCCAACATTCCATGATCCTTCTAAAGCGGAAATTGTAATAGAAGTTAATATTTTTGATTTTGATGAAAATATCTATGGTGAAAGGGTCATTGTTTATTGGCATCATTATTTACGACCTGAAGTTAAATTTGATGGCATTGATCCGCTAGTTGAACAGATGAATGAAGATAAAGCTAAAGCCCAATATTTACTGGCAGTTGATTTTGGCGATGAAGTATCATATAATATATAAAGTTGAGTTTTGTAAATAAAGACATCAACCAATATAATCCTTTATCTTGGCAGGTTGAGACTCCGACGCCTAGCTCAGATTGAGGTGTATACAAATTATAGGAGGAATTGATTATGGCAATCACTCAAGAACGTAAGAATGAAATTATTAAAGAATACCGTGTACACGAAACAGATACTGGTTCACCAGAAGTACAAATTGCTGTTTTAACTGCTGAAATTTCAGCATTAAACGAACATTTAAGTACTCATAAAAAAGACCATCATTCACGTCGTGGACTATTGAAAATGGTAGGTCGTCGTAGACATTTATTAAACTACTTACGTAGCAAAGATATTCAACGTTACCGTGAATTGATTAAATCATTAGGTATTCGTCGTTAATCTTAATACACTTTGAGGGAAGTTCTATTCACTTAGGGCTTTCCTTTTTTTATAGAAATAAGACAAATAACTATTATAAAAATTCAAAAATTAATGATATGATATACATATTAGAATGAAGAGAGGAGATTCATAATGTCTCAAGAAAAGAAAGTTTTCAAAACTGAATGGGCCGGCCGTTCATTAACAATAGAGACAGGACAATTAGCTAAGCAAGCTAACGGTGCTGTTTTGGTACGTTATGGCGATACAGTTGTCTTATCAACTGCTGTTGCGTCAAAAGAACCACGTGATGGTGACTTTTTCCCATTAACAGTAAATTATGAAGAAAAAATGTATGCTGCTGGTAAAATCCCTGGTGGCTTTAAAAAAAGAGAAGGTCGTCCTGGAGATGAAGCGACATTAACAGCACGACTTATCGATAGACCGATTAGACCTTTGTTTCCTAAAGGATATAAACATGATGTTCAAATTATGAATATCGTCTTAAGTGCAGATCCTGATTGCTCACCTGAAATGGCAGCGATGATTGGTTCATCAATGGCGCTTAGCGTATCTGATATTCCATTCCAAGGTCCAATTGCCGGTGTGAATGTTGGTTATGTAGATGGCAAATATGTTATTAATCCTACATTGGAACAAAAAGAGCAATCTCGTTTGGATTTAGAGGTTGCAGGGCATAAAGATGCTGTTAATATGGTTGAAGCCGGTGCAAGTGAAATCACAGAACAGGAAATGTTAGAGGCTATTTTCTTTGGGCATGATGAAATAAAACGTCTTGTTGAATTCCAACAACAAATTGTTGATCATCTCCAACCAGTTAAGTCAGAGTTTATTCCAGTTGAACGCGATGAAGCGTTAGTTAGTAGAGTACAAGCATTAACAGAAGAAAAAGGTCTTAAAGAAACGGTGTTAACATTCGATAAAAAACAACGTGATGATAACTTAGACGAGTTAAAAGCGGAAATTGCAGCAGAATTTATAGACGAAGCTGATCCTGAGAATGAATTGCTAATTAATGAAGTTCATGCAATTTTAAATGATCTAGTTAAAGAAGAAGTACGTCGTCTTATTGCAGACGAAAAAATCCGACCTGATGGGCGTAAACCAGATGAGATTCGTCCTTTAGAATCTGAAGTTGGTATTTTACCAAGAGCACATGGGTCAGGATTGTTTACACGTGGACAAACTCAAGCATTGTCTGTATTGACACTCGGAGCCTTAGGTGATTATCAAATTATTGATGGTTTAGGACCTGAACAAGAAAAACGATTTATGCATCATTATAATTTTCCTAATTTCTCAGTTGGTGAAACGGGTCCTGTAAGAGCACCAGGACGTCGAGAAATCGGACATGGTGCTTTAGGTGAACGCGCATTACGTCACATTATTCCGGATACATCTAAATTCCCTTATACAATAAGAATCGTGAGTGAAGTACTTGAATCTAATGGTTCATCTTCACAAGCATCCATTTGTGGTTCTACTTTGGCCTTAATGGATGCAGGTGTACCAATTAAAGCACCGGTTGCAGGTATTGCGATGGGTCTTGTTACACGTGAAGACAGCTATACAATCTTAACAGACATACAAGGTATGGAAGATGCCTTAGGAGACATGGACTTCAAAGTTGCTGGTACAAAAGATGGTATTACGGCAATCCAAATGGATATTAAGATTGATGGGTTAACACGTGAAGTTATTGAAGAGGCTTTAGAACAGGCACGTAAAGGTCGCTTAGCGATTATGGACCACATGTTACAAACGATTGATCATCCACGTGCTGAGCTTAGTGCATACGCACCAAAAGTAGAAATTATGCACATTAATCCAGATAAAATTAGAGATGTCATTGGACCTGGAGGCAAAAAAATCAATGAAATTATTGATGAAACAGGTGTGAAATTAGATATTGAACAAGATGGAACAATTTATATTGGTGCTGTAGATCAAGCAATGATTAATCGTTCAAAAGAAATCATTGAAGCGATTACACGTGAAGCTGAAGTTGGTCAAATTTATGATGCAAAAGTAAAACGTATTGAAAAATATGGTGCGTTTGTAGAAATATTCTCAGGCAAAGATGCATTATTACACATTTCTCAAATTTCAAAAGACCGCATTAATAAAGTTGAAGATGTCTTGAAAATTGGAGATACGATTAAAGTTAAAATCACTGAAATCGATAAACAAGGTCGCGTCAATGCCTCTCATAAAGTACTTGTTGAATAAGGTTCTGTTTTTTAAAACGAATTAAATCAATTAATGAAGTTTTAGGTAGTGTGCTAGACGCGCTACCTTTTCTATTTTTTAACCGGAGTTGAAATGGTTTTAATAGTGTACACAGCGTACAATTTAACTTATAATAATGAATGAGTATATATTTGGACGGGAATTTTTATAGGAGGTAACATTTTGAGTTTAATTAAGAAAAAAAATAAAGATATTCGCATCATACCCTTAGGTGGCGTGGGTGAAATCGCAAAGAATATGTATATCGTCGAAGTTGACGATGAAATGTTTATATTAGACGCCGGCTTGATGTTTCCAGAAGATGAAATGCTAGGTGTTGACATTGTTATACCGGATATTACGTATGTCCTTGAAAATAAAGCGCGTTTAAAAGGGATTTTCTTGACTCATGGACATGAACATGCCATTGGTGCAGTAAGTTATATTTTAGAGCAGTTAGATGTTCCAGTCTATGGATCAAAGCTTACATTGGCACTTGTTAAAGAGAATATGAAAGCGCGTAATATAAAGAAAAAGGTACGCTATTATACAGTTAATCATGATTCAGTGATGAAATTCAAAAATGTAAATATTACGTTTTTCAATACAACACATAGTATTCCAGATAGTTTAGGTATTTGTATTCATACATCATATGGTGCCATTGTCTATACAGGCGAATTTAAGTTTGACCAAAGCTTACAAGGAAACTATGCGCCAGATTTAAAACGAATGTCAGAAATAGGAGAGAATGGTGTTTTTGCGTTAATAAGTGATTCTACAGAAGCGGAAAAACCTGGTTACAACACACCAGAAAATGTCATTGAAACGCATATTTATGATGCATTTGCTAAAGCAAAAGGACGAATTATTGTATCATGTTATGCATCAAACTTTATTCGTATTCAGCAGGTGTTAAATACTGCTAGTAAGTTAAATCGTAAAGTTTCATTCTTAGGCAGATCACTAGAAAGCTCATTTAATATTGCACGTAAGATGGGATATTTTGATATACCTAAAGATCTCCTTATTCCAATTGATGAAGTTGAAAATTATCCGAAAAATGAAGTTGTTATTATCGCTTCTGGAATGGAAGGCGAACCTATTGAAGCATTAAGTCAAATGGCACGTAATAAACATAAAATTATGAACATTCAAAAAGGTGATTCAGTGTATCTAGCCATTACAGCTTCTGCTAATATGGAAGTTATTATTGGTAATACTTTAAATGAGTTGGTTCGTGCAGGTGCACATATCGTTCCTAATAATAAAAAAATACATGCTTCTAGTCACGGTTGCATGGAAGAATTAAAAATGATGCTTAATATTATGAAACCAGAGTACTTTATTCCAGTACAAGGTGAATTTAAAATGCAAATTGCGCATGCTAAATTAGCTAATGAAACTGGCGTTGCTCCAGAAAAAATCTTTTTAGTTGAAAAAGGTGACGTCATGCATTACGACGGTAAAGACATGACTTTGAGTGAGAAAGTTACATCAGGCAATGTTTTAATTGATGGTATCGGTGTTGGTGATGTAGGTAATATCGTGTTAAGAGATCGTCATTTACTAGCAGAAGATGGCATTTTTATTGCTGTCGTAACGTTAGACCCTAAACATCGTCGTATCGCTGCTGGACCTGAAATTCAATCAAGAGGATTTGTCTATGTTCGGGAAAGTGAAGAACTTTTAAAAGAAGCAGAAGAAAAAGTGCGTGAAATCGTAGAAGCCGGTCTACAAGAAAAACGTATTGAATGGTCTGAAATTAAGCAAAATATGAGGGACCAAATTAGCAAGCTATTATTTGAGAGTACGAAACGTCGTCCAATGATTATACCAGTTATCTCAGAAATTTAATAAATTAGCTTCTAGTGAGTTGTTCACATTTATATAAAGAGGTTGGGTCGTATCACTTGAATTTGTACAATGATGCTATCAGAGTGTCGCAGTACATGTAGAATGATAGATGATAGTGTTATCATAATGTAGCCAGTCGGTTGCTTGATAAAGTTATCTATTAGTGAATATGTCACCCTACCTCTTTAATCATTTATGTTATGACACAGAACAACAATACATAAGCAACACAGATGTTGTATCATGTTAAAGATTAAAAAGAAGGTGTATGAGTTTGCCACAAACAAAGAAGAAAACTACTTCTAGAAAGAAAAAAACAACCACGCGTAGATCGTCAAGAAATAGAAAAAATAGCAGTGATAATTCAGTACGTTTCATATTCGCAATCATTGTTATCGCAATATCGATATTTGGTTTATTTCAATTAGGAATTATAGGTCGTGCAGTGGATAGTTTTTTTAATTATCTATTTGGATGGAGTCGCTATATGACTTATATTCTTATTAGTTTAATATCACTTTATATTGCTTTTGCTGGTAAAATACCGAAATCAAGACGGACATCAGGTATATTTTTATTACAATTTGTCTTGTTATTGATAGCACAACTCAACTTTCATTTTACTAAAGGTGTATTAGCGGAGAGAGAACCGGTGTTATCATACGTTTATAGCGCTTATGATTCTTCCCGTTTTCCTGATTTTGGTGGCGGCTTGATAGGTTTTTATCTATTAACAATATTTGAACCATTAGTTTCAATTATAGGTGTCATATTAATTACCATTGTGTTAAGTGCATCTAGTATCATTTTAATTATGAAATTGAGACATCGTGATGTATTAAAATCATTATTCACAAAAATTAAAGATTTCAGCCAAGCAGCATCTGCTAAAATAAAGCAACAGCGTATTAAAGCACAAGAGAAAAAGCAACAACGTTCAGAAGAAAAACAGCAGCAATTACTAGAAAATGGTCAGCAAGACTCTGAAGTCAAAGATGTATCTGACTTACCTGAAATAACAAGTAATAATGATATTCCTATTTATAATCATAATGAAAAAGGGCAGGCTAATCATTCTTCACGAAAAAAACGTCGCTTTGAAACAACTGATATGAATTCAGATACTGATGAAAACAAAGCGACATCATTAGAAGCTGAAACCAATGAGGAAACAATGATTGATGACCAAGTAGGTAGCTCGATTTCTGAAGCGGGTGAAGTGGCCAATGAAGCATATCATATTCCGCCTTTATCATTATTGAATCAACCGACTAAGCAACAAACGACATCTAAAGCAGAAGTGCAACGTAAAGGTCGTGTACTAGAAACAACGTTAAAGAACTTTGGTGTGAATGCAAAAGTTACACAAATTAAAATTGGACCTGCAGTAACACAATATGAAATTCAACCAGCTCAAGGCGTTAAAGTAAGTAAGATAGTTA
Source organism: Staphylococcus sp. HMSC059F04 (assembly GCF_001812565.1). NCBI lineage: Bacteria > Bacillati > Bacillota > Bacilli > Caryophanales > Staphylococcaceae > Staphylococcus > Staphylococcus sp. HMSC059F04. The sequence goes on along the minus strand of NZ_KV809462.1, from coordinate 435,357 downwards.
ACTTACATAATGATATTGCGTTAGCCTTAGCAGCAAAGGATGTAAGAATAGAAGCACCAATTCCAGGGCGGTCTGCAGTAGGAATTGAAGTGCCTAATGATAAAATTTCATTGGTAACGCTTAAAGAAGTATTAGATTCAAAATTCCCAGCTCAAAATAAATTAGAAGTTGGCTTAGGTCGTGACATTTCTGGGGATCCTATGACAATACAACTTAATGAAATGCCGCATTTATTAGTAGCAGGATCGACAGGTAGTGGTAAATCTGTCTGTATTAATGGCATTATCACGAGTATATTACTTAATGCAAAACCACACGAAGTAAAACTTATGTTAATTGACCCTAAAATGGTAGAATTAAATGTATACAATGGAATTCCACATTTATTAATACCTGTTGTTACTAATCCACATAAAGCTGCACAAGCACTTGAAAAAATTGTTGCTGAAATGGAACGACGCTATGATTTGTTCCAACATTCATCAACACGCAATATAGAAGGTTATAATCAATATATTCGTCAACAAAATGCTGAGTTAGACGAAAAGCAAGCGGAATTACCATATATTGTTGTTATTGTAGATGAGTTAGCTGATTTAATGATGGTAGCAGGAAAAGATGTTGAAAACGCCATACAACGTATTACACAAATGGCAAGAGCGGCAGGTATTCATTTAATTGTTGCAACACAACGACCTTCTGTAGATGTTATTACTGGTATTATTAAAAATAACATACCGTCACGTATTGCGTTTGCAGTGAGTTCACAAACTGATTCAAGAACAATTATTGGCTCAGGTGGTGCTGAGAAACTTCTTGGTAAGGGTGATATGCTTTATGTTGGAAATGGCGAATCATCGCAAACGCGTGTGCAAGGTGCATTTTTAAGTGATTATGAAGTCCAAGAAGTAGTGAATTATGTTGTGGAACAACAACAAGCAAACTATGTAAAAGAAATGGAACCAGACGCACCAGTAGATAAATCAGAGATGAAAAGTGAAGATGAATTATATGATGAAGCTTACTTGTTTGTTTTAGAAAAGCAGAAAGCGAGTACGTCATTATTGCAAAGACAATTTAGAATTGGATACAATAGAGCATCAAGATTAATGGATGATTTAGAAAGAAACCAAGTGATTGGTCCACAAAAAGGAAGTAAACCACGACAAGTATTAATTGATTTAGATAATGATGAGGTGTAAATCATGGCAGAATTGACCGCTATTTTTAAAGTGAAAGAATATATTTTAAATCAAATACATTCAAATAAATATCTACCTGGTGACAAACTTCCTAGCAATTTAGCAATTGCACGTGAACTTCATGTGAAAACAGATGATGTTTATGATGCTATTGGTGAACTTATCACAGAGCAGGTATTAACGGATAACTTTGAAGAAGGGCCAAGTGTGAAAGCACTTCACCCTTTTTACTATCCGCTAAATAAATTATTTAGCATCAGTGAAATGATAACATGTGCTGGATATCAATCAGGGACAGAATATTTAAGTTTAGAACAGCAGCCAGCGAGTATTTTAGATGCAGAAAAGTTAGGTATACAAGATCAAGAATTGATTACTGTAATAGAACGTATACGCACAGCAAATCAAGTGCCTGTCGTTTATTGTTTAGACAAAATAGCAAACCATCATTTGACCTGTACAGAGTATCAATCGCGCAGTGGTTCAATGTTGAAGGCAATAGAAGATAACACGGGTTTAAGTATTGAATATGCCGAAACAGAGGTTGAGGCTATTAGCTATGAGCCACATATTTCAGAAGTATTAAATGCTTCTCCCCACGAAAGCTTAATGATGTTAAAGGTTACGCATTATGACGAAAATCAGCAGCCCATTCTTTATTCTTTAAATTATTTAAAAAGCAGCTTAGTTAAATTTAAAATAACTAGATGCAAAGGCGAGAATAGCGATACATTTTAAGGTTGTTTTTATTAGTTGTAATTAATAAGCTTTATAAATGGTAGTAGAAAGACAACTTTGAAAGAGAGGCGAAAGAATATGACAGAGAAAGAAAAACAGAATAATATTCATATATTTTCCACAGAAAAGTTCAAAACAACGACTATAACTTTTAAGTTTATGACCCCATTAAATTATGAGACGATTACACAAAGATCAGTGCTCAGCAAAGTTTTAACCAGGGCTACACAACACTTCCCTACAGACAAGGCTTTCAATCAACATTTAGCAGGTTTATATGGTGCTTACATCAATAGTTCTGTATCCAAATATAAGAATCAACATGTAGTAAGTATTTCATTGGAGATTGTTAATGAACGTTATTTAAAGGATACGACACCACTCCTTGAAAAAGGGTTAGACTTACTTTACGAAGTGATTTGGAATCCACTTATTCATGATAAAGCTTTTCATAATACATATGTAACACAAGAAAAAACATTACTTACTAAGAAATTAGAATCCATGGTTGACAATAAATCACAGTTTGCATTTTTAAATTTGATGAAACATATGTTTAAAAATGAAGCCTATCGTTTTTTAGCAACAGGCCAGTTAGAACAAATAGATCAGGTTACGCCAACGAGTCTATACAATACATATCAAGCTATGATTACTAATGATACATCTTCCGTTTATATTGTAGGAAATGTAGATGAAGCACATGTTACAAAAATGATTGAACAAAAGTTCCCTATGCCTTCCATTACACTTGAAAAAGTTGACGAAAATCTAGACTTAGCAAATGAAATCCAAGTTCAAGATATCAAAGACTATGATGTGGTTGATCAAGCTAAATTGAATTTAGGTTATCGTTTCCCTGCTATTTATGGAAACGCAAATTATTACACATTTGTTGTTTTTAATATGATGTTTGGTGGAGATCCATCTTCGGTTTTATTTAGTGAAGTGCGTGAAAAACAAAGTTTAGCATATTCTATTCATTCACAAATCGATGGTAAAAATGGTTATTTATTTGTGTTAAGTGGTGTTTCAGTCGATAAATACCAAGTTGCTAAGCAAACTATTTTAGATGAATTTGATAAGTTTAAAAATGGAAACTTTAGCGAAGAAAAATTAGCTTTAGCCAAAAAGGTTATTGCATCCCAGCGCTATGAATCGATGGATAGACCAAAAAGTATTATCGAAATAATGCATAATCAATTACTACTTGATTATCCTCAAAGTAACGAACAATATATTGATGCTATAAATAAAGTAACCAAAGAAGACATAATCGAATTAGTAAACCAAGCTCAATTAGATACAATTTATGTCTTAACAAAAGGAGATGACATAAATGAATGAACATTATTATGAACTTATTGATGAGCGTGTTTATGAAAAAGAACTAGACAATGGATTGCGTTTATTTATCATTCCTAAAAAAGGATTTCAAAAAACATTTGTTACATATACGACGCAATTTGGTTCCCTTGATAGTAAATTCAAACCATTTGGTCAAGATGATTTTGTAACTGTACCAGATGGCGTAGCCCATTTTTTAGAACATAAATTATTTGAAAAAGAGCAAGGCGAAGACTTATTTACATCATTTGCTCAAGACAGTGCTCAAGCAAATGCATTTACTAGTTTTGATCGTACAAGTTATTTGTTTAGTGCAACTGATCAAATTGAAGCCAATATTATTCGTTTATTGTCCATGGTTGAACAGCCTTATTTTTCGGAAGAAACTGTTGAAAAAGAAAAAGGAATCATAGCAGAAGAAATCAAAATGTATCAAGAACAACCAGGTTATAAATTAATGTTTAATACACTAAGAGCTATGTACCATCACCATCCAATCAGGGTGGATATTGCTGGAAGTGTCGAAAGTATCTACCATATTACAAAAGATGATTTATATCGCTGTTATGAAACGTTTTATCATCCTTCCAATATGGTGTTGTTTGTTGTTGGAGACGTTAATCCGGAAGAAATATGCCAAATTGTTGAAAAGCATGAAGCGAAACGAGACAAAGTCTATCAACCTACGATAGAACGATCTTTAGTGGATGAACCGTCATATGTTAAAGATGCTAATGTGCGTGAATGTATGAAATTGCAGTCTCCACGAATTATGCTTGGTTTTAAAAATACGCCAGGTGATTTGTCACCACAACAATTTGTTCAAAAAGATCTAGAAATGACATTATTTTTTGAATTAGTTTTCGGTGAGGAAACAGATTTTTATCAAATGCTACTTAATGAATCATTGATAGATGAAACATTTGGTTATCAGTTTGTGCTAGAGCCAAGCTATAGTTTCTCAGTTATTACGAGTGCAACACAACAACCTGACAAATTAAAAGAATTATTACTCAATGAGTTAGCTCAAAATCGTGGACAGCTTACAGATGATGCAACGTTCCAATTACTAAAAAAACAATTTATAGGCGAATACATTTCTAGTTTAAACTCTCCTGAATATATAGCTAATCAGTATACTAAATTATATTTTGAGGGAGTTAGTGTCTTTGAGTTACTAGATATTGTTGAACGTATTACACTTGAAAGTATTAATGAAACGACAATGGCTTATTTAAATCTTGAACAACAAGTAGATAGTCGTTTGGAGATTGAGACACAATGAAGGCATTAGTGTTAGGCGGATCAGGAAGTATTGGAACGGCAATTGTTGAGCGCTTATTATCTGACGGTTATGATGTTATTTTGCATTATTATCGCAGCGATATCGAAGATTTGCGAGAAAAATATCATGGTAAAAGTGTATCTTTTATTCAAGCAGATTTAAGTCAAAATATCGATTTAGAGCAAACATTTGGACACATTGATAAACTGGATTGCCTTATCTATTGTAGCGGCGTAGCCCTATACGGTATGCTCCAAGATATGACGGATGATGATATGGATAAGAGTTATTATATTCATGTTAAACAAATGATGCGTTGTTGCCGTTTTTTTATTGATAAATTACGACAAAGTCAACATGGAAGAGTGATTGTTATCTCTTCTATTTGGGGTGAGACTGGCGCAAGTATGGAAACAATTTATTCGGCGATGAAAGGTGCACAAATAAGTTTTGTTAAAGCATTGAGTCAAGAATTGGCTTTGACGACGGTGACCGTTAATGCTATTGCGCCCGGTATAGTTTCAGGGCGAATGAGCGATATCTGGTCTGAGGATGATTTAGCAGAAATTTTACAGAACATTCCACAACAGCGACTTGTGACACCGGCTGAAATTGCACATACCTGTTCATATTTATGCCATCCTTTAGCACGTAGTATCACTGGAACAGTGCAAAAAATTAACGGCGGTTGGTATATTTAATAAGATATTTTGTTGTTTATTTTCTTATATTCATGTAATCATTTGAAGTGTTATAATAGCTTTAATAAATTGATGTTATCTACAAGGGGGATGACTGATGGCCATAATTGAAAAGAAAGAATGGTATCTTGAGTATAGGATTACGTTAAATCGTCCAGGTTTGCTAGGAGATGTATCAAGCCTTCTCGGTATGCTCGGCATCAGCATTGTTACGATTAATGGTGTGGATCAAGGCAAGAGAGGCTTGTTAATCAAAACCGATAGCCTCGAAAAAGTAAAACGTTTTGAAAACATTATTTCAGAGGTTAATGATATTGAAATAACCAAACTAAGACTTCCTGAATTGCGAGATAGGTTAGCTGTAAGACACGGTAGATACATTGAGCAAGATGCAGATGATAAGAAAACCTTTCGTTTTGAACGAGAAGATTTAGGACTGTTGGTGGATTTTTTGGCTGAATTGTTTAAAGAAGAGGGGCATAAGCTTATTGGTATAAGAGGAATGCCTCGTGTTGGCAAGACCGAGTCAATTGTTGCAGGTAGTGTTTGTGCTCATAAACGATGGTTATTTATTAGTTCAACACTTATTAAGCAAACAGTTAGAAGTTCACTTATTAAAGGGGAATATGAGTCAAATCATGTTTATATCATCGATGGTGCAGTAACAGGTAGAGAAACCAATCAAAAGCATCAAGAGCTTGTGCGTGAAGTGATGACATTACCATCTATTAAGGTTGTAGAACATCCCGATTTATTTGTAGAAACATCAGAATATACTATGGATGATTTTGACTATATTATAGAATTGCGGGAAAATAAACTTCAAAAAATTGAATATGAGCATATGAAAGCTCAGACTCAAAAGGTACAAAGCAAGAACAACTTGGATTTTGGTGATCCATTTGGTGGTGGATTTGGTTTCTTTGAATAATAAAGTTGGAGGCTATATCAAGTGAAAACAGTTGGTGAAATATTAAAACATAGAAGAGAACGTTTAGGAATGACATTAGCTGAACTAGAGTCACGAACGCAAATTAAACGTCAAACATTACAGCATATTGAGAATAATAATTATGAATTATTGGCTAAAAAAGATTATGCAGAAGGTTTTATTCGTAAGTATGCTAAAACTGTAAATATTGATGATAACCAATTAGTATCTGCACATAGAGAAGAAATTCCCAATAGTCAAAGCCAACTAGATGATTTAATCACACAGTTTCAAAGTATTGAACCACCAACCCAACACGTTTCTTATAAAGAACCTATTCAATTGAGTATAATCATCGTCTCACTAAGTATCATATCTGTTATACTATGGATTATTGCAGTATTAATTTTTTAAATATAGAAATGAGGCTTTTTAATGAACATACCTAACCAGATTACAGTTTTTAGAGTTATCCTCATCCCCGTATTTATCCTTTTTGCTCTTGTAGATTTTGGATTCGGTACGGTATCCGTTTTAGGAGGCTACGATATACGCATTGAGCAGTTGATTAGTGCGATAGTATTTATAGTTGCTTCACTGAGCGACTTTGTTGATGGATATTTGGCGCGTAAATGGGAATTGGTTACGAATATGGGGAAATTTTTAGATCCTTTAGCTGATAAATTACTCGTATCAAGCGCCTTGATTGTAATGGTAGAATTAGGAATAACTAATTCTGTTGTAGCGATTATTATTATAGCACGTGAATTTGCTGTGACAGGACTACGATTATTACAAATCGAACAAGGATTTGTAAGTGCAGCAGGTCAATTAGGTAAAATTAAAACTGCTGTAACGATGGTTGCAATTATTTGGCTACTATTTGGCGATCTGTTCGTTAACGTGATTGGATTCTCAATAGGACAAACATTGCTATACATCGGTGTCTTATTTACAATATTATCTGGCCTTGAATATTTTTATAAAGGTAGAGCTGTTTTTAAACAATAGCTATTTCTGACCAAGATGTTCTGAAGTTTATACACGCATAATAAATGACGTGATTCATAAGTATAAACTTTTTATTAGGACACTTGGTCGTTTTTATTGTAAGTTAATAATTGGCACAAGTTTTTGACACATAAAGTGATAATTTTTTATTGAATAGGAGCTTTTAATTTATGAATATATCAATTATAGCGGTTGGTTCAGAACTGCTATTAGGTCAAATAGCAAATACCAATGGTCAATATTTGTCAAAATTATTTAATAGTATTGGAAAAAGTGTAGTAGAACATACAGTTGTTGGTGATAATCCAGAACGATTGGCGCATGCTATATCACAAGGATTAACACGATTTGATACTATCGTATTAACTGGCGGGTTAGGACCAACAAAAGACGATTTAACCAAACAGGTTGTTGCAGATATTTTAGGACGGCAACTGGTTATAGATGATGTGGCACTTAACTTTATTCAAGACTATTTTAATGCTCAAGGGCAAACAATGACCCCCAATAATAAGCAACAAGCTTTAGTGATAGAAGGTTAAACTGTATTAGCAAATGATTATGGTATGGCACCTGGCATGTTAATAACAGAAGGTAATAAAAAAATAGTCCTACTTCCAGGACCACCGCGTGAAATGCGTCCAATGGCTAAAAATAAGTTATTACCGTATTTATTAGATGGCGAACATATCATTTTTTCAGAACAACTCCGTTTTGCTGGTATAGGGGAATCAAAAGTTGAAACGTTGTTAATGGATTTAATTGATGTACAAGAAAATCCGACTATTGCACCATTAGCGGGTACTGATGAGGTATATATACGCTTAACAGCTAATGCGGATACTAAAGAAGATTGTCACGATTTAATAGCACCTGTGAAAGATGAGATATTAGCTAGAATTGGTGAATATTATTACGGTTCTGATGATATTCTTATAGAAGAAGCCGTGAGTCAAAAGTTAACTGATTCATACGCAATTTATGATGGTGTGACCAATGGTGCATTATATCATCGCTTAAAAGATGTAGATGAAAAACAAAAGTTAGTAGGAATGTTGCCAGATTCAGAAATATTTTTGAGCAACACATCAAATATTCATGACAAGCTGCAACAGGCAGCATTATATATAAAAGAGACATACCATAGTAAAATGGGAATTGCATTATTGAATGAAGATGAGAAAGTCTATATAGGTTTATTAACAGATCAAGCATTTAAAGCTAAAATGTTTAAAATGCCACAAACACGAAATATTCTAAGACGCAGAAGTCAAAATTATGCTTTGATAACATTACTTAATTGGTTAAGATAGTATCATTTTTTGAACTTATGTTCGTATATTTTTAGTTTTAACATGAAATTAATATAAGTTTACCGTAAATATAGCGAACAAATATTCGTAAATCTCTTGTATTTTATATGAAATGATTGTATAGTAATGATAAGACAATAAACAGGAAAATAATCCTATTAGGAGGTCTCGTTTTGGATAATGATCGTCAAAAAGCGCTAGATACTGTAATTAAAAATATGGAAAAATCATTCGGTAAAGGTGCCGTAATGAAATTAGGGGATAATAAAGGCCGTCGCGTATCTAGTGTATCTACTGGATCAGTGACATTAGATAATGCTTTAGGAGTTGGTGGATATCCTAAAGGAAGAATTATAGAAATATATGGTCCTGAAAGTTCAGGTAAAACGACCGTTGCATTACATGCAATTGCCGAAGTTCAAAAAATGGTGGTATTGCAGCTTTTATTGATGCTGAGCATGCGCTAGATCCTGAATATGCAGCTGCTTTAGGTGTAGATATTGATAACTTATATCTTTCTCAACCAGATCATGGTGAACAAGGTTTAGAAATCGCTGAAGCCTTTGTACGTAGTGGAGCTGTTGATATTGTAGTTGTGGACTCAGTTGCAGCTTTAACACCTAAAGCTGAAATTGAAGGAGAAATGGGAGATACGCATGTAGGTTTACAAGCCCGCTTGATGTCTCAAGCATTACGTAAGCTTTCAGGTGCAATTTCTAAATCAAATACGACAGCCATTTTCATCAATCAAATTCGTGAAAAGGTTGGCGTAATGTTTGGTAATCCTGAAACAACACCTGGTGGCCGTGCACTTAAATTTTATAGTTCAGTACGTTTAGAAGTTCGTCGTGCAGAACAATTAAAGCAAGGTCAAGACATCGTTGGTAATAGAACGAAAATCAAAGTTGTTAAAAATAAAGTTGCGCCGCCATTTAAAGTTGCAGAAGTAGATATTATGTATGGTCAAGGAATCTCTAAAGAGGGAGAACTCATTGATTTAGGTGTTGAACATGATATTGTTGATAAATCAGGTGCTTGGTACTCATACAATGGAGATAGAATGGGCCAAGGTAAAGAAAATGTCAAAACTTATCTAAAAGAAAATCCAGAAGTAAGAGATGATATTGATCGTAAACTAAGAGAAAAATTAGGTATTTTTGATGGTGATGTTGAAGAAAAAGAAGCTAAAGCACCAGAATCTCTATTTGATGAAGAATGATATCAAGTTTGAGTGATATGATTTAACGCATAGTTAATTAACTACAAAATAATTAAATATATAACTTTTAAAATACCTTGTTGGTTTTATGGCCATCAAGGTATTTTTATACACTATTTTTAATAGAATTACAATGATTAATAGGCTTCTTACCTTGACACTCACACAACTAAAAAAGTACAATTAGTTTGTATGATTATTATAAATTTCATAAAATCATATCGATTTTGATATACAGAACATAGCCCTAGAAAAAGGAGGTGTTTGTGTGAATTTATTAGCCCTCCTACTCATTTTGCTTGGGATTATTCTAGGAGTTGTTGTAGGGTATTTCGTAGCCCGAAATTTGTTGCATCAAAAACAATTACAAGCAAGACAAACCGCTGATGATATTATTAGGCAAGGAAACAAAGAAGCTGAAAATATCAAAAAAGAAAAGTTACTTGAAGCAAAAGAAGAAAACCAAATCTTAAGAGAACAAACTGAATCAGAATTACGTGAAAGACGTGGTGAGCTTCAAAAACAAGAAGCCCGACTTCTTCAAAAAGAGGAAAATTTAGATCGAAAATCTGATCTATTAGACAAAAAAGATGAGATTTTAGAACAAAAAGAATCTAAACTTGAAGAAAGACAACAACAAGTAGATGCAAAAGAGAGTAGTGTTCAATCATTAATAATGAAGCATGAACAAGAATTAGAACGCATCTCCGGTCTTACTCAAGAAGAAGCTGTTAGAGAACAACTTCAGAGAGTTGAAGAAGAACTGTCACAAGATATTGCAGTACTTGTTAAAGAAAAAGAAGCAGAAGCTAAAGAAAAAGTCGATAAAACTGCCAAAGAATTATTAGCTACAACTGTCCAAAGATTAGCAGCAGATCATACAACAGAATCAACAGTATCAGTTGTTAATTTACCAAACGACGAAATGAAAGGTCGTATTATTGGTAGAGAAGGTAGAAATATTCGAACATTAGAAACATTAACAGGTATCGATTTGATAATTGATGATACACCAGAAGCAGTTATTTTATCTGGTTTTGATCCAATTAGACGTGAAATTGCAAGAACAGCATTAGTCAATTTAGTATCAGACGGTAGAATCCATCCTGGTAGAATTGAAGATATGGTTGACAAAGCAAGAAAAGAAGTTGACGAAATCATTCGAGATGCGGGAGAACAAGCTACCTTTGAAATGAATATTCATAATATGCATCCTGAATTAGTGAAAATTTTAGGTCGCTTAAATTATCGAACAAGCTACGGTCAAAATGTGTTGAAACATTCGATTGAAGTTGCGCATTTATCAGGTATGCTTGCTGCTGAATTAGGTGAGGATGTAAGTTTAGCCAAAAGAGCTGGCTTGCTCCATGATGTTGGTAAAGCAATAGACCATGAAGTTGAAGGTAGTCACGTTGAAATTGGTGTAGAACTTGCTAAAAAATACGGCGAAAATGATACGGTAATAAATGCTATTCATTCTCATCATGGTGACGTGGAACCCACTTCTATCATATCAATTTTAGTCGCGGCAGCAGATGCTTTATCCGCTGCACGACCAGGTGCACGTAAAGAGACTTTAGAGAATTATATCCGAAGATTAGAGCGCTTAGAAACATTATCTGAAGGTTACGATGGCGTTGAAAAAGCATTTGCTATTCAAGCCGGACGAGAAATAAGAGTAATCGTTTCTCCGGATGAAATTGATGATTTAAAATCATATCGCCTTGCACGAGATATTAAAAACCAAATCGAAGAAGAACTTCAATATCCTGGTCATATTAAAGTGACAGTTGTTCGTGAGACCAGAGCAGTTGAATATGCTAAATAAAACAGGCCTTTCGTGCCTGTTTCTTAAATGTCGACAAACCTAATGTTGTAAAATATTAGGTTTGTTTTTTTAGGTGTTATTTTTAATTATAAGGCACAACTTACTTCATTATTGTTTCAAATAAAAATGATTAGTTCAACATTAAATAATAAGTTAGGTTAATGTTTATGCATAATTGATCATCTTATTAAGAACTTAAAGTAAGGCATCATAAAAATATATTTATTTGAAATATAAAGTGCCACCAAAAGTTAGAATTTTCATTCAACTTTTGGTGGCAACCTGTATTAATAATTTAAATGTTTATATGTTTATTCATTAATATGCAAATTGTTGTCGTTAATAGGTGTGGTATGTTAATGCTTCAATTGTAAATCCGCTTTGTTCATCTCTGAAATGACTTCAGCAGTGTCATAGCAGTTTGTTGCAACGTTAGAATATCTTTCTGCTAAGCGATAAGCATTAATATATAACTCTAAACATTCTTTTGCGATATCTTCAGCATCTTCAGATTTTGCTGGGTTTGCTGTTAAAACCAATTCTGCAAATCTTTCTGGATCAATGTTAATTGACATGTAATATATACAACTCCTATTATTTTATAAATTCATCTTAACATAGGTTTCTTTACTGAAAAAGAAATGCACTTTAAAACAAAATAAAAATAGTTAATCTGCTTTAATTCTTTTTGATTTTGACTTAAAATTATTTATGAAAGGATGAACAATTCATGAGAATACTTTTTATAGGAGATATCGTAGGGAAAATTGGTAGAAAAGCAATAGCAGAATACCTACCTAAAATAAAGCAATCACATAGGCCAACAATAACGATTGTCAATGCGGAAAATGCTGCACACGGTAAAGGTCTAACCGAAAAAATATATAAGCAATTGCTAAGAGACGGCGTTGATTTTATTACAATGGGAAATCATACCTATGGTCAACGGGAAATATATGATTTTATCGATGAAGCGAAAAGAATGGTGCGACCAGCAAACTTTCCTAGTGAAGCACCTGGCGTGGGTATGAGATTTATCCAAATTAATGATATTAAATTAGCTATAATTAATCTACAAGGACGTTCTTTTATGCCAGTTATTGATGATCCTTTTAAAAAAGCAGATGAACTTATAAATGAGGCTAAACAACAAACACCATATATATTCGTTGATTTTCATGCGGAAACAACATCTGAAAAAAATGCAATGGGCTGGTATTTAGATGGACGGGTGAGTGCTGTTGTTGGTACACATACACATATACAAACAGCAGATGAACGTATTTTACCCCAAGGCACGGGATATATTACAGACGTTGGTATGACTGGTTTTTATGATGGTATTCTAGGTATCAACAAGACAGAAGTTATTGAGCGATTTATTACAAGTTTACCGCAACGTCATGTTGTCCCTGATGATGGACGCAGTGTGTTGTCAGGTGTGCTGATTGATCTTGATAGAGAAGGAAAAACATCACATATTGAAAGGATACTAATTAATCAAGATCATCCATTTTAACAAGTTCCTAAGAACGATATGAAGACTATCGTCCATAAGTATGAGTTTATGAAATTACCACTGTTGACATAGTAATACGGTGGTTCTTTTTGTTATTATTTAAGATGAATTAATTCCACAGGAGGCTTATGATATGAAACCACAATTATCGTGGAAAGTGGGCGGACAACAAGGTGAAGGTATAGAATCTACAGGTGAAATCTTTGCAACTGCAATGAACAGAAAAGGATACTATTTATATGGGTATAGACACTTTTCGAGTCGAATAAAAGGCGGTCATACAAATAATAAAATAAGAGTATCATTAACACCTGTTCATGCTATTAGTGATGATTTAGATATCCTTGTTGCATTTGACCAAGAAACTATCGAATTAAATCATCACGAAATGAGATCAGATAGTATTATTATTGCTGATACTAAAGCAAAACCAGAAAAGCCTGAAAACTGTAAAGCACAACTCATTGATTTACCATTAACTGCAACTGCAAAAGAGTTAGGTACTGCATTAATGAAAAATATGGTAGCTGTCGGAGCAACATGTGCTTTAATGAACTTAAATACACAAACTTTCGAAGATTTAATTCGAAATATGTTTATGAAAAAAGGCGACAAAGTTGTCGATATGAATATAACTGCATTGTATCAAGGATACCAATTGATGCAAGAGCAATTAGATCAAATTCAAGGAGATTTTGAATTAGTAGCAACGGATAGTGCGCCGCATTTATATATGATTGGGAATGATGCTATAGGGCTGGGTGCAATTTCAGCAGGCTCAAGATTTATGGCAGCATATCCGATTACACCTGCATCTGAAATTATGGAATATATGATTGCTAATTTGCCAAAAGCAGGAGGGGCTGTTGTACAGACTGAAGATGAAATCGCAGCTGCCACAATGGCTATTGGTGCAAATTATGCTGGTGTAAGAGCATTTACTGCAAGTTCTGGGCCCGGATTATCTTTAATGATGGAAGCAATCGGTCTTTCTGGTATGACAGAAACACCATTAGTTATTGTAAATACGCAGCGTGGGGGACCTTCAACAGGCTTGCCAACTAAACAAGAACAATCTGATCTTATGCAAATGATATACGGAACTCATGGTGATATACCAAAGATTGTTCTTGCGCCAACTGATGCAGAAGATGCATTTTATTTAACTATTGAAGCTTTTAATTTAGCCGAAATTTATCAATGTCCAGTTATTGTCTTAAGTGATTTGCAGTTGTCTCTAGGTAAACAGACAGTGAAAGCATTAGACTATAATAAAATTGAAATCAATCGTGGTGAGATTATCCAAACTGATATTGAGAGAGAAGAGGGAGATAAGGAATACTTTAAACGCTATGCGATAACAGATAGTGGTATATCCCCAAGACCAATACCTGGTGTAAAAGGTGGTATTCATCATGTAACTGGCGTAGAGCATAATCAACAGGGTAAACCAAGTGAAGCTGCGATGAATCGATGCGAACAAATGGATAAAAGAATGAGAAAAACAGAACAGCTACGAATTGAAAATCCTGTAGAGTCAAACGAAACGTATGATGAAGCAGATATATTATACATTGGTTTTATCTCAAGTAAAGGTGCCATTCAAGAAGGTACATCACGATTAAAAGATGCAGGAATAAAAGTTAATACAATGCAGATTCGCCAATTACATCCATTTCCTAAAGAAATCATCCAAGACGCCATCAATAAAGCTAAAAAGGTAATTGTTGCAGAACATAATTATCAAGGACAACTCGCAAGTATTATTAAAATGAATACGCAGATTCAAGATAAATTAGTACAGCAGACAAAATATGATGGTACGCCATTTTTACCACATGAAATTGAGGAACAAGGACTTAAAATTGTAAAAGAATTAAAGGAGTTGGTCTAATTGGCTACATTTAAAGATTTTAGAAATAGCGTCAAACCAAATTGGTGCCCAGGTTGTGGTGATTTCTCAGTACAAGCAGCCATTCAAAAAGCTGCTGCCAATGTAGGATTAGAGCCAGAAGAAGTAGCCATAATTACAGGTATAGGCTGTTCCGGACGTTTATCGGGTTATGTAAATTCTTATGGTGTTCATGCTATTCATGGTAGAGCATTACCTTTAGCTCAAGGTGTAAAAATGGCAAATAAAGATTTAACTGTTATTGCATCAGGTGGGGATGGAGATGGCTATGCGATAGGTATGGGGCATACGATTCACGCATTAAGAAGAAATATGAATTTGACTTATATCGTTATGGACAATCAAATTTATGGCTTAACAAAAGGACAAACTTCACCTTCTTCAGCTGTTGGTTTTGTTACGAAATCAACACCTAAAGGCAATATAGAAAAAAATGTTGCGCCATTAGAGTTAGCGCTATCTTCAGGTGCAACCTTCGTCGCTCAAGGATTTTCCAGCGATATTAAAGCTTTAACAAAAATGATTGAAGATGCAATTAATCATGATGGATTTTCATTTGTAAATGTTTTCTCACCTTGCGTAACATATAATAAAGTGAACACATATGATTGGTTTAAAGAACATTTGACAAATATAGAAGATATCACTGATTATGATACATCGGATAAGCAATTAGCTATGAAAACAGTCATTGAACATGAATCTTTAGTAAAAGGAATAGTGTATCAAGATACTTCAACTCCGTCTTATGAGTCGCAAATCGTAGAGTTAGAAGATACGCCATTGGCTAAAAGAGATTTGCAGTTACCGGAAGAAGTATTTAACACTTTAACAGAGCAATTTGTATAGTAGTTTATAAAAGGCAAGGCCATTAAGTTTCTAGGGTATAAGTAATCCTGAACAATAAGGTAATATTATTTTCCCAATTTTTGTTAACGCATATTGATTGCAACATATGTTAATTGTAGAAATGGTTGTTGTATTTCCCTTTGTTGGGATCCAAGCACAGCGTAACTGGCTAGAACAGTTTTTCTAACAAAGCAAGCCAGTGTGACTGATATAGAATCCTAAAGACGCGAAGCCATACAACATAGAGTATTAAATATAAAATAAGGAAGCGGGACAGCATTCATTTTGAGTTCTTATTTCCACCCAGTCAAGGTTGACTAGGATAGAAAAAGCTGGGTATCAGTGCATTTTCAATTTAGTCTACTACTGTCAATATATAGTTAAGAGCCTCGAACATAATAATCATGTTTGAGGTTCTATTATTTTGGATTATGTCTCTGCTGTTTATTTTTAATAAATTGAAATTTTATTTATTTTCTGTAAATCACTTTTATAACTTCTAAAATAGGTAATATGAAATATAAGTTGTATAAAGGAGTGATGTATGATGGATAAATTTAAAACGATGGAGACATTGGAACAACAAACAGCTGAACATCAAGATTGGAAGATTGAAACGGAAGATAATCACAGTCAAGTGGTTATTATTGCCCCACATGGTGGCGGAATTGAGCCAGCAACTACAGAGTTAACAAAACTGATAGCCAAAGAAGGTAACTATAATTACTTTGTTTTTAATGGAATGAGAAGCAAGGGGAATCAAGAACTGCATGTGACTTCAATTCATTATGATAATAAAATAGCGATAGATCTTGTAAAACGGAGTGAAAGAACAATTGCTATACATGGATGTAAAGGTGAAAGTCCAATAGTCTATATTGGAGGTAAAGATGAACTGCTGAGTAAAAAAATAAGCAATAGTCTGAAACAAATAGGTATAAAAGTGGCGCATGCCCCAAGCAACATGTCAGGCAAACAATCAAATAATATTGTTAATTGTAATCAACTTGGTGCGGGTGTACAACTAGAATTAACATCGGCACTCAGAAAACAATTATTTAAAAATGGAAAATACGGCTATCACAATCGAACTAATAAAGATAATTGGAGTAACTTAATGTATCAGATAGCACAAGCAATTGTAGAATCAACATCTCAAGTTAACTAAATATAAGATAAAAATGATATGATGAACATAAAGAACAATTTTTTCGAGGTGATAATGATGCAAGATACATTAATGAGTATTCAAATTATACCAAAGACACCACAAAATGATGATGTAATCCTATATGTTGACGAAGCTATTAAATTGATAGAACAATCTGGACTGCATTATCGAGTAGGTCCGCTTGAAACAACAGTACAAGGTGAAATGAGTGCTTGTTTAATTCTCATTCAAAAATTGAACGAGAGAATGGTTGAATTAGAATGTTCAAGTATTATTAGCCAAGTTAAGTTTTATCATGTACCCGAAGGTATTTCGATTGAAACTTTAACAGGAAAATATGATGGATAAGCTACGATTTAAATAATAAATAGTGATGGGGTAAGCTTAAAGGACAATGTATTGACCTTTTTCTTGCCCTAATTTTTTTATAATAAAGATGTCTTTAAAATTCAGAATGAAGGCATTTTGCACTTTATAGCTAAATTTAATATAATGGAATAATGATAAAAAGGGCATATGGAAAGGATTTTTTAAGTGAATGAAGAGCAAAGAAAAGCTGGTACGATAGATATTTTAAGTGAACGTAATAAAAAAGAAGAAAAAGATTATAGCAAGTACTTTGAGACGGTTTATCAGCCGCCTAGTTTAAAAGAAGCTAAAAAACGTGGGAAACAACAAGTACAATATAATCGAGATTTTCAGATAGAGGATAAATATCGCAATATCGGTCAAGGACGTACATTTTTAATTAAAACATATGGTTGTCAGATGAATGCGCACGATACAGAAGTAATGGCCGGTATTTTAGAAGCACTAGGTTATCAATCCACCTCTGATATTCAAGAAGCAGATGTCATACTTATAAACACTTGTGCTATCCGTGAAAATGCCGAGAATAAGGTGTTTAGTGAGATTGGAAATTTAAAACACCTAAAGAAAAATAGACCTGATTGCCTAATTGGTGTTTGTGGTTGTATGTCGCAAGAAGAATCAGTAGTCAATAAAATTTTAAAGTCATATCAAAATGTCGATATGATTTTTGGCACACATAATATCCATAAATTGCCAGAAATTCTTGAAGAGGCATATATGTCTAAAGCAATGGTTGTTGATGTGTGGTCCAAAGAGGGGGACATCATTGAAAACTTGCCGAAAGTGAGAGAAGGCAATATTAAAGCATGGGTGAATATCATGTATGGTTGTGATAAGTTTTGTACGTATTGTATTGTTCCTTTCACAAGAGGAAAGGAACGTAGTCGTAGACCAGAAGATATTATTGCGGAAGTCAAAGAACTTGCACGTGAAGGTTATCAAGAAATCACGTTATTAGGTCAAAATGTTAACTCTTATGGGAAAGATATTGAAGATATAGATTATGAGCTTGGCGACTTACTTGAAGCTATTTCTAAAATTGATATTCCTAGAGTTAGATTTACAACAAGTCATCCATGGGATTTTACTGACAGAATGATACAAGTGATTGCGCAAGGTGGTAATATTGTGCCACATATTCATCTTCCGGTTCAATCAGGAAATAATGCAGTGTTAAAAATTATGGGGCGTAAATATACGCGTGAAAGTTATTTAGAATTAGTATCAAAGATTAAAGCGGCTATTCCGAATATTGCTTTAACAACTGATATTATTGTTGGCTACCCTAACGAAACAGAAGATCAATTTGAAGAAACGTTAACACTATACGATGAAGTGGCTTTCGAACATGCTTATACGTATTTATACTCGCAGCGCGATGGCACACCAGCTGCTAAAATGAAAGATAATGTACCGCTAGAAGTGAAAAAACAACGATTACAACGTTTAAATCAAAAGGTTGGACAGTATTCACAACAAGCTATGAGCCATTATGAAAACACAACTGTGACTGTATTATGTGAAGGCACAAGTAAAAAAGATGACACAGTACTAGCTGGATATACTGGTAAAAATAAATTAGTGAATTTTAAAGGTCCTAAAGAAGCGATTGGTCAATTAGTAGAAGTGAAAATTGATGAAGCTAAACAATATTCATTAAATGGTACCTTTGTTAGATTCACTCAACAAACGTTGGTGACGCCTTAAATGTATTCAAAAAAAGATATTTTAACGTATGCCGATGGGATAACAAAGAATATTGAAAAATTGGATATTATCCAAACCTATCAGCGTGTCGAACAACAAATTCATCAAAATAAGACGATTGCAACAAAGATGAATCAGCTTAAAAAGCAACAAAAGCAATCGGTCAACTTTCAGAATTATGGTAAACAACATGCGTTTGAACAATCAGAAGATGAAATTAATCATCTTGAAGCAGAAATTAATCATTTGCCTATTGTAGATGAATTTAAAAGCGCGCAATTTGAAGCTAATGAATTTCTACAATTGATGATTAGCACAATGGAAAATAGATTAAATGAACATCATACTGATGAACATAGTAATCAATAGTGAAAGGATTGTAATCTTATGAACACAAAGAAGTTAACTGTGACTGCCATACTTATTGCCATTAACGTTGTCTTAAGCAGTATCATTGTTATACCGGTAGGACCAATCAAAGCAGCACCAGTACAGCATTTTATCAATGTTTTATGTGCAGTATTTGTTGGACCATGGTATGGCTTAGGACAAGCACTTATCTCATCAATTATCAGAATCACATTTAATACAGGTAGCTTCTTTGCATTTCCAGGTAGCATGATTGGTGTGTTTTTAGCAAGTTTATTTTATATGTATAAAAAACATATCTTTATAGCTGCTATTGGAGAAGTTATTGGTACGGGTATTATTGGTAGTTTGATGTGTATACCAATGGCTTGGATATTAGGATTTCACAATTTTGTTGTTAAACCATTAATGTTAGCTTTTATTGTTTCTAGTGTGATTGGTGCAGTAATAAGCTATATATTATTGATTATTTTAAAAAAACGAGGTTTACTTGATCGCTTTAAGTAGAGCCTAAAACATTGACTTATGCGTTTATAGCTGCAAAAGTCAATGTTTTTTTATGTTAAACTTTAAAAGATAATATCAATAGGCGACTTGTTTATAGTTATGTTAAAATATATAAGTTAACGAAGGCAAATAATTTTAATAATAATATAAATCAAAAAGTAAAAAGAAATAAGGTTGTGAATAATAAATGGCAAATGTAACACCTATGATGCAACAATATTTAAACATAAAAGCACAATATAATGATTGTTTATTATTCTTTCGATTAGGCGATTTTTATGAAATGTTCTTTGATGATGCTAAAGAAGCATCACGAGTTCTTGAAATTACTTTAACGAAAAGAGATGCCAAAAAAGAAAAACCTATTCCAATGTGTGGCGTACCGTATCATTCGGCAAATAGCTATATTGAAACTTTGATAAATAATGGATATAAAGTTGCTATTTGTGAACAGATGGAAGATCCAAAGCAAACCAAAGGAATGGTGAAAAGAGAAGTAGTACGTATTGTCACACCTGGTACTGTAATGGAGCAAGGCGGGGTGGATGACAAACAAAATAATTATATATTGAGTTTTATTCAAAGACAAAATCAAATAGCACTTAGCTATTGTGATGTTTCTACAGGTGAATTGAAGACAACACAATTTGAAGGTACATCGACACTGTTAAATGAAATAACTACGATTAATCCGAATGAAATTGTTGTTAATCAAGCGTTGTCTGATGCGCTTACGCGACAAATAAATTTGACCACTGAAACGATTACAGTCAATGAATCACTTTCTCAAAACGTATATGAGGTAAATCCCAAAAAAGAAACCTTGATGTTCGAAGCAACACAATTATTGTTAGATTATATTCATCATACTCAAAAAAGAGATTTGTCTCATATTGAAGATGTGAAAGAATATGCTGCAATTGATTTTATGAAAATGGATTACTATGCAAAACGAAATCTAGAATTGACAGAAAGTATTCGATTAAAATCAAAAAAAGGCACTTTATTGTGGTTGATGGATGAAACAAAAACGCCGATGGGTGCTAGACGATTAAAGCAATGGATTGATCGTCCCTTAATTCAACAACAAGAAATAGAACATCGCTTAAATGCTGTTGATCAGCTAATAAACGCTTTTATTGAAAGAGATACATTAAGAGGTTATTTGAATCAAGTTTATGATGTAGAGCGACTTGTTGGTCGAGTAAGTTACGGTAATGTTAATGCTCGAGATTTAATTCAATTGAAACATTCCATATCAGAAATCCCACATATTAAACAATTATTGTTAGAAATGGATCAAACATTTAGTCAGCAATTTGATAAATTGGAACCTTTAGATGACCTATTAGATATATTGGAAAATAGTATTGTGGAAGAACCGCCTATATCTGTTAAAGATGGTGGACTATTTAAACGTGGTTTTAATCAGCAGTTAGATGAATATTTGGATGCGTCTCAAAATGGAAAAAGCTGGTTAGCGCAATTACAAGCTAGAGAAAGAGAAAAAACAGGTATTAAATCTTTAAAAATTAGTTTTAATAAAGTCTTTGGTTATTTCATTGAAATTACAAGAGCAAATTTACAAGGATTTAATCCGACTGATTATGGTTATCATCGTAAACAAACACTTTCTAATGCAGAAAGATTTATTACTGATGAATTAAAAGAAAAAGAAGACATTATACTTGGGGCTGAAGATAAAGCAGTTGAACTAGAGTATCAATTATTTGTAAAATTACGCGAGCATATTAAAACGTATACTGAGAAACTTCAGCAACAAGCAAAAATCATTTCGGAATTAGATTGTTTGCAAAGCTTTGCCGAAATCGCACAACGCTATAATTACACAAGACCTCAGTTTAGCGAGAATAAGACATTGAATTTAGAAAATTCTCGTCATCCTGTTGTTGAACGAGTGATGGATCACAATGATTATGTCCCTAACGATTGCTTGTTAAATAAAGAGAACTTTATTTATTTGATAACTGGGCCAAATATGTCTGGTAAGTCAACATATATGCGACAAGTGGCTATTATAAGTATTATGGCGCAAATGGGTTCATTTGTTCCTTGTGATAAAGCGACATTACCAATATTTGATCAAATATTTACGCGTATTGGTGCTGCCGATGACTTAGTTTCAGGTAAGAGTACATTTATGGTTGAAATGTTAGAAGCACAAAAAGCATTAACTTATGCTACGGCGGACAGTTTAATAATCTTTGATGAAATTGGGCGTGGCACATCAACATACGATGGCTTAGCTTTAGCTCAATCAATGATAGAGTATGTCGCAAAAACATCACACGCTAAAACACTATTTTCAACGCATTACCATGAATTAACAGATCTAGATCAAGAATTAAGCTGTTTGAAAAATGTGCATGTTGCAGCTGACGAGTACCAAGGAGAACTTATTTTCTTACATAAGGTTAAAGATGGTGCGGTAGATGATAGCTATGGTATTCAAGTTGCCAAATTAGCAGATTTACCTAACGAAGTGATTGAAAGAGCACAAGTTATTCTTGACCAATTCGAACAAAAATCGACGCAATCGTCACAGATACGGTCGCAAGACAATAAAGATGCATATATTGCAGAATCACAATCAGCATATCTGAAAGACTCTGAAAATCAAGCTGTAAAACCAGCATATGAACAAACAACCTTTAGCTTATTCGACGATGTAACCACAGAAAGTGAAATTGAAGCTGAAATTAGAACATTAAATATTTCCAATATGACACCACTTGATGCATTAATTAAACTAAATGAATTACAAAAAAAGTTATAAAATGAGGTGAAATGAAATGGGAAAAATAAAAGAGTTACAAACCTCTTTAGCTAATAAAATTGCAGCTGGCGAAGTAGTTGAGAGACCTAGTTCAGTAGTAAAAGAATTATTAGAAAATGCAATCGATGCTGATGCAACTGAAATTAATGTAGAAGTTGAAGAATCTGGTATCTCGTCGATTCGTGTAGTTGATAATGGCTCAGGTATAGAGGCCGACGATTTAGATTTAGTGTTTCATAGACATGCTACAAGTAAGCTGCATGATGATGACGATTTGTTTCATATACGAACATTAGGATTTAGAGGCGAAGCATTAGCAAGTATCTCTTCTGTTGCAAAGGTTACTTTAACGACGTGTACTGATAACGAACAAGGTCATGAGATTTATGCTGAAAATGGTCAAATCGTGCATAAAAAGCCTGCGAAAGCTAGAAAAGGTACAGATGTTAAAGTCGAGTCATTATTTTATAACACGCCGGCACGTTTAAAATATATTAAAAGTTTATATACCGAATTGGGTAAAATAACTGATATTGTGAATCGTATGGCAATGAGTCATCCAGATATTCGTTTTTCTTTAGTATCAGATGGTAAAATAATGTTGCAAACAAATGGTTCTGGAAAAACAAATGAGGTTATGGCTGATATTTATGGTATGAAAGTAGCTAAAGATTTAGTTCATATTACTGGTGATACAAGTGATTACCATATAGAAGGTTACGTGGCTAAACCTGAACATTCTAGAAGTAATAAACATTATATTTCTATCTTTATTAATGGTCGTTATATTAAAAATTTCATTCTTAATAAAGCGATTGTTGAAGGTTATCACACGTTGATGATGATTGGTCGTTATCCAATTTGTTATATTAATATTAAAATGGATCCTATACTAGTAGATGTTAATGTACATCCCACAAAATTAGAAGTGCGATTGTCAAAAGAGGAGCAGTTGTATCAACTTATCGTTGAAAAGATAAGAGAGGCATTCCATGATCGGATTTTAATACCACAAAATAAATGGGATGAGAAGCCGAAAAAGAATAAAGTTCTGCATACATTTGAACAACAACAAATGGATTTTGAGAAACAACGACAAAATACTAACTCAAATGACACATCTAGTGAACGAGCTTCAAATGAATTAGAACAGACAACGACATCTGATGATTTCAATGAGGAAACAGTGCAACCAGTTGACTCTACTTATAATAAACGAAATTCAAATGATGATTACTTTGAACGACAAAAAGAATTTTTGTCTGAGCTAGAAAATAGTACATCTAGCAATAGTTCATTATTGGAACAAGAAGATATTAAAGGTACGGTTAGTAAGACACCATCGCGTCGTGTCCCTTATATGGAAATTGTTGGTCAAGTACATGGAACTTATATTATTGCACAAAATGAAAATGGCATGTTTATGATAGATCAGCACGCTGCTCAAGAACGGATAAAATATGAATATTTTAGAGATAAAATAGGAGAGGTTACTAATGAGGTACAAGATTTACTTATACCTATGACCTTTCATTTTTCAAAAGATGAACAAATCATTATAAACCAATATCAATCGGAGTTAGATAAAGTAGGCGTGCATTTAGAGCATTTTGGAGGTAGTGACTATATTGTAAATAGCTATCCAGTATGGTTGCCGAAAGCAGATGTTGAAGACATTATTAAAGATATGATTGAGTTAGTATTAGAACATAAAAAAATTGATATAAAAAAATTGCGCGAAGATGCTGCAATTATGATGAGCTGTAAGAAGTCAATTAAAGCAAATCACTATCTTAAAATAAATGAAATGGCAGATTTAATTGATCAGTTAAGAAAAGCCGAAGATCCATTTACATGTCCACACGGAAGACCTATTATTATTAACTTTTCAAATTATGAATTAGAAAAACTATTTAAAAGAGTTGTTTAGAAAGGACAGTGCGCATGAATGATAATGTTTTACCGGCAATTAGAAATATGAAAGATTTAGAAAAGCTGACAGAAACCGACTATAAATCTTGTGTCCTTCTAGATATGCATATAGGACATTTGAAAAGTGTTATGGAACTATTAGCACAGCATGATATCTCAGCATACATTCATGTTGATTTGATTAAAGGTATGAGTCATGATGAATTTGCTTGTGAATATATTATTCAAACCTATCAACCCAAAGGTATTGTTTCTACCAAAACAAAAGTGATTCAAAAAGCCAAATCATTAAATAAAACAACGATATTTAGAGTATTTATTATTGATAGCCAAGCATTAAATCGAAGTATTAGATTAATACAAAAGGTTCAGCCTGATTATGTAGAAGTATTACCAGGTGTTGCCAGTAAAATTGTAAAAATAATTAAACAAAGTACAAAGACAGAAGTTATCGCTGGTGGTTTGATTAGCGAAAAAAGAGAAATTGAGGAAGCTGTGTCAAATGGGGCGAGCTATGTAACTACTAGTGATCGCAGTCTTTGGTAGTTTATCAATATAACCTATGATATTAAGAATGATATTAAATGATTAACCAATAAAAATGATAAGTTTAATGATGTGTAGGTAATGAGATTAATTATATGTGGCGGGCAATAAAGTAAACCTTGACTTTGAGCCCGCTGCTTGCTTAAATAAAAAATTGTTGTAATTTTCAAATATTAGAGTAAATATAAGACTCGATTTAAAACAAAATATTGACAACGCTTACATGCCGATAGTATGATAGTTCCAAGTTAATAATAGAATAAGAGACGAGGAGATTTCTACAATGAGGTATGCATTGTGGAGATTTTTTTGTTTAGGAGGTTATTTTAATGAATGTATACGTAGCAGAATTTTTAGGTACTGCTATATTAATTTTGTTTGGTGGTGGCGTGTGCGCAAATGTTAATTTAAAGCGGACATTGGGACACAAGTCAGACTGGATAGTTATTTCGTTTGGATGGGGATTGGCCGTGACGATGGGGGTCTATGCAGTTGGTAATATTTCAGGCGCACATTTAAACCCAGCAGTTACTGTTGCTTTAGCCATGGATGGTAGTTTTAGTTGGACACAATTACCTGGTTATATTTTGGCACAAATGTTAGGTGGCATTGTCGGAGGTGTTCTAGTGTGGCTTATGTACTTGCCTCATTGGAAAGCAACTGATGATCAAGGCGCTAAATTAGGCGTCTTTTCAACTGGTCCAGCTATCAAAAATTATATGGCCAATTTTATTAGTGAGATTATTGGAACTACCATTTTGACAATGGGAATTTTATTTATAGGTATCAATAAGATTGCTGATGGGTTAAATCCTATCATTATTGGAAGTTTAATTATAGCTATTGGTCTAAGCCTAGGTGGTACAACTGGTTATGCTATTAATCCAGCACGTGATTTAGGACCACGTATTGCTCACGCATTGTTACCTATTGCAGGTAAAGGCGCATCTAATTGGGCGTATGCAATTGTTCCGGTTCTTGGACCTATCGCTGGTGGAATGCTAGGTGCCGCATTATATCAGTTGTTCTATAAAGGACATTTAACTACAATATCGATTATTGGCATTATTGTAGTTATATTAACTGTAATACTAGGTTTTGTTTTAAATAAAATTGTGCAAAGTGATGATATTGAAACGATTTATTAATTAATAATAAAATTGTGTTAGTATTGGCATAATTTAGTAGTTATTTCATTTGTACAGTTTCTAAGCTAAAAGACTAAAGGAGTGGCCATTAAATGGAAAAGTATATTTTATCAATTGATCAAGGAACTACAAGTTCTCGTGCCATTTTATTTAACAAAGATGGAGAAATCAAAGGTGTTTCACAACGAGAATTCAAACAATATTTCCCACAATCTGGTTGGGTAGAACACGATGCGAATGAAATTTGGACGTCGGTGTTATCAGTTATGGCTGAAGTATTAAATGAGAATAATGTCAATGCCAATCAGATTGAGGGGATTGGTATTACAAATCAACGTGAAACGGCAGTTGTTTGGGATAAAAATACAGGACGTCCTATTTATCATGCTATCGTATGGCAATCACGTCAAACACAAGGAATTTGTCAAGAATTAAAAGAACAAGGACACGAGGAAAAATTCCGTGATCGTACTGGATTATTATTAGATCCTTATTTCGCTGGTACGAAAGTAAAATGGATTTTAGACCATGTTGAAGGGGCACGCGAAAAAGCAGCTAATGGTGAATTGTTATTTGGAACTATAGATTCGTGGCTTGTGTGGAAACTATCTGGTAAAGAAGCACATGTTACTGATTATACCAATGCTAGCCGTACCTTAATGTTCAATATTTATGATTTAAAATGGGACGACGAATTACTTGAAATTTTGGATGTTCCACGCAATATGTTACCGGAAGTCAAAGCTTCAAGTGAAATTTATGCGAAAACAATTAGTTACCATTTCTTTGGTCAAGAAGTGCCGATTAGTGGTATTGCCGGAGATCAACAAGCTGCTTTATTTGGTCAAGCATGTTTTGATCGTGGAGATGTGAAAAATACATATGGCACTGGTGGCTTTATGTTAATGAATACAGGTGAAAAGGCTGTTAAATCTGAAAGTGGTTTATTGACGACGATTGCATATGGTCTTGATGGCAAAGTGAACTATGCGTTAGAAGGTTCTATCTTTGTATCAGGTTCGGCTATTCAATGGTTACGAGATGGTTTAAGAATGATTAATTCTGCACCGCAAAGTGAAAATTATGCGACACGTGTAGAATCAACTGAAGGGGTTTATGTCGTACCTGCATTTGTAGGATTAGGAACACCATACTGGGATGCTGAGGCACGAGGTGCAATATTCGGATTAACACGTGGCACAGAAAAAGAACACTTTATACGAGCTACTTTAGAATCATTATGCTATCAAACACGAGATGTTATGGAAGCGATGTCTAAAGATTCTAATATAGAAGTTAACAACTTACGTGTCGATGGCGGCGCAGTAAAAAATAATTTCTTAATGCAATTCCAAGCGGATATTGTGGATACGCCAGTTGAAAGACCGGAAATTCAAGAAACAACGGCGTTAGGTGCAGCATATTTAGCTGGATTAGCTGTTGGTTTTTGGGATAGTAAAGATGAAATTGCACATCGTTGGAAACTAGAAAAAGAATTCGAACCACAAATGGAAGATCAAGAACGAACTAAGCTTTATAAAGGATGGAAAAAAGCAGTCGAGGCAACACAAATTTTCAAACTTGAACAATAAACTATGAAATAGACGTAGTGTTTTAATTTGTGTTATACTTTTAATAAGTTAATATTTATCTTGAGAAGAAGAGATCTGTTTGACAGTACTTTGTATTGGGACAGGTCTCTCTTTTTTTATCTAATATAGGAGGGGTATGACGATGACATTATCAACGTTAAAAAGAGAAGCAATCAAACAAAATTTAAAGCATAAAGATTATGATGTGGTAATTATTGGTGGAGGTATTACGGGCGCAGGTATTGCTTTAGATGCAAGCCAGCGTGGAATGAAGGTCGCATTAGTAGAAATGCAAGACTTTGCACAAGGAACGAGCTCACGCTCAACGAAGCTTGTTCACGGAGGTTTACGTTATTTAAAACAACTACAAGTAGGTGTCGTAGCTGAAACGGGTAAAGAGCGCGCCATTGTTTATGAAAATGGTCCACACGTTACAACTCCGGAATGGATGCTGTTACCTATGCATAAGGGTGGAACCTTTGGCAAATTTAGCACATCAATTGGTTTAGCAATGTATGACCGATTAGCAGGTGTTAAAAAAGCAGAGCGTAAAAAAATGTTATCTAAAAAAGAAACCTTGGCCAAAGAACCTCTAGTAAAAAAAGCAGGGTTAAAAGGCGGAGGCTATTATGTAGAATATCGCACGGATGATGCTAGATTAACAATTGAAGTTATAAAAAAAGCTGCCGAACAAGGTGCGGATATCATAAATTATACGAAATCAGAACACTTTATTTACGATACAAAGCGCAAAGTGAATGGCGTAGAAGTTAAAGATCAACTTTCAAATGAAACTTATCAAATTAAAGCAAAAAAAGTAATCAATGCTGCTGGACCATGGGTTGATGAAGTAAGAAGCGGTGATTATGCTAGAAATAATAAACAATTACGTCTTACTAAAGGTATTCATGTAGTTATTGATCAATCTAAATTCCCATTACAACAAGCGGTATATTTCGATACAGAGAATGACGGACGCATGATTTTTGCCATACCACGTGAAGGTAAAGCATATGTAGGTACTACAGATACATTCTATGATAATGACAAAGCATCACCTTTAGTGACACAAGAAGATCGAGATTATATTATAGACGCTATTAATTATATGTTCCCCGATGTTCAAGTGACGGATAGTGATATTGAATCTACATGGGCTGGTGTGCGTCCATTAATTTTAGAAGAAGGCAAAGATCCTTCAGAAATATCACGTAAAGATGAAGTATGGGAAGGAGATTCAGGTCTTCTAACAATTGCAGGCGGTAAACTCACAGGATATCGTCATATGGCATTGGATATAGTTAACTTATTAGCTAAGCGATTGAAGCAGCAATATGGTTTAACATTCGATGCGTGTGCAACGAAACATTTACCAATTTCTGGTGGTGACGTTGGTGGAAGTAAGAACTTTAATCAATTTGTTGAACAAAAAGTCCAAGAAGCAAAAGCATTCCATATCGATGAAAATGTTGCACGATGTCTTGCTTCAAAATACGGATCTAATGTAGATCAATTGTTTAATATTGCACAAACTGCACAATTGCACGATATTGATTTACCACTTGAAATTTATGTTGAACTTATTTATAGTGTTCAAAATGAAATGGTATATAAACCAACCGACTTCTTGGTACGCCGAACAGGTAAATTGTATTTTAATATTCAAGATGTTTTAGCCTATAAAGCAGGTGTTATCGAAGTGTTAAGTAATTTATTGAACTATACGCCTGCGCAGAAGATACAATTCACTGCTGAACTAGATCAAGCTATTGATGAGGCTCAAACTGGCAATGATCAACCTGCTGTAAAAGCATAAGTATTATGTGTAAAAATATTGTTATATAAACGAGTAACACCTTGAAAAGTAGGCGGAGGTCTAATTTTCAGGGTGTTATTTCTTGTTTAATAATATAGGCGTTTTTACTAATTATTTTGAAGATAATGAGCTTTGGCTAAGCTTTTCAACAAAAGCAAACCATTTGATAACAGTGATAAGTAAAGGTATATTAAAATATAACACTGAATTTTATACATAGTACATGATATTTCATTTTAGGGGGCATATATGTGAGCCAAGGCACGTTTTATATCACCGTTGAAGATGGCACAATGTTGGAAGTTAAACTTAATAAAGCGCATAAGACCACAATTGGCGTAGTACATATTTTTCATGGTATGGCAGAGCATATGGATAGATATGATAATTTAGTCCATGCATTTAATCTACATGGTTACGACGTGATTCGTCATAATCATCGAGGACATGGAAAGGAAATAACGATTCATGAACGCGGACACTATGATGATTTGCGTATTGTAGCTCAAGATGCAGAAGAAATCGCACGGACAATATATGGTGACTTTGGCAAATTGCCATATATTGTTTTGGGTCACTCAATGGGGTCAATTATTGCGCGTCGTTTTGTTGAACAATACCCTGATGTTGCTGATGGCTTAATTTTGACGGGGACAGGTCAATTTCCATTATGGAAAGCCATTCCAGCAGTAGTTAGTCTTAAACTTATAGCTTTATGCCTAGGTAGAAGAAAGCGTCTAAAATGGGTAAATCAACTCGTTTATAAATCATTTAATAAACGTATCGACAATCCTCAAACGCCAAGCGATTGGCTATCTTCTCAACGTGCAGAAGTAGATAAATATGTTGAAGATGAATACTGTGGCTTTTTAGTGTCTAATCAACTTATCTATCAAACGGTTAAATATATGATGGTGACATCATGGAAAAAAGAACTCAAGAAGATAAATAGTAAGCTACCGATTTTGTTGATATCAGGTAAGGAAGATCCATTTGGTGATTACGGCAAAGGTGTGCGTAAGCTAGGACGAAAATTTAAACGAGCAGGTATAAAACATATCACGGTACAACTATATAAATTCAAAAGACATGAAATATTATTTGAAGATAATTATGATTTAACATGGAATCACATGTTTGAATGGATTGAAAAACATATTTTGAAGCGAACAAACGAGAGAGGATAGTAAAATATGATGAGCAAAAAGCCGTTTATCGTTGTTGTCGTTGGTCCAACGGCATCAGGGAAAACTGAATTGAGTGTCGCCCTAGCTAAGAAAATAAATGGTGAAGTGATTAGTGGCGATTCAATGCAAGTGTACAGACAAATGGATATAGGTACAGCAAAAGTAACACAAGAAGAAATGGAAGGTGTACCGCATCATCTTATCAATATTTTAAATCCAGATGAAGCCTTTTCGGCATACGAATTTAAAAAACGTGCAGAACAATGCATCGCAGATATCACTGCGAGAGGGAAAATTCCTATTATTGCAGGCGGTACAGGTTTGTATATTCAATCACTGATTTATAATTATCCATTTGAAAAGGAAGAAATTACAGCTGAAAAGAAACGTGAAGTCGCAAAAAAAATGAATGAATTAGAAGAATTAGATAATGATCATTTACATCAATATTTAAATACATTTGATTCAAAATCTGCTTTAGAAATACACCCTAATAATCGAAAAAGAGTGCTTAGGGCAATAGAATATTATTTAAAAACAGAAAAACTTTTAAGTTCACGCAAGAAAGTTCAACAATTTACAGAAAATTATGATACATTATTAGTAGGGATTGAAATGTCGCGTGAAACATTATATTTTAAAATAAATAAACGAGTTGATATTATGTTGACCAACGGATTATTTAGGGAAGTGGAAGCACTGCTTGAATCAGGATATGAGCATGAACAGAGCATGCAAGCAATTGGCTATAAAGAGCTAATTCCTGTGGTCAAAGGTGAAGAAACATTGTCTTATGCAGTTGATAAATTGAAACAGCATTCGAGACAATACGCCAAAAGACAACTGACTTGGTTCAAGAATAAGATGAAAGTGCGATGGTTAGATAAAGAGAACATGTCGCTTCAAATGATGTTAGATGAGATTACAACCCAAATAAATAAAAGGAGTTCTGTAAAATGATTGCAAATCACAACATCCAAGACCAAACACTAGAAAATTTTAAAGTGAATCAAACAGAAGTCACTGTCTTCTTCTTAAATGGTTTCCAAATGAAAGGTGTTATTGAAGACTTTGACAAATATGTTGTCAACATCGTATCTCAAGGTAAACAACATTTGATTTACAAACATGCGATCAGTACTTTTGCTGTAGATACAGAAGGCTCAGACACTGTTGAAACAAACAGCGAAGAATAGGTTATAAGCTTACAAGCTTTTAATCATCATATCTAAGTAAGCGAAGTATTCGGTTACTACACATGTTTACAAACATAGGCGATAACGCATTAAAATAATATCGTTAGTTGTTTGTAAAAAGCATCCAGCTCGCTAAAAACGAACTGGATGCCTTTTTGTGTTATAAAAGAGCTTCAATTGCTTCATGTAATTGTGCAGGTTTCTTTTGAGGAGAAAAACGTTTAACCACATGACCTTGACGATCAACTAAAAACTTCGTAAAATTCCATTTAATTTTCTCATTAAACATACCATGTTGCGCGTCAGTTAAAAATCTAAATAATGGATGTTGATGCTCTCCCTTTACATCAATTTTTTCGTGAATAGGGAATGTGACACCATAATTAATTTTACAATTTTGATTAGCTTCAGCACCAGAACCAGGTTCTTGACCACCGAATTGATTACATGGAAAACCTAATACGACAAGACCTTGTTCTTTGTATTTATCATAAATCTCTTGAAGTCCTTCAAATTGAGGTGTAAAACCACACTCACTTGCAGTATTCACGATGAGCATGACGTCCCCTTTATATTTTTCTAATTTATAGTCTTTACCATCTGAAGTTTGAACGACAATATCATAAATATTTTCCATTCTATTCACCCTTTCAATTTATCTTTAATTTAACATAATTTATGCAGATAGTCTTAAATAAAGCACTGTGTTAGAATGATTTGAGTAGCAAGATTAAGGAGATGCATACTATGGTGCAACAAGCAGCATATAGCACACAACAGAAACGAGAAACTGCAGTTCTAGTCGGTGTAAATGCCCAAGTAGATAATCAATTTGATTATGATTCAACTATGCAAGAATTACAGGCCTTATCACAGACATGCCAGCTTGAAGTGGTTAGTCAAATAACACAAAATCGACAACAAGTTGATCATAAATATTATGTTGGTAAAGGTAAAATCGATGAAATTAAAGCATTTATTGATTTACATGATATAGATGTCGTTGTAGCAAATGATGAATTAACGACAGCACAGTCCAAAAGTTTAAATGATGCGTTAGATGTTAAGATTATTGACCGCACACAACTTATACTAGAAATTTTTGCATTACGTGCTAAAAGCAAAGAAGGGAAGTTACAAGTTGAATTAGCACAGTTAGATTATTTACTACCTAGACTACAAGGCCATGGAAAGAGTTTGTCACGTTTAGGTGGAGGAATAGGTACGAGAGGTCCTGGTGAAACCAAGTTAGAAATGGATCGACGACATATTCGAACACGAATAAATGAAATTAAACATCAATTACAGACAATAGTTGAACATCGAGAAAGATATCGAAATAAACGCGAGCAAAATCAAGTATTTCAAATAGCATTAGTTGGCTATACTAATGCAGGTAAATCGTCATGGTTTAATGTATTGTCTGGTGAAAGCACTTATGAGCAAAATCTATTGTTTGCTACGCTAGACCCTAAAACTAGACAAATCCAGCTAAATGAAGGATTTAATGTGATAATTACGGACACAGTAGGATTTATTCAAAAACTACCAACAACTTTAGTAGCTGCATTTAAATCCACTTTAGAAGAAGCCAAAAATGCTGATATATTATTACATATAGTTGATGCGAGCCACCCTGAATTTCGCTCACAATACGAAACAGTCAATCAGCTAATTCAAGAATTAGAAATGGACCAAATTCCACAAGTTGTATTGTTTAACAAAAGAGATTTATGCCCTTCTACAATGGCTTTACCAATGTCATCATCATTATCTGAATTTGTATCGACACAGCATCATTCAGATATTACAAAGGTCAAAGCGTTGTTAATTAAACAGATAAAAGAAAGTTTAACTTATTATTCAGAAACTGTGGCAAGTTCCAATGCACAACGCATATACTTTTTGAAACAGCATACACTAATAGAAGAAATGAACTTTAATCCTCAAAACAATTGTTATGAGGTTACGGGATATAGAAAATAACAAAAAGGAAGATTATACATGTCAGATTTAACACACACAATTGCAGAAGTAGAAGATATCTTAGCACCATTTTTTCAACAGATTGAAGACATTGCACTTTTGAATCAGGAAAAAGTACTAGCATCATTTCATCATGTAAAAGCAACAGAAAGTGATTTACTAGGAACTACTGGTTATGGATATGATGATATTGGAAGGCAGCATTTAGAAGAGATTTATGCACATACATTTCGAGCACAAGCAGCTTTGGTGCGTCCGCAAATTATTTCAGGTACACATGCGATTACAATAGCGCTTCAAAGTATGTTAAAGCATGGAGATGAACTACTTTATATTACTGGAAGTCCATATGATACTTTATTAGAAGTTATAGGCGTCAATGGTAATGGTATCGAAAGCTTAAAAGAGCATGGCGTTAAATATCGTGATATTCCATTAAAAGATGGTGATATAGACACTTCACAAGTTTTGAGCACGATTACTGATAAAACAAAAGTAGTTGCTATACAACGCTCTAAAGGATATGATCAACGACCATCTCTTAATATTGATAAAATTGAATGCGCTATTCAAAAAATTAAAGCACAATATCCGCATGTTATTATTTTTGTAGATAATTGCTATGGCGAATTTGTTGAAACACGAGAACCAATTGAATGTGGTGCAGATTTAATGGCAGGATCACTGATTAAAAATCCTGGTGGTGGTTTAGCTAAAATTGGTGGTTACATCGCAGGTCGTGAAGATTTAATTGAACGTTGTGGCTATCGACTAACGGCACCTGGAATTGGGCGTGAAGCAGGGGCTTCGGTCTATGCACTTCATGAAATGTATCAAGGCTTCTTCTTAGCACCACACGTAGTGAGCCAAAGTTTGAAAGGCGCTTTATTTACAAGTCTTTTATTAGAGAAAATGCATATGCATACAACGCCCAAATATGATGTACTACGCACTGATTTAATCCAAACAGTACAATTTGAAACAAAAGAACAAATGATTTCTTTCTGTCAAAGTATTCAACATGCGTCACCTATAAATGCACATTTTAGTCCAGAGCCAAGTTACATGCCTGGTTATGAAGATGATGTCATTATGGCTGCAGGCACTTTTATCCAAGGTGCATCTATCGAATTATCTGCAGATGGTCCAATTCGTCCACCATATGAAGTTTATGTCCAAGGTGGTTTAACTTATGAGCACGTTAAACTAGCGATTATTTATGCAGTAAAACAATTACAAGAGCAACAATTAGTATAGTCAGATACATTTTAGAATATAAATGTAGTGGATTCAAATTGGAACACCAAAACTTTTTCTTTGGATATGGTTCTTACAATATCGGGTAGCGTAGATTAATTTATATCAAGATTTTATATAAAAGGCACCTCGTTCATTTAGTTTAGTAAAGTTTATTAAATGATACGAAAGTGTCTTGTTTTTTTAAGCATTTCAATATAAGACGACATGTTAATACGTATTATTTATGGCAAGACTCCTGAAAGAGCAGTGTCAGTCTATTTTATAAACCACATGACTTCGTATGATTAAGATTAATGAAGTATTAACCATTCTATGTTAGAAAACCTGACATATTTTTGTATTATAAAAAAAAGTATGCTAAATTGTTAACAAGTTCAAAAGTAGAGGTGAGGTTATTAGTGTCTAATGATAAATTAAGGCGTAATATGGCCGTATTCTCTATGAGTGTTGTAAGTAAATTAACGGAATTATCAGCAAGACAAATCCGTTATTACGAAACACATGAACTGATAACGCCCGAACGAACAGCAGGAAATAAACGATTATTTTCAATGAATGATTTGGAACGACTTTTAGAGATTAAAGCGCTTTTAGAAAAGGGTTTTAACATCAAAGCAATTAAACAAATTATTTTAGATGATCAAGGGCATTTAACAACTGATGAACAAGAGACTAGAAAAAGAATGATTGTAGATGCAACGCAAAAACCCATAGGTGAAGCATTGCCAATAAATCGTGGAGATTTATCCAGATTTATTAAATAAAGTAGTGGAGGATTCAAATATGCCAAAACGTACATTCACAAAAGATGACATTCGTAAATTTGCAAAAGAAGAAAATGTAAGATACTTACGCTTACAATTCACAGATATTTTAGGAACAATAAAAAATGTAGAAGTTCCAGTAAGCCAATTAGAAAAAGTGTTAGATAATGAAATGATGTTTGATGGTTCTTCAATTGAAGGATTTGTTCGTATTGAAGAATCAGATATGTATTTACATCCAGATTTAGATACATGGGTTATTTTCCCATGGACAGCAGGACAAGGTAAAGTAGCACGATTAATTTGTGACGTATATAAAACGGATGGTCAACCTTTTGAAGGGGATCCACGTGCGAACTTAAGACGTGTCTTGAAAGAAATGGAAGACATGGGTTATACAGACTTTAACCTTGGACCTGAACCAGAATTCTTCTTATTCAAATTAGATGAAAAAGGTGAACCAACACTTGAGTTGAATGACGATGGTGGATACTTCGATTTAGCACCAACTGACTTAGGTGAAAACTGCCGCCGTGATATCGTTTTAGAACTTGAAGACATGGGCTTTGATATTGAAGCAAGTCACCATGAAGTAGCACCTGGTCAACATGAAATTGATTTTAAATATGCAGATGCAATTTCAGCATGTGATAATATTCAAACATTCAAGTTAGTTGTAAAAACGATTGCACGTAAACATAATTTACACGCAACATTTATGCCAAAACCATTGTTCGGTGTAAACGGTAGCGGTATGCACTTCAATGTGTCATTATTCAAAGGTAAAGAAAATGCCTTCTATGATCCAAATGGTGAAATGCAATTAACAGATGACGCATATCATTTCACAGCTGGTATTTTAAATAATGCACGTGGCTTCACAGCTGTATGTAATCCGATTGTAAACTCATACAAACGCTTAGTACCAGGTTATGAAGCACCATGTTATATCGCATGGAGTGGTAAAAACCGTTCTCCATTGGTTCGTGTACCTTCATCAAGAGGGTTATCAACACGTATTGAAGTGCGTTCAGTAGATCCAGCGGCAAATCCTTATATGGCGCTTGCAGCTATTTTGCAAGCAGGGTTAGACGGTATTAAAAATAAAACAGAAGTACCAAAACCAGTGAACCAAAATATTTACGAAATGAATCGTGAAGAACGTGAAGCTGTTGGCATTCATGACCTTCCATCAACACTTTATACAGCATTAAAAGCAATGCGTGAAAATCCAACGATTAAAAAAGCATTGGGTAATCATATTTACAATCAATTTATTAATTCTAAATCAATTGAATGGGATTATTACAGAACCCAAGTTTCTGAATGGGAGCGCGACCAATACATGAAACAATATTAATCGCTAAGCAAACAGGGGACCGACTTAGGGATAACAAGGAGTTAGGGCATTTTGCCTTAGCTTCTTTTTTATATAAAAGTGGACAACTAACTTATAAAAGAAAGCTATTTTTTCATTGGATGGTCAACTATTGGGCAACTCATTTTAAAATATATTCTTGATATATTTCTCAAAGTTTTCATTAGTATCATCATTCATCTTAAATTATTACAGAATGTTTAGACTTGATTAGAAAAGGTGTATATACTCTTTCAAATCACCAAGGTAATACGTTTTAAACTATAAAAAAAGAGTAGATAACAAATATTGTCAAAAACATTGTTATCATACTCAAAAATTTTTAGACGGCTAATTTGTTATATCTTCTTTAGTTAAAAATATCAGTATTTTCTATTATATTAATTCTAATAATTGATTGACATTTTCTTCAGTTGTTGCCCAACTTGTAGCAAATCTTACGACGCGATGATTTTCATCGTATTTTTCCCAAACTGCGAACTTTACTTTTTGTTGTAATTGTTGAATTTTCTCTTCGCTTAATATGAAAAATTGTTGATTCGTAGGTGAGTCGAAATAGACTCTGTAACCTTTGTCAATAAACCCTTTTTTCATTTTATTGGCCATGTGAATCGCATGACGACTGATGTCAAAATATAAATTGTTTGTAAATAATTCTAAAAATTGAATACCAACTAATCGTCCTTTAGCTAATAATGCACCGTGTTGTTTAATGCGTGTAGTGAAGTGTTTTGGTTCATTATATTGCGTAAAGACAATTGCTTCACCGCACAATGCACCAACTTTTGTGCCACCGATATAAAAAATATCACAATACTTTGCAATATCTGTGATATCTACGTCAGTTGCGTCGCTCATTACGCCATAACCCAATCTAGCACCATCCATAAATAATGGTATTTGATGCTTACGACATACTTCTGACAAAGCTTGTAACTCACTTTTTGAATAGAGCGTACCATATTCTGTAGGATGTGATATATAAACCATTCCCGGAAAGGCCATATGTTCTTTTTTGAAATCACTATTAAATGTTTCCAAATATTGTTTCACTGATTCTGCTGTAATTTTTCCTTCGTTTGATTCTAACTCTATTACTTTGTGACCGCTGAATTCAATGGCTCCTCCTTCATGAACGGCAACATGTCCTGTATTGGCTGAAATCACAGCTTCATACGGTTCTAATACTGTACTTATAACGACTTGATTGGTTTGTGTGCCACCAACTAAAAATCTTACAGTCGCATGTGGACAGTCAATAATTTCTCTAATTTTATCAGCTGCTTGTTGAGAAAATTGGTCGGCACCATAACCGGCTTCTTGCACCATATTTGTTTCTATAAGTCGTTGTAACACTTTTTCATGTGCACCCTCTAAATAATCGTTTTCAAATGAAATCATGAAATTCCCCCTTAAATTAACAGAACTTTCTGAAAAAATAATATGACAATTATAGCGCATTTTTCGTTGGAAATAAATTAAATTTCGCAATTAAATAATTGTAAGCGTTTTAAAGTTGATGTTAAAAGATACAGTAGTTTGATATTTAAAACTAAAAAAGCTATTATTTAAATTAGTAAATAAATATGAATAATGAATATAAATGACGCTGAAAGAGGGAAAGATGAATTATGTTCTTAGGGGTAACGGGAAATTTAGGTATTATATTTACATTTTTGTTAATCATTGGCTTTATATTGAACTTGATTTTAGCATTTATTATTATCTTTTTAGAACGTAATAGACGAAGTGCTACGTCAACATGGGCATGGCTTTTTGTGCTGTTAGTATTGCCACTCATTGGCTTTGTTTTATATTTATTTTTTGGTCGAACTGTGTCAAAGCGTAAAATGGAAAAACATAATGGTAAGGAGCTTAATGCATTTAAGCAATTGATAGATGATCAGATAAAAAGTTTTGACAAACATAATTATGGTACTAGCAATGAACTAGTAACAACACATCATGATTTAGTTCGCATGTTGCTTATGAACCAAGATGGCTTTTTAACTGAAAATAATCAAGTGGATGTATTTACGGATGGGCATGAGTTGTTTGATCAAGTTATAGAAGATATATACAATGCTAAACACTACATTCATTTAGAATATTATACGTTTGAGTTAGATGGTTTAGGTAAACGTATTCTTGATGCTTTAGAAACGAAGTTAAAAGAAGGTTTAGAAGTAAAACTCCTTTATGATGATGTTGGTTCTAAAAAAGTTGGCTTATCTAAATTTAAGCAATTTAAAGCACTTGGAGGCGAAGTTGAAGCATTCTTTGCATCGAAGTTTCCATTAATTAATTTTAGAATGAATAATCGTAATCATCGTAAAATTATAGTCATAGATGGTCAAAAAGGCTATATTGGTGGTTTTAATATAGGAGATGATTATTTAGGATTGGGAAAATTAGGTTATTGGAGAGATACACATTTTAGAATTCAAGGTGATGCAGTTGATGCCTTGCAAGTAAGATTTATTTTAGATTGGAACTCTCAAGCACATCGTACTCAATTTGAATATGATAGTAAGTATTTTCCTAAAAAAGATTATGGAGATGGTCATACCCCACTTCAAATTGTGGCAAGTAGTCCGGCAGAAGATTGGCATCAAATTGAATTTGGTTATACTAAAATGATTATGAGTGCTAAAAAATCGATTTACTTACAGACGCCTTATTTTATACCGGATAATGCTTATATTAATGCATTAAAAATGGCAGCGAGTACAGGGGTAGAAGTGCATCTTATGATACCATGCAAACCGGATCATCCTTTTGTTTATTGGGCGACTTTTTCTAATGCGGCCGCTCTATTAGATAGTGGGGTGCATATTCATACCTATCAAAATGGCTTTATTCATTCAAAATTATGTATGATTGATGATGAAGTAGTGTCTGTAGGTACAGCTAATATGGATTACAGAAGTTTTGAACTTAATTTTGAAGTCAATGCCTTTGTATATGATAAAACGATTGCACAGCAATTAAAAAAAGCTTATCAAGAAGATATCAAAAAATCTAAATTGTTAACTAAAGAAAAATATAACCAACGTTCATTAAAAATAAAAATAAAAGAAGACATTGCAAAGCTCGTATCACCAATTTTATAATAAGTAGTTAAAGTATTGGAGTATTACCACCTATTGAAATATTTTCAGTAGGTGTTTTTTTATGACAAATGTCATTCTAACATGATGACATTTGCATCTAATATCAAACGTCATTCCTTGTTATTGTTGTAATAGTCAAACAAGAGGTGATATAGATGATTGAAGTAAAAGGTATAAAAAAACAATTTGGGAAAAAATTAGTGTTAAACGACATTAATTTGAAAATTCAAAATGGTAAATGTACGGCTTTTATCGGTAAAAATGGAGCGGGTAAATCAACATTGATTGATATTATTATTGGTAATTTAACTCCTAATGAAGGTCAAATTATAGATAAGTCAGAATTATTAGACCCATCAAAAATGGCTATTTTATTTCAAAAGACGCAATTTCCCAAAATGATAAAAGTGAAAGAGTTATTTTACTTACATCACGCATTATATCCACAAGCAATGTCACTTAAGGCATTTAAAGCATTAACATTATTTGACGATGCTCAGTTAAATCAAATGGCCAATAAACTATCGGGTGGACAGCAACGGTTGCTAGATTTTGCCCTTGCATTGGTAGGGCATCCGCAATTACTCATTCTTGATGAACCAACAGCAGCAATGGATATAGAGACTAGAGAATATTTTTGGCAGGTGATTCAACATCTCAAAGATCAAGGAACAACTATTTTATATACGTCACACTACATTGAAGAAGTAGAGCGGATGGCTGATCATATTGTCTTATTAAAAAATGGTGTTATTCAAATGAACGACACGTTATCACAAATTCGCCAACAAGATGCGATGACATTTATTTATATACCTAAAAAATATCAAAAACAGCTTCATATTAATGAAAAGATACAAGAAACAAAGCAACAGCACATCATTAAAATATGTACCAAAGATGTTTCGCGAACGCTACAAGATTTGCAACAACAGCAAGTAAATTTAAATGAGATTGAGATACATAAAGCATCATTACTTGAAATCATGTTTAAAGATAATCATTCAAAAGAGGTGGAAACATTATGACGATGACTTTATTAACAACGGAATTAAAAGTTCTTTTTAGAAAAAAAGTGTATCTAATTTTTTCGATTTTATTACCTTTATTCTTTTATCTTATTTTTACGTCAATTTTAGATTTACCTAAAGCTCAACAACAAGTGTTTAATAAAGAATATATGTATAGTATGGTAGTGTTTAGTTTATTGAACTTTTGTATGATGTCGTTTCCTTTAGATATGATAGAAGAACGTGCCAATGGATGGTATAAACGGTTAATGGTTACACCTATGTCAATATCACGTTATTACGGTGTAAAAGTCGTGCGAACGATGATACAATTTTTATTATCGATTGTTATCATTTTTGTCGTTGCACATTTCTCTAAAGACGTTACGATGAGTATTGCTGAGTGGATGTTATCAGGTATATTACTTTGGATTGGCGCAAGTTTATTTTTAACCTTTGGTCTTGTTATTGCCCAATTTGATGATACGCAAAAAGCAAGTAGTATAGCTAATATGATATGTATATTGCTTGCAATAGCAGGAGGACTTTGGTTCCCAACAACAACTTTCCCCGATTGGATGCAGCAAGTATCAAAGTGGATGCCAACCTACCATTTAAAAGCGATTGCATATGACTTAAGTAAAGGTAGCGGAATCAATGTACAATCATTTAGTATTATATTTATATATAGTATATTTGCCTTAATCATTGCATTGTGGATAAATCATAGAAAAGATGTGTCTTAAATGAAAGAACGTTCAGTAACTATATTTTTAGCAGAAAAAATAACGCCACTCATTTATTTGATATTTCCAATATTGGCTACGTTTTCAGATGATATAACACGATCTAAAGTTGAATATGTAAGCATTGTTATTGTATTTACTATCACATATATGATGATTATTTTTGGTTACACTAAGTGGCGAAATAATTGGCTTTTTATATTGTTTATTATACATTATGCGATTTTAATATATTTCGTATTTTGTAATACACCTATGAACACGTTATT
Organism: Staphylococcus sp. HMSC059F04; assembly: GCF_001812565.1. Classification (NCBI taxonomy): domain Bacteria; kingdom Bacillati; phylum Bacillota; class Bacilli; order Caryophanales; family Staphylococcaceae; genus Staphylococcus; species Staphylococcus sp. HMSC059F04. The sequence continues at coordinate 392,636 of NZ_KV809462.1, read as the reverse complement.
TTTCTTTTTTAGTGCGTTTGCTTTGCCATTTATGTTAAAAGTAGGCATAAAATCTAAATTTTTTGTCTTATTTTGCATGGCGCTAGCAGCAGCTCTAATGATGCAATACTATATAGATCAAAGTCATATGTTTGTTTTATTAGTGTATTATTTAGTCATTTTAATGATGTGTCTAGGCAATATCCGAGCTGTTCATGAAAGACATTTAAAAGAGCAATTAAATGCTAAAAATGAATATATTAATATGTTGATTACTGAACAAGAAAGAAATCGTATAGGTCAAGATTTGCATGATACACTAGGTCATGTGTTTGCAGGGATGACATTGAAAGCAGAACTAGCTACAAAATTAATTGACCAGCAACCAGAACAGGCAAAAGAAGAAATTGAAGCACTGGCAGATTTATCACGTCAAACATTGACTAAAGTTAGAGAAATTATCGAAGATTTAAAAACACAAACGTTTGATGAAGAGGTTCATGCTGTCGAACATGTATTAAAAGATGCGAATATTTCTTTTGATTTTTATAATGCTAATATTGCCAAGACGATGAGCCCTGTACGTCAATCTACATTAGCAATGATATTAAGAGAAGCAATAAATAATATTATTAAGCATGCGCATGCGACCAAAGTAGAAGGAAACTTAATAAACAAACAAGAGAAAATTATATTATGTGTATCGGATAATGGTCAAGGTATGCGACAACCAGAAACTGTTCGTTTAAATAGTATAGAACAACGTGTTGCATATTTAAAAGGAACATTAGTTATTCATTCTAGTAAACAACAAGGAACGACCATTGAAGTTCATATTCCAAGAGGTGAGCAACTATGATTTCAGTTATTGTAGCGGAAGACCAAACAATGTTAAGGCAAGCGATGGTTCAATTACTTAATATGAGCGATGATATTAAAGTGGTAGAACAATTTGGCGATGGCGCTTCTGCATTAAGATATATCCAAAAGCACAGTCCTCAAGTAGCTATATTGGATATTGAGATGCCTGAGATGACAGGGCTGGAAGTCCTTGCCAAAGTGAGAGAAGGAAACGATTCAACTAAGATTATTATCGTAACGACATTTAAAAGACCAGGTTATTTTGAAAAAGCGGTTGCGAATGATGTAGATGCATATGTGCTTAAAGAACGTTCTGTTGATGATTTGATTGGCACGATAAAAAAAGTAATAACAGGGGAAAAGGAATACAGTGCTTCACTCATGACATCAATGATTTCTAATATGAATCCACTCACACACAAAGAACAAATTGTCTTAAGAGAAATTGGGCTGGGCCTCAGCAGTAAAGAAATCGCAAATAAATTGTATTTGTCGGACGGAACAGTGAGAAATTATACATCAGCTATTATTGATAAGATGGAGGCGGACAATCGCTTTGAAGCTTGGAAAAAAGCGTTTGAAAAAGGTTGGGTTTAATTATTTTGTAACTACTTTTTGTTTGCTAGACATTTTATCAACATGTTCAGCCAAAAGTCTCAAAACGTGTGCTACTTTGTCAGGTGGTGTATCACTAGCTAACGTATGTTTAAATGTGTAGCCTTCTTGTGTTTTTACGCAGTATACAAGAGCATCAGTTTCAATAATAATATCCATAATTTCCATTTTAAACACCTCATATCCCATTTGAATTTAATCACAGTCTAAAAACTTAACTTTTAAAATTTTTTTCGTAAGAAAGTTCGTCTTTTAGTATCTTTACTTATATATACCACATTTTGAATAAAAATAACATTATTAAACTTTAATCTACAATTTTAAATCAAAAAAATGCCTTCAAAAGCTTGAAATTAGCTTTTGAAGACATTATAGAAGAAAAACTATTTGTTGCGTGATGATTATTTATTATTACGCTTATTTATGATGTTTTGGATAAGATAAACTAGAAAACCTACGAATACCCCTAGTAGTATAGCGACTACAATTGATACGATGATAGGTAATTTAAAAATGATTTGGAGAATAACTCCTACAATTATAGCAATGACAGCTCCAATGATGGTAACGAGGCTCTCATTTTGTTCGCTCATATTATTCACTCCCAACTTTCAATAATATTATATCATGCTTTAAATAGAAGTGAATGGAATAACAGTGTAATTTCATATTGACCTTGATGAAGATAATTAGATATGATAATTGAGTAAATTTAAAATGAGGAGCAACTAATGAAATCCAAAAAGTCAAAATCAATTGTTATTTTTGTGGTCATAGTACTTATTGTCTTAGGTTTTCAATATATTAATCATACAGGACCTTTTCAATCTCTGTTATCACAATCTAAACAGCAATCATCTACTGATTTAAAAGGAAAGGAAAAAGTTCATATTATACGTGTAGTTGATGGTGATACCTTTGTAGCTCGTAATAGCAAAGGCCAGCAGCTTAAAATTCGTTTAATCGGCGTTGATACGCCTGAAACAGTGAAACCTAATACACCTGTACAGCCATACGGTAAAGAAGCATCGCATTTTAGTAAAAAGAACTTAACCAATAAAGATGTTTATCTGGAATATGATAAAGAAAAAAATGATCGCTATGGACGTGTTTTAGCATATGTTTGGCTGGATAAAGATACATTATTTAATGAGCTATTAGTAAAAGAAGGGTTAGCTAAAGAAAAATACTTTGCACCTAATGGAAAATATAGAGACGTCTTTATCAAAGCACAAAACGAGGCGCAAAAGAAAAAAATCAATCTTTGGAGTTAGAAAAAGCCAGGAATGCCCATCTGCTTATGTGATTGTGGTTACATCACTTTATGAGAGGTGCATTTCCGGCTTTTTAATTATTAATCAAAACTTTTTGCAATGGTTTCGACTTGTTCTTTAGTCAGTGGATGTTTTGACAACTCTATAGCATGTCCAATGACGGATTTTAATGAAGATTTTGTAGAAACAGTATCTACATATTTTCCTCTTTCATCTGATCCTTCAATTATATTGACACTACCATCATTAAAGTACACAACACCAATACTTTGAATTTTGTGATTGAAGTGGTTTTCAATGCCGTCTTTTAATGTTTTAGAGTTCAGTGCTGCCTGTTGATAAGGATCTACGTCATAAAAATCAAAAATAACACGATTACTTTGTATTTTTTCAATAAACGTATATATTTCTTGACGTGATGAATTAAATTGGCTGTGATACTGCTTGGCAATGTAATGTCCAATGACTTGATCAATTGAACTAAAGCTAGATAAATTTAATTCATCCTTTACAGATGCGTCAAAATGGTAAAATGTTTTTTGCTTCCAATTTTTGACATCGATATTGATTAGACCTACATCTGAGACAACGATAAAGTCAAATGTTCTTAAATACTCGAAGAATGGATGTTTTGTAGCTAATTTACTTGTCTGAATAATTTCGTAGTATTTTAGCTGGCCATTCTTTTTGAAACTTTCAAGTATTTCTTTGACTTCACGTTTTGCATTTTTCTTAGCATGTGTGCTGACATCGTTATTAGAACTTAACATTTGATTTTTGAGTTCAGTATTTTCATTACTGAGAATCGCGTTCTTAGAAGTGAGTTGATTTTTAGCGTATACTTCTGTATCAATTCTACTTTGCATGTAGCGATGATGTAGTATAGAAGCTAAAATGAGTATCACTAATAAAATAATAAGCACTATTGACAAGGTCATTATTTATCACCTTACTCTGTTTATTTTGTATTGTTATATCATTAAAATACTCCTGATTATTAAAGATATTTTAATCATACAAATACACTGTAAATTATATACAGTTTAATTTATTAATTCAATCAATGCGTAGACAAAATGTGTAGCTTATTAAATATCTAAAGTTCAAATTAAAGCCAAAGTAACTATATATATAATTATAGGTAAATATGAAGTAACATGCAGTTTACCAAAAGTTCACAATTCAAAAATTGAAAATGTAGTACGAGCAAGTTATAATTGAGTAATGAAAGCGTTTCCTAAGGAGGGGTCGAATGGCTAAATTACAGGATTACAAAGCTAAGGACTTAGTAAATATTTTACTTGATAACTGTCCACAAGCTTTTAAATTTCATGGAGAAGTAGCCATGCAATTATTTTTGAATAATCAATTTGATCTTCCTTCTATAGTTGATTTATGTGTAGAGCGTAAGCATTTAACAGAAGTGATTACAGCTTTGCCTAATGATATTAAATTAACATACTATAATAAAAACAATCATGTTTTAGATACGAGTCAACTTGTTATTACAGAGGTCGTTCATATTACTGTAATGAACAACACTAGTTTATTATTAAATATATTTATATATGATGTAGCGAATGGTGAATGGATTTTTAGATTAGATAATCATGTGAGGTTGCCTCAAAATAATATTTATTTCCATTCTTTGACATGGAATGTGGATTATATTAAACCAGAAATTGTACTAATGTATGATTTTTTAGATAATCAAAATTATCACCAATCTTCTAGTTATAAAAAAGTATTAGATGCATTAAGCTATTATCAATTTGTTATTTTACAGACTGTAGTAGGCGAAGATAAAATTAAAAAATGTCTTAATGAGTAATCAAACAAAATAACATATCGGGAAATATCATTTGTAGGAATAAGTATTGAAGTTT
>NZ_KV809462.1:345855-387921 GCF_001812565.1 Staphylococcus sp. HMSC059F04 | reverse complement strand
AGGCACCTCGTTAATTTAGTTTAGTGAAGTTTATGAAATTATACGAAAGTGCCTTATTTTTTAAAGTATGTTGATGTAAAATTATATATAAATACGAAGTATTCAATAAAAAAGAAGCAGTCAGATGAGTTGAATTCAATTCATCTGACTGCTATTTTTTGAGATTTATGTCCCAGCCTGTTTTGTCTTTGTTTAAACGTTATCGATGCATTTTCCGTGATAACAAAATTCATACGTTGCATGTACGGCTTTTTCAGCATCTTTAACTGAAATACCAAACATCATCGATATTTCAGAAGCACCTTGATTAATCATTTTTAAATTGATGTTAGCTTGTGCTAATGCATGCGTGATTTTATTTGCTGTTCCTACGGTCTGATTTATTCCTTCTCCTACAATCATTAAAATAGCTAAATCATGATCTACACTTAATTCATCAACTTCACACTTCTTACGTATTGCGTTTAGAACGTCTTCTTCTTTACCTTTAAGTTGATGTGAACGCATAATTATGCTGATACTATCGATGCCAGATGGCATATGATCAAATGAAATATTAAAGTCTTCTAATATTTGTAATATTTTTACAGTAAATCCAATTTGACGATTCATTAAATATTTTTTGATATTAATAACTGTAAAATCTTTATCACAGCTTATCCCACTAATGACATTATTTGCACTGATATCTCGGTCATGTTTGATAAAAGTGCCTTTATCTTGTGGACGGTTTGTATTTTTAATCACGACAGGTATGCGATGTTTGTAAAGTGGCTGAAGTGCTTCGTCATGGAAGACACCAAACCCTGCATAAGACAGTTCACGCATTTCTCGATATGTGATTTCTTTAATAAGCTCTGGATGTTTAATAACATTAGGATTGGCTTTAAAAATTCCAGAAACATCAGTGAAGTTTTCATAAAGTGATGCATTAACTCCACGTGCGATGATAGCACCTGTTATATCCGAGCCTCCTCGTGGGAATGTGACAATATAGCCATGTTTAGAAACACCAAAGAAACCAGGAATAATGATTTTTCCTTTAATGTTACGTAATTGTGCAATTCGCTCATAAGCTTGCTCCAATATTTGGGCTTGTTGCGGTAAATCAGTGACTAGAATTCCTGCATCCTCAGGAGATAAATACGTGGTAGGTACCCCTTGCGTATTATTATAATCTGCAATGAGCTGTGCATTAAAATTTTCTCCACATGACAATAATGCATCATAGAGACGCGGTGGACGATTTTTTAATGAATGAATTAATTTTTCTAATGTCGTATCTATTGATTTGAGTATCTCGGTCGACATTTGAAGTTCATTAACAATGTCAGCGTATCGTTGCACAATTTGACGCTTCTTATCTTGATAATCTAAACCACTTGTTACTTTTTCATATAGTCGAATTAATAAATCTGTCGTTTTAATATCATTTTTATAACGTTTACCAGGAGCGGAAACAATGATAATTTTTCTTTCGTCATCAGCATTAACAATGTTTAATACTTTTTTTATTTGAGATGCATTAGCGACGGAACTACCTCCAAATTTAGCTACTTTAACCAATGGAACCAACCTTTCTAAAAAATCAGAAAATTCTATTTAATTTTCTGATAGCACGTGATAATATATAGCTATATATTTGGAGTGAAGTTTTAAACATTGAAATAATAAGAATTGATTTATATAATATACTATTATATAGTATTTTTCAACAGTACAAATGTATTTTAGAAAAAGACAAAAGGGGGATAAGTAATGAAAGAATTAAATATTGCGTTATTAGGGCTTGGTACAGTTGGCTCAGGTGTAGTTAAAATAATCGAAGAAAATAGGCAGCAAATTAAAGACACAATTAATAAAGATATTATTATTAAACATATTTTAGTCCGCAATAAGGCAAAGAAGCGTCCTATAAACTTTCAACAATATCATTTAACTGAAGATGTACATGAGATATTAAATGATGACTCAATTGATATTGTTATTGAAGTAATGGGTGGCATTGAACCAACAGTTGATTATATAAGTAGAACACTTAAAAGTGGTAAACATGTGATTACTGCAAATAAAGATTTGCTTGCAGTTCATTTGCGTTTACTTGAAGATTTAGCAGAAGCTAACGGTGTAGCGCTTAAATTTGAAGCAAGCGTTGCAGGTGGTATTCCAATTGTAAATGCAATAAATAATGGATTAAATGCCAATAATATTTCAAAATTCATGGGCATATTTAATGGTACCTCAAATTTTATTTTAACTAAGATGTTTCAAGAGCATACATCTTTTGAAGAAGCATTAAATGAAGCGCAGCGTTTAGGCTTTGCTGAAGCAGATCCTACAGATGATGTAGAAGGTATTGATGCAGCTAGAAAGGTAGTTATAACTTCATACTTATCATTTAATCAAGTGATTAAATTAAATGATGTTTACATAAAAGGTATTAGTGAGACAACACTTGATGATATTCTTGTGGCTGACAAGTTAGGCTATAAGATTAAATTGATAGGTAAAGGCATTTATGAACATGGAAAAGTACATGCGTCTGTTGAACCAACATTGATACATAAAAGTCATCAATTAGCCTCTGTAGACAATGAATACAATGCTATTTATGTTATAGGTGATGCTGTAGGAGACACGATGTTCTATGGCAAAGGTGCAGGTAGTTTAGCGACAGGTAGTGCTGTAGTAAGTGATTTATTAAATGTGTCGTTATTCTTTGAATCTAATTTACACACGCTACCTCCTCATTTTGAACTTAAAACAGATCAGACTAAAGAGTTAATGGATCATGAGCATTTAGTTACACTACAAGAAAAATATAGTTACTTTGTTGTGGTTAATAGTAGTGAAACATTAGACAAAATAAAAGAAATAATCAAGTCTAATCTGCCTTTTCATAAATCTTTTGACATTATAAAAAGAAATGATACTACATATGCTGGAGTTATTACAGGTGTTGATGTATCACCAGAACAATCATTAAAGCAAGCAGGTATTGATATAATCAAAGTTTATCCTGTAGAAGGAGTTTAAATATTATGAAAAGATGGCAAGGATTAGTAGAAGAATATCGGTCTTATTTACCGGTTAATGAAGAGACGCCTCAACTTACACTAAATGAAGGAAATACACCATTAATTCATTGTGACTATCTGTCACAAAAATTAAATATAAATCTATACGTAAAGTATGAGGGAGCAAACCCTACTGGTTCGTTTAAAGACCGTGGTATGGTTATGGCTGTGACAAAAGCAAAAGAACAAGGGAAAAAGATTGTGATATGTGCTTCGACAGGAAATACATCTGCTTCTGCAGCTGCATATGCTGCTAGAGCAGGCTTAAAAGCAATTGTAGTTATTCCAGAAGGTAAAATAGCACTCGGAAAATTATCACAAGCTGTCATGTATGGTGCTGAAATAGTGTCAATTGAAGGTAACTTTGATGAAGCGTTAGAAATTGTTAAAGAAATTGCGAAAGATGGTGAAATTGAATTAGTTAATTCAGTTAATCCATTCCGCATTGAAGGACAAAAGACGGCATCATTTGAAGTTATTGAGCAATTAACAAAAGCTCCAGATATTTTAGCTATACCGGTTGGTAATGCTGGTAATATTACAGCATATTGGCAAGGATTTAAGGAATATCATGATAAGCATGGTGTAACATTACCACGTTTATTTGGTTTTCAAGCAGAAGGTGCTTCTCCTATTGTTCAAAATAAAGTCATTAAAAATCCAGAAACAATAGCGACTGCGATTCGTATAGGAAATCCTGCGAGTTGGACTAAAGCAACCGCTGCATTAAATGAATCTCACGGATTAATTGATAGTGTAACTGATGAAGAAATTTTAGAAGCTTATCAAATTATGACTTCAAAAGAAGGCATATTTAGTGAGCCGGCAAGTAATGCATCAATTGCAGGATTAATTAAATTACATCGTGCTGGACAGTTGCCAAAGAATCAAACAGTTGTAGCTGTATTAACAGGTAATGGACTTAAAGATCCTGATACGGCTATATCACTTCTAGATAATCCGATTCAACCTTTACCTAATGATAAACGAAGTATTATTGAATATATCAAAGGGGTTCTTAAATAATGGAGGACTATTTACATTTAAAAGTGCCTGCATCTACTGCTAATCTCGGTGTGGGTTTTGATTCAATTGGCATGGCGATTGACAAATATTTACATTTATATGTATATAAAATTGCAGGTGAAAATTGGCAGTTTCATTATTTAAATAAAGAGTTAGATAGCTTACCTAAAAATAAAAATAATTATATTTATCAAGTTGCGCAAGAGGTTGCAGAACGTTATCAGGTTAAGTTGCCGGCATTAAGAATTGATATGAGAAGTGATATTCCTTTAGCGCGAGGTTTAGGTTCATCTGCTTCTGCTTTAGTAGGTGCATTGTACATTGCTAATCATTTCGGGAATATACAGTTGTCCAAATATGAACTTTTACAACTAGCAACCGAAATGGAAGGTCATCCAGATAATGTTGCGCCAACTATTTATGGAGGATTACTTGCGGGGTATCATAATCCAGAGACTTTAGAAACTGATGTGGCACATATTAACATACCTAAAGTTGACATTATTTTGACTATTCCACCATATGAGTTAAGAACTGAAGATGCAAGACGTGCACTTCCACAGTCTTTTGGTCATAATAATGCCGTTCAAAGTAGCGCTATTAGCAATACAATGATTTGTGCATTAATACAACATAATTATGAGCTTGCTGGAAAAATGATGATGCAAGATGGCTTTCATGAACCGTTTCGTCAGCAACTGATTCCAGAATTTGCAAAAGTTAAAGAAATTGCGCTAGCATATCATGCATATGCTACGGTTATTAGTGGTGCAGGGCCCACGATTTTAACACTTAGCAGAAGGGAATATAGCGGTGAAATTGTGAGACAATTGCGCCGAGCATGTCCACATTGTATTTCTGAGCTCTCCTATATCAATGAAACAGGAGTATTTGAAGAAATTGTGTTTCAACATTAATTTTATTGTAAAATAAAATTGAGATAGAGAAAGGAGAGACAACTTTTATGACTACATATCAAGTGGTTGTGATGGACATGGATGATACTTTATTAACACGAGACAATAAGGTTGATCCAATTACGAAGCAATATTTAATTGATATTCAAAATCAAGGAATTAAAGTAATATTAGCTTCTGGGAGACCAACGGAAGGGATGTTACCGACAGCGTATGAATTGAAGTTAGACATGCATAAAAGCTATATCATGAGTTATAATGGCGGACAAACGATAAGCGTTGCTGATGAATCTGTCGTTGCTGAGCAGTCAGTTCGCAAAGAGGATTTTGATGCTATAGTGGATTATTGTCGTCAAAATAACTTTTTTGCTATGACTTATCAAGATGGATACATTATTTATGATGACGACCATGAATATATGAATATTGAATCAGAAATAACTGGATTACCTATGAAACGTGTTAATGATTTAAAGCAATATATACAGCAAAATGTTCCGAAAGTGCTTGCAGTTGATTATGAGGAACATATTACAAAAGCACGACAACATTTAGCAGGGTCGTTTAATGATAATGTTGACGTAACTACGAGCAAACCATATTTTTTAGAATTTATGGCTAAAAATGTGTCGAAAGGTCATGCTATTTCGTCATTTTGTGATAAATCAAATATTGACCTAGCTCAAGTTATCTGTTTTGGCGATAGTCCGAATGACATGTCAATGTTTAAAGTAGTAGGTCATGCCGTAGCAATGGGAAATGCTACTGATGATTTAAAAGCAATCTCAGATGAAGTTACATTAGATAACAATGCTAATGGTATTCCACATGCGTTAAAACAACTACTAAACATATAAAGCAATAAGATTATCATGTTTAGTAATAATAAATGGTCTGGGACATCATTATGTATTAGGCTATGAGTTAAATATTGACAGTAGTTAACTGGATTGAAAATACGCTTATACCAAGCTTTTTTCAATCCTAGTCAAGCTTGATGGAGCGGAACAAAATTCATTATGAATTTTGTTCCGCTCCATTTGTGATTTATTAAAATTATTTAGCAGTATGCGTCCATTCATTCTTCCCTCTGTAACGTTTGATGTGTGCATAGACCTGATCTGCAGCGTAATCAAGGTTTGTATAAACTGTTATGGTAAATGCAGACTGATTCTCTTCAAAGGGTTCTTCTAAAAACACTTCTTTTAAATGATTGAATAAATTATTCATCTGATTATGATCTAAACTAGGGTATTCTCTTAAAGTACGTTTGATTAAGCGTCCTTTGCTATCCTCTAGGGATTGCACTACGATAACAAATCTTTCATCTTTCTTCAATACATCATCGAATAAATTAGTTTGTCCTATCATATAATCCACCTCGAAACCTTAGTCTTTAACTACATTATACATAATAAAGCCTTTTCAGAAAATAATACATTTAAAAAAGCGCAACACTTTTAATGTATAAGCATACAAAATTAGCGTTGCACTTCGACGATATTTATTAAAGATATAGTAAATTAATGTGTATTATTACTATGATATATTAGTTAATTTCATGTTGTGATAAATCCATATCTTCCAATTTGACATATTTTGTTTTTCTAATCAGTTTATGAATAAAGAAAATGATTGCGAGTACGATAAGTGGTAAGAAATTGATAAATACACCACTGAATTGGCCAGCCATCAATTTGCCGAATGAACTACCGAATAACAGGAAGATCAACATCAAGAATACAATAATTGGTCCAAGCGGATATAAAGGAGAACGATAAGGCAATAATGTTGAAATATCTTTTCCTTGTTTTTTAATTGCACGACGCAATCTTACTTGTCCCCATGTACTTGTACCCCAAACTAAAATAACCATTGAGCCAATGATATTAAGTAAACTAAATACTGCATTGGCATTAAAATTAGCATAAATAATAACTAAAACAATGAAAATATATGTCGTTATTAATGCACGCAAAGGTAATTTGGTAGTTGGATTTAACTTTCCTAAAAATTTGGGTGCTTGGCGATTATCACTAAGTGAATACAACATGCGACTTGTAGTATATAAACCAGAATTCGCTGCTGATAACAATGAAGTTAAGATAACAGCATTGATGACTGATGCAGCAAAAGCAATTCCAATACGATCAAAGACAATCGTAAACGGACTTTGTGCGACTGATTCATGTTCATTTAATAGCAATGAATCTGTATAAGGAATAATTGCTGAAATAACAAAAATTGACAATACATAAAATAATAATATTCTCCAAAAGACTTGCTTAACAGCTTTAGGCATCGTTTTACTTGGATTATCAGATTCACCAGCGGTAACAGCAACGACTTCAGTACCTCCAACAGAGAATCCAGCTACAAGTAGTACGCTAAGAATGCCTGTGATGCCACCTACAAATGGTGCATTACCTTTTGTAAAGTTATCAAAACCATATGCATGTCCACCAAGTATGCCAAATATCATGAGAAAACCAATAATTATAAATACAATAATTGTAATTACTTTAATTAATGAAAGCCAAAACTCAGTTTCTCCAAAAGCCTTAACCGTAAATATATTAAGTAATAAAAGTAATGTGATGAATATTAAACTCCAAGTCAATGGACTGAAGAAATGGAATACATTCCAGTAATGTATAACACTAGCTGCAACCATAACATCGACACTCGAAACTAAAGCCCACATAATGTAATATAACCATCCCATGGTAAAGCCGAGTGATGGGTCAATAAATCTCGTAGCATATGAACTAAATGAGCCAGATACTGGATAAAAAGTTGCGAGTTCTCCAATTGAAGCCATTAGAAAATAAAGCATAACTCCAATTAATAAGTAGGCTAAAATTGCACCACCAGGACCTGCTTGAGCAACGACACTTCCGGTTGCTACAAAGAGACCAGTTCCAATTGCGCCACCGATGGCTATCATAGATATGTGTCTGGAACTAAGACCACGTTTCATATTATTATCTTCCATATGAGTTCTCCCATCTATTTTATAAATATACACATCATTTTAATCCTTTTAAATCAAGTATTCAATAGATTTTGAGAATATTCCGCATAAATATTTTAAATTTTCTGATATTTAATAACGGAGATATACAAGTTTGATAATGATTAAATTGTGGGTATGTTAACTATAAGCTAAATTATAATTATTATAATGAAGCATTAGTCTTGAAAGGAGCATATCTATGTCAAAAGAGGATAAAAAATTAACTGATCTTTTTGGGCACCCCGTTTCAGATAGAGAAAACAGTATGACAGCTGGTCAAAGAGGTCCACTTATGATGCAAGATATTTATTACTTGGAACAAATGGCACACTTTGATCGTGAAGTAATTCCAGAACGCCGTATGCATGCGAAAGGATCAGGGGCGTTCGGAACGTTTACAGTTACGAATGACATTACGAAGTACACATCAGCTAAGATTTTTTCAGAAGTCGGTAAACAAACGGATATGTTTGCACGCTTTTCAACGGTAGCTGGTGAAAGAGGGGCAGCAGATGCTGAACGAGACATTCGTGGGTTTGCGCTTAAATTTTATACTGAAGATGGAAACTGGGATTTAGTGGGGAATAATACACCGGTCTTTTTCTTCAGAGATCCTAAACTCTTTGTTAGTTTGAATCGTGCCGTAAAAAGAGACCCTCGTACCAATATGCGTAGTGCACAAAACAACTGGGATTATTGGACAGGGTTACCTGAAGCATTACATCAAGTGACAATACTAATGTCTGATAGAGGCATTCCTAAAGATCTTCGGCATATGCACGGCTTTGGATCACACACCTATTCGATGTATAATAATGAAGGTAAACGTGTTTGGGTGAAATATCATTTTAGAAGCCAACAAGGTATTGAAAATTTAACCGATGAAGAAGCGGCAGATGTGATTGCACAAGACCGGGATTCATCACAAAGAGATTTATATAATGCTATTGAAAATGGAGATTATCCTAAATGGAAAATGTATATTCAAGTGATGACTGAAGAACAAGCAAAAAATCATAAAGATAATCCATTTGATTTGACTAAAGTTTGGTATCATGGTGAATACCCATTGATTGAAGTCGGCGAATTCGAATTGAATCGTAATCCAAATAATTATTTCCAAGATGTAGAGCAAGCTGCTTTTGCGCCAACGAATATTGTACCTGGTTTAGATTTTTCACCTGATAAAGTATTACAAGGAAGATTATTTTCATATGGAGATTCACAACGTTACCGTTTAGGAGTTAACCATTGGCAAATTCCAGTGAATCAACCTAAAGCTGTCGGAGTAGAGAATCTATGCCCGTTTAGCCGCGATGGACAAATGCGTGTCTTAGATGATAACCAAGGTGGCGGACCACATTATTATCCAAATAATCAAGGCGTATACGCTTCTCAACATGAATATAAAAAGCCACCATTCCCAACAGATGGTGATGGTTATGAATATAATTATAGGGAAGACGATGATAACTACTTTGAACAGCCAGGAAAACTATTTAGATTACAATCGGATGAAGCAAAGGAAAGAATGTTTATAAATACAGCTAATGCGATGGATGGCGTAACAGAAGATGTTAAAAAGCGACATATTCGTCATTGCTATAAAGCTGATCCAGACTATGGAAAAGGCGTCGCCAAAGCACTAGAAATTGATATCAATACAATAGATTTAAATGATGAAAACGATGAGACACATGAATAGCTAGAAGATATTGCATCCTTGTAAAAGTTGTGTTAAAATTTTAAATCGTAAGTATTCCTAACAAGAAAGGGTGTTTAACGTGCGCGTAAATGTTACATTAGCATGTACAGAATGTGGCGATCGTAATTATATTACTACTAAAAATAAACGAAATAATCCTGAGCGTATCGAAATGAAAAAGTATTGCCCAAGATTAAAAAAACACACATTACATCGTGAAACGAAATAATCACTTACCTTTAAATACGACAATTTAAAGTTTGACATAAGAGCTGTGGAATGCAATCCATAGCTCTTATTTATATAGTAAAAACTTATTCTTGATTTAATTAGAAAATATGCTAAAATATAAAACGTAATAATTACGATTTAAGGAGCGTTTTTAATATATGGCTAAAAAATCTAAAATTGCGAAAGAACAAAAAAGAGAAGAATTAGTTAATAAATATTATGAATTAAGAAAAGAACTAAAGAAAAAAGGTGATTATGAGGCTTTACGTAAATTACCTAGAGATTCATCGCCAACACGTTTAACGCGTAGATGTAAAGTAACAGGCCGTCCTAGAGGCGTGTTAAGAAAATTTGAAATGTCTCGAATCGCATTTAGAGAACACGCGCATAAAGGACAAATTCCTGGTGTTAAAAAATCAAGTTGGTAAATTTTCAAAAGTACAACTCAAGTCCATTTACATTGACAATAAAAAATTGTAAAGTATATGAGGGTAGAAAATATGAATGATTATCAAGTGTTTTGATTTAATCATTCGTGATTTACCCTCAGTTTTTTATTTTTATACTTAATTATAAGGGGCTTATAAATAAATGAAAATTTTTGATTATGAAGATATCCAATTAATTCCGAATAAATGTATTGTTGAAAGTAGATCTGAGTGCGATACTGCAATTCAATTTGGCCCACGTAAATTTAAATTGCCAGTTGTGCCTGCTAATATGCAAACAGTTATGAATGAAAAATTAGCACAATGGTTTGCTAAAAATGAGTATTTTTATATAATGCATCGTTTTGATGAAAAGTCTAGAATACCATTCATTAAAAATATGCATGATCAAGGATTATTTGCGTCTATATCAGTTGGTGTTAAAGCACGTGAATTTGACTTTATTGAGCAATTACAACAAGCTGATATCGTGCCTGAATATATAACGATAGACATTGCTCATGGACATTCTGATTTAGTTATCCGTATGATTAAACACATCAAGCAACATTTGCCACAAGCTTTTGTAATTGCTGGAAATGTTGGTACACCTGAGGGCGTAAGGGAATTAGAAAATGCCGGTGCAGATGCGACAAAGGTTGGTATTGGACCAGGAAGAGTGTGCATTACCAAAATAAAAACTGGATTTGGAACTGGAGGCTGGCAACTCGCTGCACTCAATTTGTGTAGTAAAGCAGCACGTAAGCCGTTAATTGCTGATGGAGGCATTCGCACGCATGGTGATATTGCAAAATCGATACGTTTCGGAGCTTCAATGGTTATGATAGGTTCATTATTTGCTGCACACGAAGAATCTCCAGGAGAAACAGTTGAGTTAGATGGTAAACTGTACAAAGAATATTTTGGAAGTGCTTCAGAATTTCAAAAGGGTGAACGTAAAAATGTTGAAGGTAAAAAAATGTTTGTCGAACATAAAGGCTCATTAGAGCATACACTTGTAGAAATGCAGCAAGATTTACAGAGCTCTATTTCATATGCTGGTGGCAAAGATTTAAAATCTTTAAGAACTGTCGATTATGTAATTGTTCGAAACTCAATATTCAATGGGGATCGAGATTAAATTTTTGGTAGGTGAAAACCATTAAAAAATTTTTAAGCATTAGTTTAATTTTACTATGTATTATTATTATCTTTCCAATTAGAGAAAGTTCTCTAGTCGTACACATGCAGCAAGACGTCAGAAGTTTTATTGATCAACAAGTATTCAATAAAGAAGATGAAAATGAAGAGACACTTAAAGTACCTCAAGAACAACCTTTTGCTGTTAATAATGTTCAGTTAAATATGAAAAAAGGTAATGTAGAAGAAAAATATGGTAAAGCCAAAAGAATAACCACAAATGAATATGGTACAAAATGGTATGCATACTATGATGGCGATTATCAAAGATTTGTAATGATTGCATATTTAGATAATAAAGTGCACGCTTTGTATACAAATCAAAACATAATAACTTCTAAGTCTAAGATTAAGTATGGGACACCCAAGCAAGTTGTTAGACAAAGGTTGGGTCAACCTATAACTGAAATGGATAAACAAAGGTTGCGTATTGCAATTAAAAATAGTGAATATGATGTCTTTCATTCAAATCATGTGTATACAACGATATTTTATGATAAACATGAACAAAATGGTGTAACAGCATTAATGCAAGTTAGTGATAAAATGGAAAAGTGTTTAACAAAACAATATGCAGCACCGTCTAAATCATTAGCTAAAAGTTATGAAATGCAAAATGTAGATTTAATTAATTCAGAAAGAAAGCAACATCAATTAGCTACTTTGTCATATTCAAGCAACATTTCAAACACGGCACGCAAACATAGTGAAGATATGGCGAAGCATCATTATTTTGATCATACGAATTTAGACCAAGAGTCACCATTCGATCGGTTAAAAGCAGATCACATTGAATTTAATGCGGCCGGTGAAAATCTGGCTTATGGTCAAGTTAGCAGTATTTATGCCCATCAAGGATTAATGAATTCATTAGGACATCGAAAAAATATCTTAAATGAACATTTTAACACGGTTGGTGTGGGTGTAGATTTTAATGATGAAAGGCAGCCTTATTGGACAGAAAATTATACGGGTTAAGCGTTTAATAATGACTAGTAATGGGTAAAATTTCTGTGAAGGAAGTCGATGAATATGACATCAAAACAGAATAATAATCAAAAAGAGGATATTTTGGAAAAAGTAAAAGATATCCTGCATAAAAGTAATCAAAAAGAAGCTAGGCACTAGTTGCTTAGCTTCTTTAACTTTATATAAGAGAATTACTAACAATAAAATGTTTTATTGACACAATTAAAGTTCACGGTACAAGCCGATAACTTTACCTAAAACAGATACTGAATCAAGGTAAATTGGCTCCATGGAACTATTTTCCGGTTGTAAACGATAATGATGCTTTTCTTTATAGAATCGCTTAACAGTAGCCTCATCTTCGTCTGTCATAGCTACAATTATGTCCCCATTTTCTGCAATGGTTTGACTTCTAACTATTACTTTGTCTCCATCAAGAATGCCAGCTTCAATCATACTTTCACCAACTACATTTAAAATAAAAATGTCACTATTATGTGTAGAGGTTAAATGCTCAGGTAATGGAAAATACTCTTCAACATTTTCAACGGCAGTAATAGGAATACCAGCAGTTACTTTACCAATGACAGGTACGTGAATAGTCCCTTCCATATCGATAGCGGCATCATTATGCTCTGATACAATTTCAATAGCTCTTGGTTTTGTAGGGTCTCTGCGGATATAACCTTTTTCCTCTAGTCGAGATAAATGTCCATGCACCGTAGAACTTGAAGCTAATCCTACAGCTTCTCCTATCTCACGAACACTAGGCGGATAACCTTTTGTTTGAACAATATGCTTAATGTAATCATATATTTCACTTTGACGTTTTGTTAATTCTCTCATATATAGGCACTCCCTAATTTTATTTATTTTTATTATATCATTTAGTAACAAATAAAACAAACATTTGTTCGTAAAAATGTTGACATAGAACATGAGTTCTGATAAATTGTAAATACAAACAAATGTTCTAGGAGTGTTTAACATGATTTTAAAATATAAAAGTCAAATAGCTACTTATATCATAGTTTTTATAATATCTTTGCTTGTTTTCTCTTTATTTTTCACGACGGCATATCAAAATTCTAAAGTAGAACAAACGTACGAAATGGCAGATCATAATATCTCACAACATTACAAAATCAACTCTGAAAGCAAACAACAATCTATATCTAACAGCGAACAAAATCACACAAGTGTGTTCGCATATGCGAAATAATCACGAACAACATATTTCATATTTATTATATTTAGGTAAAGCAATGCGGTAATTTTTATCAACAGTGCGATTTAATTAGAAAAGTAATATACAATTTTGTGATGGGCTAAGTTGAATTATTGTAATGATGCTAATAAATATTAATGATATATCATGAAAGGTGAGCGTAACGATTTGGTTACATTCACCTTTTTGTTATATTCTTTATAAGTTAGGTACTATTTAAATGTGAAATATGTATATATAAAGGTGGGTAAATTCAATGACTAAAAATAATTTGAACATCGATAGAATTAATCAATTAGCAAGAAAGAAGAAAGAGCAAGGCTTGACAGAAGCAGAGGCAAAAGAACAAGCTAAGTTACGTAAAATATATTTAGAAGAATTTAGAAAGGGCTTTAAACAGCAAATTGAGCACACTAAAGTTATGGATCCTGAGGGTAATGATGTAACGCCTGAAAAGCTAAAACAAATTCAAAAACATAATAAAAATAAATAGTTTCTGCAAACTACAGAAAATTTAGTAATTTTAAACGAATATTTATGAATTTATCTATAATTAAGGTATAATAATAGCAACATTTATTTCTAGAAGGGAAGACATAAAAAATGTTTAACGAAAAAGATCAATTAGCAATAGATACCATTCGTGCATTAAGCATTGATGCAATTGAACAGGCTAACTCTGGGCATCCGGGTTTACCAATGGGAGCTGCACCAATGGCATATACTTTATGGACAAGACATTTGAATTTTAATCCACAGTCTAAAGATTACTTTAATAGAGATAGATTCATTTTGTCTGCTGGACATGGATCTGCATTACTTTATAGTTTATTACACGTCTCAGGAAGTCTTGAGCTTGAAGAGCTTAAACAGTTTAGACAATGGGACTCAAAAACACCAGGGCATCCAGAATATAGACATACTGATGGTGTAGAAGTAACAACAGGACCATTAGGACAAGGATTTGCAATGGGAGTAGGGATGGCATTAGCTGAAAGTCATCTTGCAGGTAAATTTAATAAAGATAATTTTGATATTGTTAATCACTATACTTATGTATTAGCTTCAGATGGCGATTTAATGGAAGGAATTTCTCATGAAGCGGCTTCATTTGCAGGCCATAATCAATTAGATAAACTCATTGTCTTATATGATTCAAATGATATTTCATTAGATGGAGAATTAGATAAAGCTTTTTCTGAAGATGTAAAAAAACGTTTTGAATCATATGGTTGGAATCATATTTTAGTTAAAGATGGTAACAATTTAAACCAAATAGACAAAGCGATTACTACTGCTAAGTCTCAGCAAGGTCCAACTTTAATTGAAATTAAAACAATTATTGGTTATGGTTCACCTAACAAAAAAGGCACAAACGGTGTCCATGGTGCACCTTTAGGCGCAGAAGAAAGAAAACTAACATTTGAAAACTATGGTTTAGATCCAGATAAAAAATTCTATGTTCCTGAAGAAGTATATGAAATTTTCCAAACAACAATGTTAAAACGTGCTAATGAAAATGAAGAATCTTGGAATGATAAATTAGAAGCATATTCTCAACAATATCCGCAATTAGCAGAAGAATTTAAATTAGCTGTCAGCGGTAAGTTGCCATCAAATTATAAAGAAAAATTACCAAGATTTGATTTGAATCATAATGGTGCTTCTCGTGCTGATTCTGGAGAAGTTATTCAAGCTTTAAGTCAATCTGTTCCATCTTTCTTTGGTGGTTCTGCTGACTTAGCTGGTTCAAATAAATCAAACGTTAAAGAAGCTAAAGATTATGACAAAGATACACCAGAAGGTAAAAATATATGGTTCGGTGTACGTGAATTTGCTATGGGCGCAGCAGTCAATGGTATGGCTGCACATGGAGGCTTGCATCCATATGGAGCGACATTCT
Source organism: Staphylococcus sp. HMSC059F04 (assembly GCF_001812565.1). NCBI lineage: Bacteria > Bacillati > Bacillota > Bacilli > Caryophanales > Staphylococcaceae > Staphylococcus > Staphylococcus sp. HMSC059F04. The sequence goes on along the minus strand of NZ_KV809462.1, from coordinate 372,221 downwards.
TTGTATTTAGTGATTATCTAAAACCAGCATTGCGTTTATCTGCAATAATGGGTCTTAATTCAACATTTATTTTCACGCATGATTCAATAGCTGTCGGAGAAGATGGTCCTACGCATGAACCAATTGAACAACTCGCTGGCTTAAGAGCGATTCCCAATATGAATGTTATTCGCCCAGCTGATGGTAATGAAACACGTGTAGCTTGGGAAGTTGCACTTGAATCTGAACAAACGCCAACATCATTAGTATTAACTCGTCAAAACCTCCCTGTCCTTGATGTAACAGAAGCACAAGTAGAAGAAGGCGTTCGTAAAGGTGCTTATACAGTATTTGAAACAGAAACAGCAGTTGAGTATTTATTATTAGCTTCAGGTTCTGAAGTAAGTTTAGCTGTTGAAGCTGCGAAAGATCTTGAAAAGCAAGGTAAAGGTGTAAGAGTTGTATCAATGCCAAACTGGTTTGCTTTTGAACAACAATCTGATGATTATAAAGAATCTGTCATTCCAAAACATATTACGAAACGTGTTGCGATTGAAATGGCATCATCACTTGGTTGGCACAAGTATGTGGGTACTGATGGCAAAGTCATTGGTATAGACGAATTTGGGGCAAGTGCGCCAGGTGGGCTAGTAGTTGAAAAATATGGTTTCACTAAAGAGAATGTATTAAATCAAATACAAACGTTTTAAATAAATTAAGTTTTATAAAGATTGAGGCATTTGAAGTTAACGATTTGACTAACTTTATTTTCTCTATGTCGACTATTTCGGCATAGAAGTTTAACAAATCTTAATTGCGCATGCCTCATTTTTCTGTTAAAAAAGGTATCATTTATATTATGTTTTTTGTTATGATCGTAATTGTGGATGATTTACGCTCAAACTCAAGCTTGAAATACTAATTATAATTTAGTAAAATTCAGTAGGATATAGAAAGCGGGTGAAACAATGGCAACATGGATAGCAATTATATTAATTGTATTAGCATTAATTGCTGGATTAGCAATTGGCTTTTTCCTAGCAAGAAAATATATGATGGATTTCTTGAAGAAAAATCCACCAATTAATGAAGAAATGCTACGAATGATGATGATGCAAATGGGACAAAAACCATCACAAAAGAAAATCAACCAAATGATGACAATGATGAACAAAAATATGGATCAAAATATGAAAAATCCAAAAAAATAAGTTGATAATCATAGGATTGTAGACAGTTACTTGTTTACAATCCTTAAATTATAGCAAGTTAAACTGAATAGTATATATTTAAATCGATATGCGTTTTAATTGCATAGTGATGTACTATCATGTGAAAATAAATAGAAATAAAGTTTCGACATAAATAAGAGGGTGTCAATGTTGGCGTATTTAATTTTTTCAATTGTGTTTGCATTTATCATGGGTATCGCAGTCATTATTATTAGAATGAAAGCACAAAAATTTCCAGTTAATGAAAAAAAGATTATTTTACCACCGTTTTTTATGGCTACAGGTGCTTTTATGTATGTGATTCCATATTTTAGATTAACAGGGGCTGAAATGCTTGAATCCTTGGTTTTAGGCGTATTATTTTCTTTAGTCTTAATTTGGACAACACATTTTGAAGTACAAGGTACGAAAGTTTATATGAAGCGTTCAAAAGCATTTCCAATTATTTTAATTTCACTATTAGTTATTAGAACTGTAATTAAAATATTTATTAGTAGTGAAATAGATCCGGGAGAAATAGGCGGCATGTTCTTCTTGTTAGCCTTCTGCATGATTGTTCCTTGGAGATTGGCTATGCTATATAAATTTAAAAAAATCGAGAAAGAACTTGTTAATTAATAAAATTTCTTTAAAAACTGAGACTCAAAATGACACTTAATGTCGTTTTGAGTCTTTACTTTTATTGCAATGACAAGCAGTGAAATCTACTTTGTGTGCCTAAGTTATAAAGTTTTAAATATATATCATTAAGACTTGATAGTTTTTCAAATGCATCTTATAATTAAAACGAACAAATGTTCTGTATTTGGAGGTAACAATGAAAATCATTCATACTGCGGATTGGCATTTAGGAAAAATACTAAATGGCAAATCCTTACTAGAGGATCAAACATATATATTAAAGCAATTTATTGATCAAATGTTAATTGAAAAACCAGATATTATCGTTGTTGCAGGTGATTTATATGATACATCTTATCCAAGTAAAGATGCCATAAAGCTCTTAGAACAAACGATTTATCAGTTAAATATAGAATTAAAAATTCCAATGATTATCATTAATGGTAATCATGATAGCAAAGAAAGATTGAATTATGGCTCACCTTGGTTTCAACTTTCCAACTTACATATAAAAACATCTTTAGACGATTTAACATGCCCAATAACATTTGGAAATATTAAATTTTATACAATGCCATATGCCACAGTCAGCGAAGTAGCTCACTTCTTTGATGATGAGACGATTCAAACACATCAGCAAGCTACAGAAAAATGTCTAGAAATCATGTCGAATAAATTAAACAAACAAAATATAAATATTATTATTGGTCATCTTACGATACAAGGCGGTAAAAAATCAGACTCTGAAAGGCCTTTGACAATTGGTACTGTAGAAAGTGTTAATAAAAAGGTATTCGAAGCATTTGATAAAGTATTACTTGGCCATTTACATCATCCGTTTAGTATTAATGACGATAAAGTCAATTATAGTGGATCATTATTACAATATTCATTTTCTGAAGTTGGGCAAGCTAAAGGATATCGTGTAATTGAGATTGACACTAATAGTAAAATTCAAGATACATTTAAACAGCTACAACCATTAAAAGAGTTAGAAGTTGTTGAAGGACAATATAATCAAGTCATTGCAGAAGAGATAGCAGTAAAAAACAAAAATAATTATTTTCATTTTAAATTGAAAGGTATGTCTCATATTACCGACCCCATGATACATCTTAAAAAAATCTATCCTAACACACTTGCTTTAACGAATATCAGTTATCAAACTGATGATGTAACAACACGTCATGCAATAACAAAATTAAAGGATGAAGATATTATTAGCGAATTTTATAAAGAAATGACAAATGAACCCTTAACAAATGTACAAAGTCAAAAAGTTGAATACATTCTAAACCATCTTTTGACTAAGGAGGATTGAAGCGATGAAACCTTTGACTTTAACGTTGTCTAACTTTGGACCATTTTTAAATGAAACGATTGATTTCAAACAAGTATTCGAAAATCAATTATTTCTTATTAGCGGTAAAACAGGTTCCGGTAAAACCATGATTTTTGATGGAATTGTTTACGCTTTATTTGGTGTAGCATCTACGAAGAGTAGAACTGAAAGCGATTTGCGAAGTCATTTTGCTGAGGCTAAGGAACCTATGAGCGTAACGTTTGAATTTGAAATTAATCAGCGACAGTTCAAAATTTTTAGACAAGGTTCATATATAAAAGAAGGCAATAAAACTAAAACGCCTGGAAAGTTAACTGTCTATGAATTTGATGGAGAAGTGTTTGATTTGCGTGAAAGTAAAATACATGAAGGCAATTTATTTATACAACAACTCTTAGGCGTTAATGCAGAACAATTTAGACAGTTGTTTATTTTGCCTCAAGGAGAATTTAAACGATTTTTAGTTTCAAGTAGTTCAGACAAGCAAAGCATTCTACGTACATTATTCAATAGCCTCCGTTTTGAGCAAATACAGGATATATTAGCTGACGAGGTGAAAAATGAGAAACAATTGATCGAACAAAGATATAACAAAATAGCAATGGTATGGGAAGAAATTGAAGATTTTGAAATTGAAGATTTGCAAGCACTGAAACAAATAGAAAGTATACAAATACAAAAGCTTGTAGATGCTATACCTATTTTTCAAAAATATGGTAGTGAACAATTGTTAGCAACAACAAAATTAAAACAAGCAGAAAAATGTCAAACAGAAAAGCTTCATAAAGCATTAGTGGCAAATAATGAATTAGAAAAGCAATTAAATGATTTAGCTGATTATACTCAACGCTTTGAATTATTGCGGCAAGAGCAAGAAAATATAGATAAACTTAAGCATAAAATTACTCAATTGAATGAAATTCGAACTTTAAATACACTTGTTCAACAGCGAGAATCACAAATAGCAAAATTAAACGATTTTAACAATGCTATCACATCAAAAGGTAAAGATATTGAGTCCATACAAGAGCAACAAAAGCAGCTACAAGAACAAATGCAAATACTAATAAAAAGTGAACATGCTATTAATCAATACAAAGAATATATTGATAAGTGTCACATAATTTATCAAAAGATAGAAAGCCACAGAAAAGCTATGGCAGAAAATGATAATGTAAAAAAACAATTAAGTGAAACGCAGCAGAAGATAAAGCAATATAATGAGAAACAAACTAAGCTTAAAAAGCAAAAAGCAGAAAATGATATAGATTATAATAAAATTGTTGAATTAACAGATGAATTGGCACATATCAACAAATTAATAGATAAGTCTAAAGAAACTTTAAGCAATAACCAAAAGTTTAAGGAATTAAAAAATGAATATATTGAAGATAAGAAACAGTTAAAAATGATTGAAAAAGAATTTGAGCATGTTTCAAATCATATAAATAAGTTGACTGCAAAGAATTTAGACTTAAATGACAAAGAAAGTTTTATTAACGAGCTTCAATCAGCATTATCTATTGGAGAAATTTGTCCTGTATGTGGTAGTGAGATTCAATCTTTAGAAAAACATATTAACTTTGAAAATATTAAACTACAAAAACATCAATTAGATACACTTGAAAAAGAAAAGTTGTCACTTACAGAGCAAAAAATTAAACTTGAAACCGAAATGTCACACGCTCAAGATAAAATGAAAGAAATAAAGGTTGATGAAGAACCACTTGATCTTGAGTCGTTGCAAGTACAATATAATGAAAAAGAACTAGAAAAAGCTTCTTTTAAAGAAAAATATGCGATGACTAAACAAATTGAAACACAAATAAATGAGTATAAAAAAGATATACATCAGATGGAACTACAATATAAGGATTTATCTCATCAGAGGAACCAAAATGAACAACTTATAGGAGAATTTATATCAACAACCCAGACTAAAGATATCGATTCATTTATACAACAGTTTGAAAGCTATAAAAAACAAATAGAAATATTTGAAAATTCGAAAGAACAATTAACAAATGAAATTATTACAGCCGATCAGCAAAAGCAATTAGAAAGTAATAATTTAATCAATATACAGAACCAAAAACACATTGCAGAAAATGAGTATCAAAGTGTTGATAAAGATATACAAACTGAAATGAGACGATATGCGATTAAGGATGAAAAAGCGTTATTTAAAATATTAGAAGACATGCATCTTAAATCAGATTATGAACAACAAGTCGAAGCATATAGCAAGAAATACGCAGCACTTGAGCATGAAATAGGGCGTTTAAAATCATTGACTCATGATAAAGTTCTACAGGACACAAAACAATTAGAAAATTCATATCAAGTTCAAAGTGAAAAATTAGATAAAGTTATAGAACAAGAAAATACATTGAAATATCAATTGAAAAAGAACGATCAAAAGTTTGATGTACTTTATGAAAATATCAATTATCTGACTAAAGAATTAAAATCGCAACAAGAAATTTTTAATTTAGCAGAAATTCTTTCGGGAAAAAATAGTCAGAAGTTAACGCTGGAAACTTATGTATTAATTTATTATTTGGAACGCATTATCGCACAAGCAAACTTAAGATTAGCTACAATGAGTGGTCAACGGTATCATCTGCAAAGAAGAAAAAGTTTATCACACGGTTATAGTGGTTTAGAAATAGATGTCTTTGATTTTCATTCTAATAAATCTAGACATATTAGTTCATTATCTGGTGGGGAAACATTTCAAGCTTCGTTAGCTTTAGCGCTTGGTTTAAGTGAAGTTGTTCAAGAAGAATCAGGTGGAATAACACTGGAATCTATGTTTATTGACGAAGGATTTGGTACTTTAGATCAAGAAACACTTGATACAGCATTAGATACGCTTGTTAACTTAAAATCATCTGGTCGTATGGTAGGAATTATTTCACATGTAACTGAGCTTAAACAACGTATTCCGCTCATATTAGAAGTAACTTCTAAACAGTTTCAAAGCGCTACACAATTTAAGTTTAATTAACAAGCTTTGATGAATGAAACTAGATGAGCGTTTATAGTTCAGCCTATATATAAATACTTTTAAGTGTTGGCCATACAAATAACATAAAAAAGACAGAGGCTAAAAATTTTTAACCTCTGTCTAAAATATATTAATTTTTTTCACGAAGTAAATCGCGAATTTCTGTAAGTAATACTGTGTTTTCTTCAATAGTCTCTTCTGGCTCTTCTTTTTTCATTAAAGTATTTGCAATTTTAACAAATACAAATAATGCAAAAGCAACAATTAGGAAGTCAATGATAGATTGAATGAACAATCCGTATTTAATGCCCCAGAATTCCCAATCTTTTGCAAAATCAACAGAACCGAAAATTTTACCAATTAATGGCATGATGATATAAGTTACTAATGAAGTAACGATTTTATTGAATGCTGCACCCATAACGACTGCAATTGCTAAATCTAATACGTTGCCTTTTAATGCAAATTCTTTAAATTCTTTCAACATAACTTTTATATCCTTTCTAAACATAATACACCTCATTATACAATATATAATTTATTTAGAAAATACTTTTTCTAAACAAATTTGATAAAAGAATTTAGGTTTGATATCCTTATAGGTATCGTTTGAGGTATAGCGTTGCTTTCTAAACGTAGTATATCTCGCGCATTGAAAATTTAATACTATAATGAAGGGAGTTATTTATTTATGAATTCTTCTTCTCAAAAAAATAGTAGCGGAAAGAAGTTTTCACCTGTATTTATTTATAGCGCTATTCTTGTTGCGATTGTAGTGCTAGTTGGAGCGATTTTTCCGACTAAATTTGGCAGTGTTACAGGCGCAATCAGTGGTTGGATTACTGATAAATTAGGTTGGTATTACCTTATTTTAACTACAATCATTGTTTTCTTCTGTATCTTTTTAATTTTCAGTCCTATAGGTAAATTAAAATTAGGTAAACCCAATGACAAACCTGAATTTAACACTGTTTCTTGGTTTGCTATGCTATTTAGTGCAGGTATGGGTATTGGCTTAGTGTTTTATGGAGCTGCTGAACCTATGTCACATTTTGCATCACCACCAGATGCTGATCCAAAGACAACACAAGCATATACTGAGGCACTACGCTCTACATTTTTCCATTGGGGCTTTCATGCATGGGCTACATATGGAGTTGTCGCATTAGCGCTTGCGTATGCGCAATTTAGAAAAAATGAACCAGGTTTACTGTCTAGAACCTTAAGACCTATTTTAGGTGATAAGGTGGAAGGTCCAATTGGTACAATTATTGATGTTTTATCAGTCTTTGCAACTGTCGTTGGTGTAGCAGTATCACTTGGTATGGGAGCACTACAAATTAATGGTGGTTTAAATTATTTATTCAACGTTCCTAATACGGTATGGGTACAATCAATTATTATTGTTGTAGTAACAGTACTATTTATTGCGAGTGCATGGTCAGGTTTAAGTAAAGGTATTCAATATTTAAGTAACTTAAACATTGGTTTAGGAACAATATTAATGATTGCTGTCCTTATTATTGGGCCGACAGTGCTTATTTTAAATATGTTTACGAGCTCGACTGGTAGTTTGTTTAATACATTTTTATTTAACAGTTTAGATACTGCTGCTTTAAATAGCCAAAAAAGGGAATGGATGTCTACTTGGACATTGTACTATTGGGGCTGGTGGTTAAGCTGGAGCCCATTCGTTGGTGTATTTATTGCCCGTGTATCTAAAGGTCGTTCTATTCGAGAATTCATTTCTGGTGTATTACTTGTTCCAGCAATCGTAAGCTTTATCTGGTTCAGTGTATTTGGCGTTTTAGGTATTGAAACAGGAAAAAAACATCCAGAATTATTTAAAATGACACCTGAAACACAACTTTTTGGTGTGTTTAACGAAGTGCCATTAGGTATGTTATTATCCATTATTGCGCTTATTCTTATTGCATCATTCTTTATCACTTCTGCCGATTCTGCAACCTTTGTGCTGGGAATGCAGACTACGTTTGGTTCTCTTGAGCCAACAGGTTTTGTGAAAGTCACATGGGGCGTAGCACAATCACTGATTGCATTTATTTTATTACTTGCCGGTGGTGGAGATGGTGCAGCAGCATTGAGTGCCATTCAAAGTGCTGCAATTATCAGTGCCTTTCCATTCTCCTTTGTCGTCATATTGATGATGATTAGTTTCTATAAAGATGCTAACCAAGAACGTAAATTCTTAGGTTTGACGTTGCAACCAAACAAGCACCGTTTGCAAGAATATGTTAAACATCAACAAGCTGATTATGAAGCAGATATTTTAGAGAAACGTGAAGCACGGAGAAATACTGAAAAAGACTAATAATTGATAATTTATTGTCCTTATTGCTTAAAAAGTGATAAGGACTATTTTTATTGAAAATCATTCTCAATTAATAACTATTTCTTATTGAACGTATGCTTAATGATAACTTTTACTTATATAGTCCGATTAAAAAAGGAAATCCTAAAAACGCCTATTTATAGCGAATTGCAGTTGTTTTAAAATTTAGTTAATTATACAATTTAAGTAACGGCATATAAAAATATTATGATTTAGTTCAAGGGGGAAATACTATGGCTTCTAACATGAAATCACATGCTAAAAAGACATTTAAAGTGAACGACAAATCTTATGTGTATTATGATTTGAAAAGTTTAGAAGAACAAGGTTTAACTACGGTATCTAAATTACCATATTCCATCAGAGTATTATTAGAATCTGTATTAAGACAAGAAGATGATTTTGTTATTACGGATGATCATATTAAAGCATTAAGTCATTTTGGGGGAGAAAATAACGAAGGTGAGGTTCCATTTAAACCTTCTCGAGTGATTTTACAGGATTTTACTGGAGTTCCAGCAGTAGTGGATTTAGCATCATTGCGTAAAGCAATGAACGATGTTGGTGGCGATATTAATAAAATTAATCCAGAAGTTCCTGTTGACTTAGTCATTGATCATTCTGTTCAAGTAGATAGTTATGCAAATCCAGATGCGCTTGAACGCAATATGAAATTGGAATTTGAACGAAATTATGAAAGATATCAATTCTTAAATTGGGCAACTAAAGCATTTAACAACTATAATGCAGTACCGCCTGCAACTGGTATTGTACATCAAGTGAATTTAGAATACTTAGCTAATGTCGTTCATGTTCGTGATGTTGATGGAGAAGAAACAGCATTTCCAGACACACTAGTAGGTACTGACTCTCATACAACTATGATTAATGGTATCGGGGTATTAGGATGGGGTGTTGGTGGTATTGAAGCAGAAGCAGGTATGCTTGGACAACCCTCTTATTTCCCAATTCCAGAAGTTATTGGTGTCAGATTAACTAACACATTACCTCAAGGCTCAACCGCTACGGACTTAGCTTTAAGAGTGACTCAAGAATTACGTAAAAAAGGTGTAGTTGGCAAATTTATTGAATTCTTTGGACCAGGTGTTACAGATTTACCACTAGCTGATCGTGCAACTATCGCAAATATGGCGCCAGAATACGGTGCTACTTGTGGCTTCTTCCCAGTTGATGAGGAATCACTAAAATATATGAGATTAACAGGACGATCAGAAGAGCATGTTGCATTAGTTAAAGCATACTTGGAACAAAACAATATGTTCTTTACTGTTGATAAAGAAGACCCAGAATACACTGATGTTATTGACTTAGATCTATCTACGGTTGAAGCATCATTATCAGGGCCAAAACGTCCCCAAGACTTAATCTTTTTAAGTGACATGAAATCAGAATTTGAAAAATCAGTTACTGCACCTGCGGGTAACCAAGGTCATGGATTTGATAAAAAAGAATTTGATAAAACAGCTGAAATCCAATTTAGTGACGGTTCAACTGCAACTATGACAACAGGGGATATAGCGATAGCAGCAATTACTTCATGTACAAATACATCAAATCCATATGTCATGTTGGGGGCAGGTCTAGTTGCTAAGAAGGCTGTCGAAAAAGGGCTCAAAGTGCCAGAATTTGTTAAAACTTCATTGGCTCCAGGTTCAAAGGTTGTAACAGGTTATTTACGTGATTCGGGTTTACAAGAATATCTTGATGATTTAGGCTTCAATCTAGTTGGTTATGGTTGTACAACATGCATTGGCAATTCAGGTCCACTTTTACCTGAAATAGAAAAAGCAATTGCTAAAGAAGATTTGCTTGTTACGTCTGTATTATCAGGTAACCGTAATTTTGAAGGTCGTATCCATCCATTAGTTAAAGCAAACTACTTAGCTTCACCGCAATTAGTTGTTGCTTATGCTTTAGCTGGGACTGTTGATATTGATTTGCAAAATGAGCCACTTGGAAAAGGAAAAGATGGCGAAGATGTTTATTTAAATGATATTTGGCCATCAATAAAAGAAGTTGCAGACACAGTAGACAGTGTAGTGACGCCCGAGTTATTCTTGGAAGAATACAAAAATGTATATAATAATAATGAAATGTGGAATGAAATTGATGTGACTGACGCACCATTATATGACTTCGATCCTAATTCAACATATATTCAAAATCCTACATTTTTCCAAAACTTATCTAAAGAACCTGGCACAATTAAACCTTTAAAAGATTTGCGTGTTATGGGTAAGTTTGGAGATTCAGTTACAACTGACCATATCTCACCAGCTGGTGCAATTGGTAAAGATACGCCAGCAGGTAAATATTTACTTGATCATGATGTACCTATTCGTGATTTTAATTCATATGGTTCAAGACGTGGGAATCATGAAGTTATGGTACGTGGCACATTCGCAAATATTCGTATTAAAAACCAATTAGCACCTGGAACTGAAGGTGGCTATACAACTTATTGGCCAACGGATGAAGTGATGCCTATCTATGACGCTGCTATGAAATATAAAGAGGACGGTACTGGTTTAGCTGTATTAGCTGGTAATGATTATGGTATGGGTTCTTCACGTGACTGGGCTGCCAAAGGTACTAACTTATTAGGCGTTAAGACAGTTATTGCTCAAAGTTATGAACGTATTCACCGTTCTAACCTAGTCATGATGGGGGTATTACCATTACAGTTTAAAGATGGTGATTCAGCAGACTCACTTGGCTTAGATGGTAAGGAAGAAATTTCTGTAGATATCAATGAAGATGTTAAGCCGCAAGATACTGTTAAAGTTCATGCTAAAAAGGAGAATGGTGAAGTAGTTGATTTCGATGCAACTGTTCGCTTTGATTCTTTAGTAGAGTTGGATTATTATCGTCATGGTGGTATTTTGCAAATGGTTTTACGTAATAAACTTGCACAATAAACAAGGCGAAATACAGTCTGGGACATCATTATGTTTTAGGCTAGGAACTAATTATTAGCAGTAGTTAACTGGATTGAAAATACGCTGATACCAAACTTTTTCAATTCTAGTCAACCTGGTTGGGGTGGGACTACGAATTCATCATGAATTCTGCTCCGCTCCTTTTTTATGTTAGAATTGATAAGAAAGTTATATTGAAAGAAGGATATTTGATTATGATATACAGTATTACTGAAATCGAGGCTAGATACCAAGAAACAGATAAAATGGGTGTGATTTATCACGGCAACTATGCTACATGGTTTGAAGTAGCGCGCACAGATTATATTAGAAAATTAGACTTTAATTATGCTGACATGGAAGCGGTGGGCATTATATCTCCTGTTACAGATTTGAATGTGAAGTATATCAAATCCATTACATATCCTGAAACTGTTAAAGTTAAGACTTGGGTGGAAAAATATTCGCGGCTACGTTCAATTTATAGCTATGAAATATATAATGAGCAAGGAGAACTTGCTACAACAGGGACTACTGAGCTAATTTGTATGAAGGCAGATAATTTTAGACCTATTAGATTAGATCGCCATTTTCCAGATTGGCATGAAACATATAGTAAAGTTGAAGCATTAAATAAAAATAATATTGAGTTAGAAGTAACGAATAAAGATGATTTAAATCATCTTTAAAATTAAGCGGAACGAATATATTACAAAATAGTTTTTAAACCTTTGAAATGATAGCTTAAAGCAAATGAGCTATTTTTATAAAAAAATAGCTATGAAGACTGATATCTTGAGTAAAAGTCTCATAGCTATTTCTTATTATTCTATTAAACTGCAATTGATGTTACTTTGTAGTATAAGCTATTTCATCTTCGTGATTAACGGTATCAACTTCAATAATATCGTCTTTAAAGTACCACAAATCGTCTTCAGCAACTACAACTTTAAGGTTATTATAATTTTCACTGTAACCAATATCTATGTCATCTTCATTTTCAACGCGAAAAGCAGGACTGAAGCCTTGTTTTAATTGGAATTCTCCACCGTAGCGGACATAGAATTGTAAAACTTTATTGTTGTCTGGCAAATCTAATTCATCTTTAAACCAGTTGATAGCTTGTTCAGTTAATTGTATTTTCAATTTATAACCTCCTAATAGCTCATTCATCAATACCCATAAATAATTTATCTTCGCAAGTAGGATTATAGCATAGTAGCTATTAAAAATATTTGAATATGCTTAATGAAATAGTTAACGATAACTCAAGAATAATATTGAGGCTGGTGCATCATTATGTTTAAAGCTACGAACTATATATTGGCAGTAGTTGATTGGATTGAAAATACACTGATACCAGGCTTTTTTCAATTCTATTCTGGACTACGAATTCATCATGAAATCTGTTCCACTCTCGTTTTCCAATTTTAAGTTGTTATTGTATTATAAAAACCGCAAAAGCTTATACAAGTCTTGTTGCGGTCGAAAAATAGCAATAATTTTAAATTGTTGAGCTTAATTACATCCATTTAATTTTAGGTTCTTCACCCTTGACAATTCTGATAATATTAGAACGATGTCGTACAATTAATATAACTGAAACAAGCAAACTGACACCAAGTAATACATAGTCATGTATGACAAATGCACCAACAACACAACTAATCGCAGCAATAATACTTGATAAGGACACAAATTTAGATAGGTATAAAATAATAAAGAAAATCAATGCTAAAATTAGCAACAATATAGGATTAACCCCTAGTACGACACCTGCACTTGTAGCTACTGCTTTGCCACCTTTAAATTTAAGATAGACAGGATAAACATGGCCTAGAATTGCAAATAAACCAACGATGAGTCCATGGGTAAAAAAGGTGCTTAGTGGGCCATCTGCATGCACAGGCAACCAAATTGGAAAGAATACAGTTATGAATCCTTTAAAAATGTCTAGAAATGTTACTAAAAAACCAGCAGGCTTGCCAAGTACTCGAAAGCTATTTGTTGCACCAGTGTTGCCACTTCCAAATTGTCTTATATCTTTTTTAAAAAAGAGTTTTCCAACAACATAACCACTTGGAAAAGCTCCTATGAGATAGCTGAGTAACAACATGAGGACTATCATCATAATAATTACACATCCTTTTATAACTTAGCTCTATTTTACCATAAACTGATTATTTTTTACGACAATAAATTTAAAACAAATGTTATGGTAAATAAATAGCCTTGTTTTAAACTCAGACTTGCAATTTAAGCGGATTTATATAAGAATAACTATTGTATAGAAAAAATAACGAACGTACGTTTGTAGGAGGAAAATTACATTGACAGTGAATAAAAAAAACAATTATTCAGATGATTCAATACAGGTTTTAGAAGGATTAGAAGCTGTGCGTAAAAGACCTGGTATGTATATTGGCTCCACTGATAAGCGCGGGCTCCACCATTTAGTATATGAAGTTGTTGATAACTCTGTTGATGAAGTATTAAATGGCTATGGTGATGAAATCAACGTCACAATTAATAAAGATAATAGCATTACTATTGAAGATAATGGTCGAGGTATGCCAACAGGAATCCATGCTTCAGGTAAGCCGACGGTACAAGTTATTTTTACCGTTTTACATGCTGGAGGTAAATTTGGTCAAGGTGGTTATAAAACATCTGGTGGCTTGCATGGTGTGGGTGCATCAGTAGTGAATGCGCTTAGTGAATGGCTAGAGGTTGAAATACATAGAGATGGAAATATCTATAAACAAAGTTTTAAAAATGGGGGTTTGCCTGCCACTGGTTTAGTCAAAGCAGGAAAAACTAAAAAAACTGGCACTAAAGTAACTTTTAAGCCTGATCCAGAGATTTTTAAAGCGTCAACGACATTTTCTTTCCAAACATTAAGCGAGCGTTTACAAGAGTCTGCATTTTTATTAAAAAATCTAAAAATTAAACTAACCGATTTACGCAGTGGTAAAGAACGTGAAGAACTATACCATTATGAAGAAGGTATTAAAGAATTTGTAAGTTACGTAAATGAAGGTAAAGAAGTATTACATGATGTAACTATGTTTTCTGGCCAATCTCATGGCATTGAAGTCGATGTGGCTTTTCAATATAATGATCAATATTCTGAGAGTATTTTAAGTTTTGTTAATAATGTACGGACTAAAGATGGTGGAACGCATGAAGTAGGATTTAAAACTGCTATGACCAGAGTATTTAACGATTATGCACGACGCATTAATGAATTAAAAGAAAAAGATAAGAATATTGATGGTAATGATATACGTGAAGGACTAACAGCCATTATTTCAGTGAGAATTCCTGAAGAATTATTGCAATTTGAAGGACAAACAAAGTCTAAACTTGGAACAACAGAGGCTAGAAGTGCAGTAGATTCTGTCGTAGCTGAGAAATTACCTTTTTATTTAGAGGAAAAAGGGCAGCTTTCCAAATCTTTAGTTAAAAAAGCAATTAAAGCACAGCAAGCACGTGAAGCAGCTCGCAAGGCCCGCGATGATGCCCGTTCTGGTAAAAAGAATAAACGTAAAGATACATTGTTATCTGGAAAACTCACACCTGCACAAAGTAAAAATACTGAGAAAAATGAATTGTACTTAGTCGAAGGTGATTCAGCAGGTGGTTCTGCCAAGTTAGGACGTGATCGCAAATTCCAAGCGATTTTGCCACTTCGAGGTAAAGTAATCAACACAGAGAAGGCGCGCTTAGAAGATATATTTAAAAATGAGGAAATTAACACGATTATTCATACAATCGGTGCTGGTGTAGGTAACGATTTTAAAATTGAGGATAGTAATTACAACAGAGTTATCATCATGACCGATGCGGATACTGATGGTGCTCATATACAGGTACTGTTATTAACGTTCTTCTTCAAATACATGAAACCTTTAGTTCAAGCAGGACGAGTGTTTATTGCTTTGCCGCCACTTTACAAACTTGAAAAGGGTAAAGGAAAAGCTAAGCAAGTTGAATATGCCTGGACGGATGATGAATTAGACAAACTTCAACAATCACTAGGAAAAGGATTTACGTTGCAACGGTATAAAGGTCTAGGTGAAATGAATCCCGAACAATTATGGGAGACGACGATGAATCCAGATACAAGAACATTGATTCGAGTACAAGTTGAAGATGAAGTGCGATCTTCTAAACGTGTTACTACATTAATGGGTGATAAAGTCGCACCAAGACGTGAGTGGATTGAACGCCATGTTGAATTTGGTATGCAAGAAGATTTGAGTATTTTAGATAATACAGAGGTTCAAGTATTAGACAATGAAAATTATACTGAGGAGGAAACAAATTGAGTGAGATAATACAAGACTTATCACTTGAAGATGTTATTGGTGACCGCTTTGGTAGATATAGTAAATATATAATTCAAGAACGTGCTCTGCCAGATGTAAGAGATGGACTTAAACCAGTACAACGCCGTATTTTGTACGCTATGTATAGCAGTGGTAATACGTATGATAAGAATTTCCGTAAAAGTGCCAAAACTGTTGGGGATGTCATTGGACAATATCATCCTCATGGCGATTCATCAGTATATGATGCGATGGTACGTTTAAGTCAAGATTGGAAATTACGTCATGTACTCGTAGAAATGCATGGGAATAATGGTAGTATCGACAATGATCCTCCTGCTGCAATGCGTTATACAGAAGCTAAGTTAAGTCAATTAGCTGAAGAATTATTGCGCGATATTAATAAAGAAACAGTATCTTTTGTCTCTAACTATGATGATACAACCCTTGAACCTATGGTGTTACCGGCGCGATTTCCTAATTTACTAGTTAATGGTTCTACTGGTATTTCAGCAGGTTATGCTACTGATATTCCACCTCATAATTTAGCTGAAGTCATTCAAGCAACCTTAAAGTATATAGATAATCCTAATATATCAGTAAGTCAGCTTATGAAATATATTCAAGGGCCAGATTTTCCAACTGGTGGCATTATTCAAGGTGTTGATGGCATAAAGAAAGCATATGAAACTGGTAAAGGGAAAATTGTAGTTCGTTCAAAAGTTGAAACAGAAGCATTAAGAAATGGCAGACAACAATTAGTTGTGACCGAAGTGCCATACGAAGTAAATAAAAGTTCGCTTGTTAAGCGAATTGATGAATTACGAGCAGATAAAAAAGTAGATGGAATTGTCGAAGTTAGAGATGAGACCGATCGTACTGGTTTGAGAATCGCTATTGAATTAAAGAAAGAAGCTAATAGTGAGGCTATTAAAAATTATCTATTCAAAAATTCTGACTTACAAATTTCATATAATTTCAACATGGTGGCAATAAGCGACGGTAGACCAAAATTGATGGGTATTCGTCAAATTATTGATAGTTATTTAAATCATCAAATTGAAGTTGTTGTCAATAGGACTAAATTTGATTTGGATCATGCAGAAAAGCGTATGCATATTGTAGAGGGATTGATGAAAGCTTTATCTATTTTAGATGAAGTTATCGCCCTTATCCGAGAATCGAAAAACAAACGAGATGCTAAAGATAATTTAGTGGCAACATATGGTTTTACAGATGCTCAAGCAGAAGCGATAGTTATGTTGCAATTATACCGTTTAACAAATACGGATATTGTTGAATTGAAAAATGAGCACGCTGAGCTTAGTGAACGCATTAAAGAATATCGTCATATTTTAGATAACCATGACGCTTTGCTAACTGTTATTAAGAACGAATTAAAAGATATTCGTAAGCGTTTTAAATCTGAAAGACTGTCTGCAATTGAAGCAGAAATTGCAGAAATTAAAATCGATAAAGAAGTAATGGTTCCTAGTGAAGATGTCATTATGAGTGTTACTGCTCAAGGATATATTAAACGTACTTCAACACGAAGTTTTAATGCGAGTGGTGTTTCAGAAATCGGGCTTAAGCAAGGTGACCGATTATTAAAATATCAAGAGGTAAATACACAGGATACGATTCTTGTCTTTACAAATAAAGGCAGATACTTGTTCATTCCGGTACATAAATTAGCAGACACGCGGTGGAAAGAATTAGGGCAACACGTGTCACAACTTGTAGCAATCGAAGAAGACGAATATATAATCAATGTATATAATGAAAAAAATTTCCAACAAGAGGCATTTTATATTATGGCTACACGTAACGGTATGATTAAAAAAAGTCATGCTGGATTATTTAAAACAACACGTTACACTAAACCATTAGTTGCTATGAAAGTGAAACCGCAAGATGAAATTATAAGTGTACAACGTTTGACAGAAGATCAAATTATAACGGTACTAACGCATAAAGGTATGTCATTAACATATAACACTAATGAGTTATCTGACACAGGTTTGAGAGCTGCTGGTGTGAAATCTATCAATTTAAAGGTGGAAGATTTCGTAGTTATGACCGAAGTTGTTGAAGCTGGACAAACGATCATTATGGCTACCCAACGTGGGGCTATGAAACGTATTGACTTTAAAGTTTTACAATTGGCAAAACGAGCTCAACGAGGTATTACTTTATTGAAAGAATTAAAGAAAAATCCACATCGAATCGTTGCTGGTCATGTGGTAACAGAAAATCAATCTGAATATATAATCTATTCAGAGTCACATGTTGAAGAAGGTCTTATTGTTGATATTCATAAATCTGAACAATACACGAATGGTTCATTCATCGTCGATACGACTGAGTTTGGAGAGGTAATTAATATGACTATTCAATAATGTTTTTAGTGATTTTATTTTCATAGTTAAAATAAAATGATAAACTTAGAATTGTTATTTATTTTTTAACTTGTATAAAAGCAAGAGATTTACATTTAATAGGAGTAAGTTCATTGTTCCATTTTCAATGAATCATATAACCTAAACTATAAATGTAAATCTCTTAACGTATTCACTAGATAAATTTAGATAAATGTGAGGTATGGATAGAGTGAGAGATTTTGATAATTTGATTCCTGGCTGGTTTAAGACAATTGTGCAAGTCGGAAACGATTTAATATGGTCACAGTACCTAATTGGTCTGTTACTAACGGTTGGCTTCTTCTTTACTATTAGTTCAAAATTTGTACAACTTAGAATGTTGCCAGAAATGTTTAGAGCGCTCGTTGAGAAACCAGAAACATTAGAGTCTGGAAAGAAAGGTATTTCACCATTTCAAGCGTTTGCGATAAGCGCCGGCTCACGTGTGGGTACGGGGAATATTGCAGGTGTTGCTACTGCCATTGTTCTTGGTGGCCCAGGTGCAGTATTTTGGATGTGGATTATTGCTTTTATCGGAGCAGCAAGTGCGTTTATGGAAGCTACACTTGCCCAGATATATAAAGTTCATGATAAAGAAGGTGGGTTCCGTGGAGGACCTGCATATTACATAACAAAAGGACTTAATCAAAAATGGTTAGGTATTTTATTTGCGATTTTAATTACAGTGACATTTGCATTTGTATTTAATACGGTGCAATCTAATACGATTGCAGAATCATTAAATACACAGTACAATGTCAACCCTGTGATAACAGGCGTTGTATTAGCAGTTATTACTGGGATTATCATTTTTGGTGGTGTTCGTAGTATTGCAACACTATCATCACTAATAGTACCTATTATGGCTATTATTTATATTGGTATGGTTTTAGTTATTTTATTGATGAATTTAGATCAAGTTGTTCCAATGATTGGCACAATTATCAAGAGTGCTTTTGGCATTGAACAGATTGCTGGTGGTGCGTTAGGAGCTGCTATATTACAAGGTATTAAGCGTGGTTTATTCTCAAATGAAGCTGGTATGGGTTCAGCACCAAATGCTGCAGCGACAGCGGCTGTTCCACATCCAGTTAAACAAGGTTTAATTCAATCTCTTGGTGTTTTCTTCGATACAATGCTCGTATGTACTGCTACAGCGATTATGATTTTACTTTATTCAGGTTTGAAATTTGGCGATAGTGCGCCACAAGGTGTTGCTGTCACACAATCAGCTTTAAATGATCATTTAGGATCTGCTGGCGGTATCTTTTTAACTGTAGCTGTGACTTTATTTGCATTTTCATCAGTTGTAGGGAACTATTATTACGGACAGTCTAATATAGAGTTTTTATCAACGAATAAAATAATCTTATTTATTTTTAGATGTTTAGTTGTGATATTAGTGTTTGTTGGTGCTGTAGTTAAAACGGAAACAGTATGGAGTACAGCAGATTTGTTTATGGGACTTATGGCCATTGTGAATTTAATATCGATTATTGGTTTATCCAATGTAGCTTTCGCAGTGATGAAAGATTATCAACAACAACGTAAAGAAGGAAAACATCCCGTGTTCAATCCCGAAAATTTACAAATAAATTTATTTGGCATTGAATCTTGGGGACGTGAAAATAAATCTAAAAAATCATAGTGTAAACTTTTAAAGTTTGAGATATTTTAAAATGAGTAAACTTGTTAAATTATATTTATAATAACCGTTTAAAATTGCGTTGTGCTATTTAAAAACAATTTGTGTTGCTCACAAACTCTGTAAAATAGGGGTAGGAAATTAAGTCATAACTATTGGCTTTTTACCTGCTCCTATTTTATTGTATTGATGCATTTTCAGTTAAAATAATCTATAATTTATGACAAGTATGGTATGATATAGATTAGTAAAATACAATCAATTAAAAAAATATAGTTACAAATAGAGAATACGAGTTAAGGTTTGGTGAATAATGATGTTGGATGATAAAAAGAATACAGCTGAAAAGAAACCAGGTAAATTAAGTTTTTCTGAAACAAGATTTATGCGATTTTTTGGTGGTAAGGATCTTATATTTGCACTTAGTGCATTGGTATTATTAGGTATTGTTATATTTATTTTTGACAAAGTCTCATATGTATTTGAGCCTTTTATCATTGTCTTTAACACTATTGTAGCACCAATCATTCTATCGTTAATTTTGTTTTATTTAATCAATCCAATCATTAACTTGATGGAGCGTTATAACATTCCAAGATTGCTGGGTATTGTTATAGTATTTTTAGCTATTGTTGGACTTATTGCACTCATCGTTAATTTATTGATTCCGGTCATTGGCAGTCAGGTAACACGCTTAATACATAATGCGCCTGCATATGTGACTAAATTTAATGATACTTTAGATAAGGTAACGCACTTTTCGTTCTTGTCCTCATTTTATGATCAAATACAGACCAATTTAGATTCTTTATCTAAAAAGATTCCTAGTATTGTTACAGACTATTTTGATGGTTTTGGAACTAAATTAAGAACATTTGCTGAAGCTATTGTAAATGTTGGCGTAGTTTTAATAACAACACCATTTGTACTGTTCTTTATGCTAAAAGACGGTCATAAATTTAAAGAGTACACGACTAAAATTATGCCACCTAAATTTAGAAAAGATTATCATGACTTATTAGAAAAAATGAGCGTTCAAGTGGGTTCTTATATACAAGGACAAATTATTGTGTCATTTTGTATTGGTATTTTATTGTTTATTGGCTATACGATTATTGGTCTAGATTATAGCTTAATATTGGCAAGTATCGCTGCAGTAACAAGTGTTGTACCTTATTTAGGACCAACGATCGCTATTTCACCTGCAATTATTATTGCGCTAATAACCTCTCCGTTAATGCTTTTAAAATTAGCTGTTGTATGGACATTAGTTCAATTTATAGAAGGTCATTTTATTTCTCCAAATATTATGGGTAAAACATTAAAAATACATCCATTAACAATTATTTTTATTTTGCTTAGTGCAGGGAACTTGCTAGGGATTGTAGGTGTCATTTTAGGTATTCCAGCTTATGCGATATTAAAAGTACTGGTGTCTCACATATTCTTAATTTTTAAACGCCGATATAATAAGTATTATGGTGATGATGCTGGAGACTATGATATTCCTAAAGAAGATTCGAAAATAGCAGAATAGTATAGTAGCCGATGAAGTAGGACAGTTTGGGATTGCTTTATCGGCTTTTATTGCATATGTGAATCAATTCAACGGTTTAGTGCACCTTAGTATATTACAAATCTGTTAGGAAGATAGTCATGTTCAATCACAGGCAGTTATGATATATTTTCAGTAACAAAAGAATTAATTAGAATTGATGTGAAAAAATGAATCAGGAAGTTAAAAATAGAATTTTATCTATATTAAAAATTACTTTTGCAACAGCATTGTTTTGCATTGTGGTATTTACACTCTATCGTGAATTATCACATATTGATTTTAAAAATACAGTTACCGTATTTAGTAAAATCAATCGCTGGATGCTCGTTGGACTATTTGCTTGTGGTGGTGCATCATTACTCTTGCTCTCTATGTATGATGTCATCTTAGTCAAATCATTAAAGATGGAAATGCCTTTATTTAAAATCATTCGAATAAGCTACATTATCAATGCTTTTAATGCCATTATAGGTTTTGGTGGTTTTATTGGTGCTGGTGTGAGAGCAGTTGTATATAAAAATTATACGGAAGACAAGAAAAAATTAGTACATTATATTTCAATCATCTTAATCTCTATGCTCACAGGATTAAGCTTATTATCTATCTTGGTTGTGTTACATGTATTTAATGCATCACATATGATTGACAAAATAAGTTGGGTACGTTGGATATTATATGTCGTTGCTTTATTTTTACCTATCTTCATCGTATACACGATTATGCGCCCAGCAGATAAAAAGAATAGATTTATGGGTGTGTATTGCACATTAGTTTCAAGTGTTGAATGGCTAGCAGCTGCATTAGTATTATATTTATCTGTATTAATAGTCGATATCCATATTTCATTTATGACTTTAATAGGCGTCTTTATTATTGCAGCTTTATCAGGATTAGTCAGCTTTATTCCTGGTGGATTTGGTGCCTTTGATTTAGTTGTACTTCTTGGTTTAAAATCATTAGACATCCCTGAGGAACAAATTTTATTAGCGCTGTTACTTTATCGTTTTGCCTATTATTTTGTACCTGTCGTTGTGGCACTATTACTCTCTACGTTTGAATTTGGATCAACTGCTAAACGTTACTTTGAAGGTTCTAAATACTTTGTTCCGGCTAAAGACATCACCTCTTTTGCAATGTCTTATCAAAAGGATATTTTAGCAAAAATCCCATCATTATCGGTGGCTATCCTTGTTTTGATAACAAGTATCATGTTTTTTATAAATAATATGACGATTATTTATGATGGTTTATTTGATGAAAATCATCTTGTGTATTACATTGTGTTATCAATTCATACAAGTGCCTGTTTATTACTATTGTTAAATGTGAAAGGGATATTTAAACAAAGTAGAAGAGCTATTATTTTCGCAATGATCTCGATTATATTAATTTTTGGAGCAACAATTTATACATATGCATCTGCCTTATTATTAAGTTGGCTTATTGTTATGTTTGCTATATTGGTTGCTGCATACCGTCGTGCGAAAGTATTAAAGCGCCCATTCAGATTACATCAATTTGTAATGTCATTTATTATGAGTGTTGTTGTGCTTTATGTGAATCATTTTATTATCTCACAAACTTTTTATGCGTTGGATGTATATCAAATAGAAATGAATACATCTGCATTGAGATATTATTTCTGGTTAACCATTCTAGTGATTATACTTGTTGTAGGTATTATTGCCTGGTTGTTTGATTATCGATTTAATCGTCCACATCAAATAAACGACTATAAACAATGTGAAACTATTATTGATTCATATGGGGGTAACTATTTAAGCCATTTGTTATACAGTGGTGATAAAGATGTTTTTATGCATGATAATGAACAAGCCTTTTTAATGTATCGTTATAAAGGTAATGCGCTTGTTGTATTAGGTGATCCTATTGGAGATACTCAAAGCTTTCAAACGCTACTCGAATCGTTTTATCAATATGCTGAACGCTTAGGCTATGACGTTATCTTTTATCAAGTAAGTGATCGATTTATGCCACTCTATCATAACTTTGGTAATCAATTTTTCAAATTAGGTGAGGAAGCTATTATTGATTTAACCCAATTTACTATTTCAGGTAAAAAGCGTAGAGGCTTCCGCGCAACACTTAATAAACTTGAAGAGCTTGAGTTTAAGTTTGAAATTCTTGAACCGCCATTTTCTAACAACCTGATGAGTAGTTTAAAAGAAATTAGTGATATGTGGCTGGATGGTCGTCAAGAAATGCACTTTTCTGTAGGACAATTTACGACGGAATATTTATCCAAAGCACCGATTGGCGTTATTAAAGATAAAGATGATAAAATCATTGCTTTCTGTAGTTTAATGCCAACATATTATAATGATGCTATATCAGTTGATTTAATACGGTGGTTGCCGGAAATTGAATTACCACTAATGGATGGCTTATATTTACACATGTTATTGTGGAGTAAAGAAAAAGGTTACGGTGCCTTTAACATGGGTATGGCCACGTTGTCTAATGTTGGTCAAATGGATTTTGCTTTTGTGAGAGAAAGAATTGCTGGACGTGTTTTTGAACATTTTAACGGTTTATATCGTTTCCAAGGATTAAGACGTTATAAAGAGAAATATAGTCCTAGTTGGGAACCAAGATTTTTAGTTTATAGAAAAGATAGTTCTTTATGGTACAGCATGTTAAAAGTAATGCGTGTCATACGTCATAAATAATAAAACTAGGTGAACATTCTCTCAAGAAAAATTCAGGATAGAATATAAAGCCCAAAATAAACATATAAGATTAGTCAAGCCCTTTAAAATAAGCATTATTAAATTAGTCCGTTCAATTTAAATTTTTTGAATAAGGTGTTAAACTATATTTGATTGTACGTTTGACTCATGTGGAGACATTTGATAATCGTACAATTACCGATTCGATACTAAATAATGAATCGTTTTTAATAGTCGATTCATACATGCGATGACGGCAGTCTTATGAGCTTTCTCATTA
Source organism: Staphylococcus sp. HMSC059F04 (assembly GCF_001812565.1). Classification (NCBI taxonomy): domain Bacteria; kingdom Bacillati; phylum Bacillota; class Bacilli; order Caryophanales; family Staphylococcaceae; genus Staphylococcus; species Staphylococcus sp. HMSC059F04. Next base: position 347,821 of record NZ_KV809462.1, on the reverse strand, counting down.
GGCTGCTTTCTTAATTTATAGTAATAATCGACGACATGGTTATCATAATGACGTTGTCCCCTAATAATATTCATAACCACCCAAAATAAAAGTCTTCTCTCTTTTTTATTGTCATTCTTGGTAATCGTATCTCTACTGTGTGTACGACCTGATTGATATCGTGTAATATCTCCGATTTCGCCAATAATCATAGCCGTTGTTAATTCACCAATTCCAGGTATTGAATGAATATTTTCAAAACAATTAAGTTGCTTTGCTAACTGAATCATAGCTTCATCTAATTGTTTGAGAAGTTGAAACTTTACTTAACCTTTCTCATTTCATTTTCCTATACACGGTTTCAAGAACCCAACATACTACAAACGAATTTCAAAAGGCGAGAGTAAAGCTGACTAGTTTTTAATACGGGTTTAAAACCAAAGAGACCGTACAGTCTACTCCTCTCTATAACTATAAAAAATAGCTATGAAGAAATCTATGACGATAGATTTCTTCATAGCTAATCTTAGTATGTTTCCAAGGAATAGGATCACTATAATATATGATAATATCTCCTCTTTACTTTTGGATTTAATTGATTGTTAACCATTTTGATTTTTTCATTTTTCGACCAAATTTAATAGGATTACTAGTAGTGTCTTTCCATTTTTTTCGTTTATTTTAGATATTAGTCTTCCAACTTCTACATCTTTTAATCTGCCATATCTAGATAAACCAAAATAGTTATTTGGGCTAGCGTTTGGAAATTGTGTTGCTCGTTCTCCTGTTTTTGTGTTGATAACTCTATATGTATTATCTCTAGGATTTCTACTATAAAAAGCCCATCCTTGAGGAAGTACTCTAAAGACAAGAAGCATTAATTATTTGTGTTTTATCTTTAGTAGGGTTATTAGGCATTATACTTAATATAGAACTAATAAATATTAAAAAATAAACAAGAAATACTGATATCAAAATCATGGTAGTTTTATTGAATGTAAGATCTTCTTTTTTGTTATTATTCGACCATTTTTTTCACCTCTTTTTCAGTGATTATTATAATTACTATAATGAAAGTGATAAATAGGATGAATTGTATTATTAAAGAAGTGATAGAAATACCAAATATTATGTCAAATATAGTCCATACTATCCCTAAAGGTAAAAACCAATAGCTAAATTTAATACTAAATTTAACAAAAAAATCTTGAGTCAATTTCCAATTCTTTTTATTTTTCATTGAATTTTTAGTTCGCAGGCCCATAAAATAGTTAACTTGATCTCCAACATTATTTTTTAAAGATTTTTTAAAAAATAATGTTATTATTAAATTAGATAAAACTGTTAATAGTAAAATTATAATTAACCAACTCCTTTTTTTAATATAGCAAACGGTTGAAATAAAAACCAATCCTATTTTTAAAACTTTAATTTTTAATTTAACTTTAGAAATAATTTGATGAATACGCTATACAAAACGATTACCTATAATCGTTAATTATGTTAACTAAACTAAAAGGCATAAACGTTGATTTAACAGCGTTTATGCCTTTTGATTATTTATTATCCATTATGCAGGTTTTATACATACTTCCAATGATACGTTTTCATATATTTTGATCAAGAGAAATTTTGTATCTTTATTCAGTTCTTAAGCGTCTAAAAAATAGACGGGGAGCATTCAATTTGATTTTTGATGACGATGATACAAATTTACTATACGTACTTGAAAAGATGTATGTGTTTAATACAACTTTAAAAACAGTCGGGGACATAAATCCTAGAAAAATAGCCAATAAATGACTTTTATAATTTTATTTACTGGCTTCTTTATTTACAATATTTCGTATTGTTGGCTCGCTTTCTTAGGGGACAGCTTCAGCTTGTCCTGTTCCCTCAAAAGTCTCACCAAAATACGGTGTATTTATTTGTAATGATACATTGAAATACTTTAAAAAATAAGGCACTTTCGTATAATTTAATAAAC
>NZ_KV809462.1:215811-345755 GCF_001812565.1 Staphylococcus sp. HMSC059F04 | reverse complement strand
TTTAATAAACTTCACTAAACTAAATTAACGAGGTACCTTATGTATAAAGCGATAACAAGACGCAACATATGCCATTTAGTATTAATACTTTCAAACGATATCTCTCATCATATTAATGATATTATTGAAACGATACTCGAAGAAAAAGATTTTGGAATTTTAATTTTAATCTATTTTATTTATATCACAGATTGATTTTAGATAAAGTAACATTAATGTAAATCTGCTTGATAATTAGCACGATCTTGTTGTTCTTTGGCATAGCGCTCAGGATTCTTTTTATAAAAGTCTTGGTGATATTCCTCTGCTTTATAAAAAGTTGAAGCAGGTAAAATCTTTGTGGCAATAGCTTTGTCAGAATATATGGTATGTTGTAATTGCTGAATGTAGTTTTCGGCAATTTTCTTTTGATCATCGTTCGTATAAAAAATAGCTGTTTTATACTGGGAACCTCTATCTTGAAACTGGCCTGCATCATCTAATGGATCAATCACTGAAAAGAAAATTTCAAGTAGTTTATGATATGAAAAAAGTGCAACATCGTATTCAATTTTAACTGTTTCATAATGACCTGTTGTACCTTTTTTAACATCTTCATAAGTTGGATTGTCAGTCGTTCCTCCCATATAGCCTGATGTTACTTTTTCAATACCTTCAAAAGTATCGAAAGGCTTTGTCATACACCAAAAGCAACCTCCGGCAAAATATGCGGTATTTATATTCATTTATACCATCCTCTCATTAGACCTTAGTACCATTTTTTCATAAATATCTTGATTTTTTTAGCTATTTTCTATAACTTTAATGTATATTATAATACATAGATAGCGTATTTTGAAGAAATTAAAATTAAGGTAGGTAGCCATGGCAGAAGAGAAGGAACAAACCAAATACAGAAGAAGTAATGGGACTACTACTTCAACTAAAAAAACTAAAAAACGTATAAAAAAATTACCCATCGCAATATTAATTGTTTTGATTTTACTTGTGAGCTTGATTGTCTATATTACAGTGAGCTATCAAAATGGAATTAAATATGCTGAAGAACATGCAAAGGATGTTAAAATTCATAAATTTAATGGCCCTATAAAAAATGATGGGAAAATTTCAGTGTTAGTGCTAGGTGCAGATAAAGCACAGTCTGGAAAATCTAGAACAGATTCTATGATGATTGTACAATACGATTATTTACACAAAAAAATGAAAATGATGTCTGTGATGCGTGATATTTATGCAGATATTCCTGGATATAATAGCTATAAGCTTAATGCAGCTTATACATTAGGTGGTCCAGAGTTATTAAGAAAAACTTTGAATAAGAATTTAGGAATTAATCCTGAATATTATGCAGTTATTGATTTTACAGGTTTTGAGAAAATGATTGATGAGTTAGCGCCTAATGGGGTGCCTATAGATGTTGAAAAAGATATGTCCAAAAATATTGGCGTGTCATTAAAAAAAGGACACCATCGACTTAATGGTAAAGAGCTATTAGGATATGCTAGATTCCGTCATGATGCTGAAGGTGATTTTGGTCGTGTACGTCGTCAACAGCAAGTGATGCAAACATTAAAGCAAGAATTAGTAACACCTAGCACAGTTTTTAAATTGCCACGTGTTGCAGGTATTTTAAGAGGTTATATTAACACAGATATGCCCGATTCAGCGATTTTCCAAACAGGTATAAGTTTTGGTATTCGTGGAGATAAAGATGTACAGTCTCTGACTATACCAGTGAAAAATTCATACCAAAATATCAATACGAATAATGATGGAAGTGCCTTAGATATTGATAAACAAAAAAATAAAGAAGCTATCAAGCAGTTTTTAGATGATGATAACTAAGTATAGTAAAAACGCCAACTACGCATGTAGCTGGCGTTTTTATCGATTTTAAAGGGTTTTATTGATCAGATTTTCTTATTCCGCCTACACCATAATGATTTTTCTTCATTTCTTCAATAATCACATGAATTGCATCACGATTAGCGCCTGTTGTTTTTTCTACTGCATTAGTGACTTCTGATACTAATGCTTTCAATTGTTCATCAGAGCGACCTTCTATTAATTTTACATTTATGATTGGCATAAATAGCGCCTCCTTTAAAATTTAAGTCTATTTTAGTATAGCATGAAACCTTTATGTTTAGAACAATATTTTATAGAACATTTATTCTTATAAGTATTGAAAAAGAACATTTGTTCGTATATAATTAAAATATCTACAGGGAGGTAGTGGGAATGTATGATTACAATTTATTAGACGATAGGGATGTCTTATGTATTGATCAAAAAAGCTTTTTTGCAAGTGTTTCATGTATAGAGAAAGGTTTAAATCCAAAAACAACAAAGTTAGCAGTAGTAGCAGATACTAAACGACAAGGCTCAGTGGTACTTGCAGCAACACCAAAATTAAAAGAATTAGGTATTAAAACAGGTTCAAGACTATTCGAAATTCCACATCGTAATGATATTTATATTATTAATCCTAGTATGAGGAAGTATTTAAACGTATCTATAGCTATTTCAAAAATAGCATTACGTTATGTTCCAGCTGAAGATTTACATCAATACAGTATTGATGAATTTTTTATGGATGTAACAGATAGTTATTATCGCTTTAATTCTACTGTTACTGCTTTTTGTGAACGCTTAAAAAAGGAAATATATGAAGAAACAGGAATTATGTGTACAGTAGGTATTGGCTCAAATATGCTGTTAAGTAAAGTAGCAATGGATACTGAAGCTAAACATACTATAAATGGTATAGCAGAATGGCGTTATCATGATGTTCCGAATAAATTATGGAATATACAACCTTTGAGAGAATTTTGGGGAATTAATAAACGGACAGAAGTTAAATTAAATAAACGTGGGATTTTTACTGTGGGAGATTTAGCAAAATACCCACATAACCAATTAAAGAAAGCATTTGGAATATTAGGTACTGATTTACATTTACATGCGAATGGAATAGATCAAAGTAAGTTACGAGATAAGCATCATATTACAAATCCTTCAATTTGTAAGAGCCAAATTTTAATGCGAGATTACACCTTTGAGGAATCTAAAGTAGTTATGCAAGAATTAATAGAAGATGTGGCAAGCAGGGTGAGAGCGCGAAAACAAATGGCAAGAACAATTCACTTTTCATTTGGCTATAGCGAAGGTGGTGGCGTGCATAAGCAATATACACTTGAAGATCCGACTAACTTAGAAAAAGAAATATTTAAAGTAGTAAACTACTATGCTAATCATTTATGCGATAAAAAAGTATTATACCGTACATTAAGTGTATCTTTAACACAACTTGTACCTGAAGATCAACGGCAATTGAATTTATTTTTTGATGAATACGAACGTAAACGAGATGAAAAATTAGCTAAAACGATTGATAATTTACACATGAAATATGGTAAAGGCATTGTATCTAAAGCTATATCTTATACTGATTCAGGTACTAAGCACGGACGTTTAGGATTAATGGCAGGACATAAGATGTAATAATTACATTGGGAGTGGGACAGAATTCATGATGAATTCGTAGTCTCACCCCGGCAAGGTTGACTAGGATTGAAAAAATGGTACCAGCGTATTTTCAATCCAATCAACTACTGACTTATGGTACATAGGTATCAAATTCATGCAAAGCTTTAATACCTTTATCACGATCTTCGGGTGTTTTAAAACTGATTTGAAGTGCACCAAGAATATCTTCACGGACTTCTAAAATTTTTAAGTTGCTTATAGAAATGTTATGTAAACTTAGAATATAAGTAACTTGGTTAATCATACCCGGTTTATCCGGAATATCTACAAATAGATCATACGCTGTATTTAATGCGCCTTGTTGTTTAAGGGGTAAAGCATCACGATATGTTTTAGCGTTAGCAAAAAACGCTTGAATTTCTTCGATTTTATCGTTTTGAATTATTGAAGATAATGCTACTAATTGTTGTTGCATATCTTGTATTAAGTTTAGAATGGCTGTTTTATTACTAATTGTAATATCGCGCCACATTTCTGCATTACTACTAGCTATGCGAGTAATATCGCGAAAACCACCAGCAGCAAGTTGTTTAACTAATTTATGTTTTGTAGATTGATTTGCATTTAAATGCACCAAACTAGCTGCAATAATATGGGGTACATGGCTAACAGCTGCAGTGACAATATCATGTTCTTTTGCTGTTGTTTCAATAAATTTAGCTGAAGTAGAGCTAAATAATTGTTTCAAATATTGAGCAGCATCGCGATTTTTAGTTGAATTATAAACGAGAACGTAATATGCATTTTCAAATAAATGCTTTTTAGCATTTAACACCCCAGACTTATGACTACCGGCCATTGGATGGCCACCTACAAGGTGTATATTATGATGCAATAGTCGATTTTCAAATTCTAAAACGTTTGTTTTTGTACTCCCAGTATCAGTAACAATTAGGTTAGCCTGAGTGTTAAATAGATGTAATTGAGCTAAATAACGAATCGTTTGTTGAACAGGCGTTGCAAAAATTAAAACATCTGCTTGTTCAACGGCAATGCGATAATCGGTTATTTTAGTATCAATAATACCCATAGAATATGCTTTTTCTAACTGAGAAATATCTGAATCATATGCAGAGATATGAAGATTACTGTGATAATACTTTAAATTACTTGCCAAGCTACCGCCAATTAAGCCTAGTCCAATAAAAACAATATTGTGCATTAAGAATCACCTTATTCAAAATTTTCAGAATAAAAACATTGTAAAGTAGATGGAGTAATTAATCAAATATAATTAGGGGAGTAAAAGGTATAGTAATCTGTAATTTAAAAAAGGGATATATGCGTGACTGAAAATACTTTAGAAACAATCCAGACACTAATTGAAATTGGTAGTCCAACAAGAAATGCGACAGAAGCAATATCATTAACAGTTAGTTTATTCGACACGGATAATTAATAAAGCTGCATTACTTATAATAGTAAAAGGGAGAACTGTGAAATTCAAACTGAATCAGGAGAAATCTTTATAGGAATAATATATTTTACATGAAACAAATGTTCATGTTTATAAAGACAGCAATAAACAGTCTCTATAGACGATAAACATATGGAAGTGCGCATTGGTGAGAGAACACAATCAGCATAAGAAACTAGAGATTTAGGTATAGAAGTGGGGGATGTATGAGTTTTGATTCAAGGACAAAAATTACAAAATTAGAGTTTATTAAAGCGTGCCAGCAAAATTTCAGGTTTTGCCGACACGCTGTGATAACCGTTTGATAAGTGTTTTTTTATTTATTGCTTTCTAATTCAATTATAATAATGCTTTAAATTGAATATTTGAAGGTTGTTCAAAAGCATCATCAAAACCGCGTGGGTGATGGTATTCTATTTTATCTTTGTCTTCTGGATAAGTATATTTACCACCAACTTCCCATATGAAAGGATGGAATTGATACTGTAAGCGATCTTTGCGCATTTTCCAGAGTTCTATAATTTCATTTGTAGATGCCATGAAATTAGACCAAATATCATAATGTACTGGAATAATTACTTTCGCATTTAAGTTTTCTGCCATACGTAAAAGATCAATCGATGTCATTTTATCTTGAATACCTACAGGATTGTCACCATAGTTATTGAGTACAACATCTATTTTAAAGTCTTTACCGTGCTTGGCAAAGTAATTTGAAAAATGTGAGTCAGCACCATGGTAAATCGTACCACCTGGAGTTTCAAATACATAATTGACTGATTTTCGAGCCATTTCTTCGTCAGTTACTGGAAGTCCTTTTAAATTGTTGTCATTTTCTTCGCTGCCTTCAACTGGCAATGTAACAAGACAAGTTCTATCGAATGATTCTACCGCTGTTACTTTTACATCTTTAAATTCGAAGCTTTCACCTGGCTTTATTGTGATAATACGATCTTCTGAAACACCCCATTCTTTCCAGATGCGGGCACACTCATGCGGACCCACAAATTTAACATGGTTTAATTTTGGGTTGTTGAAGATTGCCGCAGCTGTATTAATATCAATATGATCACTATGGTAATGAGAAACTAGGTAATAATCTAATTCGTTTATCGCAAATGGATCAATAACCATTGGCTGTACACGAAGATTTGGTTGTAGTTTACGAACGCCTGCCATATTGGCCATTTGATGTCCTCGAACCATATCTTTAACTTTTTTAGTAGATTTGCCTCTGTTTGACCATAAGTCCATAACGATATTTGCACCTTCTGGCGTTTTGATCCAGATACCACAATTGCCTAACCACCACATTGCAAAATTACCTTCATTAACAACTTCATTTTCTATTTCTTCATTAAGCCAAGTTCCCCATTCTGGAAAGGTAGATAGAATCCATGACTCTCTTGTAATATCTTTAACATTTTTCATTATTGAATCTCCTTATATCATTATTGTTATTTAAGTATTTCAATGAATCTACTTTCTTTATGCAAATGAAATTTTAAAAATTTTTAGTTTCTAAAGTTTGGATTAATTCTTTGAGAAATAACTTTTCGATTTGATTTCGTAAGTTATATTGTTCACTTTCATCTCTAATATAATGTTTCAATATTAAATCTAGTTGATTAGAAAAATTATAAAAATTTATTTCATTACTTGAATATCTATAAGAAACGATACGTATAATATCTTCATTTGTGAGAATTGGATTAACAAATATTACGGGAATATCCGTTTCGATAGCATCACTTGTAGAAATGATAATATCTGAATTTAAAATTTCTTTAACACTATCGAATTCTTCTAAAGTAAATACAGTATCAATATATGCATTAGATATATAGGACTGGCATTGTTTTAAGAAGAATTTTCTCATGCCAATACCTTCATCGCATATAAGTGTAATTTTTTTAACTGGTATTTCACTATTTGGATTATTGTGAATTGCACCACCAAGATGTATGGCTATATAAGCTATGTCATCATCAGTCATGTGAATTAGCCAAGCTTCTTCAAGTAATGTAATACAACGCTTTGTAACCATGAATAGATAGTTGAACTTTTCTTTAATATTATTTGTAAATTGTGTATCTGAAGGAATATTGTAAGTCTTTTGATAAAGTAAAGATTTACAGTGTGTTAGAAGTTGATTCAACAACATATTTCGTTTTGAAATATTTATATTATATTCATGCTCAAAAAGCGATAAAAATAATTCTAAAGTCTCACGCATATCATCATAATCATTACTAACATTATGAATATCACTATCTTTACGCAATGATAAAAGTAAAAGGGCTATAATATTTTTTGCCATTTGATCAAAAGAAACATTAAATTCAGACTCTAAAGAGGATACAAGCTTTTCAGACACTTTATATTCAATGCGCTCTTGAACAAGTATGAAATCTTTTCTTATCAATTCATAATTGTAAGCATTAATCCCACTGTTATAAGAAACCATTAACAAATAGGGTAGTATTTGTAACATAAACTCACTATCTTTTCGATTAAGTATTTTACCTAAATCATTACTTATTTCTTTTAATAAGGTCTTTAAAAAATCCGTTTTTTCTAATGAGTGATAGTGACTAAAGCTTGTATTAGATAAAAGTTTCTCATGAATCAAAGATTTAAAAGCTTCAGATGATGATTTATGAATTTCATGCAGTATTTTATATATAAATTGAATTTTAGATAACAGATGGCATTCAATATAATATCCTCCAAACTTTTTTACACGTAGATGAATATTAAATTGTTCAAATTCTATAAGTTCTCGAATATTATTGAGATCATTTAGAATCGTATTATGTGAGACATCAACAAGTTCCATAAGTTTGTTGATTGTAATGAATTCATTTGAGATACAAATATATATGATGATTAGCCATTGGCGTTCTTCTATGCTCATAACATATTGCGTTGTATCAGATTTACTTAATAATTCTATACAGGCGCGTTTTTGATCATCGTTTAATAAAATACCAATATGTGGGTAGTTTATTATTTTCTTTGTATCGTCTGGTAATGACTGATTTATTTTTTTAAGGTGATAGTATACTTTACGTCTAGATTGACAAAGATTTTTTGAGATTTCTGTAATTGTTTCTGGTTGTTCAATTTGAATTAAGTAGTCTAGTAGAGTATGACTTGTTTTATCTAAGCTGAGTATCATAAACTATCACCTTTTTATTTAGTATTTTAATGTTATTGCTGACCGTAATAAGCGTTAGTGCCATGTTTTCTTAAATAGTGTTTATCCATAATATAACTTGGTGCATTTTCCACACACGGATTAATTTGTTTCGTATATCTGTTCATCTTGGCGACTTCTTCAAGGACAACAGAATGATAGATAGCTTGTGAAGCATTTTTACCCCATGTAAACGGACCATGATTACTAACGATAACACCAGGAATAGACGTTGGATCAAGTTTTCGTTCTTTAAAAGTTTCGACAATGACTTTTCCTGTTTCTTTTTCATAGGCATCTTCAACTTCATTATATGTCAATGAACGTGTACATGGTATAGGACCATGAAAATAATCTGCATGAGTTGTACCTAAGAATGGAATGTCTAATCCTGATTGTGCCCATCCAACTGCTTCTGTAGAATGTGTGTGTACAATCCCGCCAATTTCTGGCCATGCCTTATATAATTCAAGATGTGTTTGAAGATCAGAAGAAGGGTTAAATGATCCTTCTAATACGTTTCCTTCAAGATCTGTGACGACCATATTTTCCGGTGTGAGTTTTTCATAATCTACGCCAGAAGGCTTAATGACCACAATTCCTAAATCACGATTGATTTCTGATACATTGCCCCAGGTGAATTTAACAAGTTTGTATTTAGGAAGTTCTATGTTTCCATGATATACGTTCTGACGCATTTGTGTTAATGTTTCTGACATACTATTTTAACCCCACTTTCTCAATTAATGGATAAAGAAAAGATTGTGCAGTTTTTATAGCGTAACGTGTTTCTTCAACAGTATCATAATTTTCTGACCACATTTCAATCAGGAATGGGCCATTATAATGAATATCCTTTAATATTTTAAAAAACTTTTCCCATTCTACACAACCTTCTCCAAATGGTACATCTCTGAATTGTCCATTTGAATCTTCTGTTACTGCGTATGTGTCTTTTAAGTGTATAGAGGCAATAGATTGTCTCCCTTTATAAAATTCATCTAAAAGGTTATTGTTCCATGCAGATATATTACCTATGTCTGGATAGACGTATAGAAAAGGGGAATTAATTTCTTTTTCAATGGCAAGATATTTTTTAATTGAATTAATGTATGGATCATCCATTGTTTCGATTGAAAGAATGACTTGAGCTTCTTCTGCCCACGTACAAGCTTGTCGAAGATTCTTTATAAATCGTTTGTGAGTATCTATGGATTTTTCTTCATAATAAACATCATAACCAGCTAATTGAATATTTCGCACACCGATATCTTGCGCAAATTCTATACATTTTTTCATTAATTCCATAGATTTTTCTTCAGTATTAAAATCATTTGACCCCATTGGGAAACGCCTATGACCACTGAAAGTAATCGTAGGTATACGTATGCCTGTTTCGAAAATAGCTTTTACAAGTTCTAGTCTTTGTTCTTTAGACCAGTCTAATCTTGCTAAACGAGTATCTGATTCGTCAATAGATAGTTCGACAAAATCAAAACCGAGTTCTTTAGCGAATTTAAGTTTTTCTATCCACGTATAATGTTTTGGCAATGCTTTTTCATAAATACCAATTGGACGAGACATAATCTTACCCCCAAATACGCTTGATTTCATCTTTAAATTCACGTGCAGCAGATAGTGGGTCTTCAGCTTCTGTAAGACTACGACCAGCAATAAATGTATAAACATCTATACCTTTAAAAAGTTTAAGTGTTTCTACAGATAAACCACCCGTAACAGATACACGGAAGCCCATATCGATTAATTTTTTCACTTTTGAAAGATCTTTTTCCCCCCAACTTTCGCCATCTAATAGAGCATCGCGCGACTGATGATATATTGCTTGTTCAATACCAATATCGAGCCACTTTTGAGCTTCTTCAAAAGTCCAATCTCCATATAATTCAACTTGTATTTCTCCTTGATCACCTCGTTCTTCTTTAATAGCTTTAAGTGCAGCTTTCATTGTTGGTATAGTTGCTGAGCATATACATGTCATCCAGTCAGCTCCTTTTTTGGCGTTGTTTAAAGCTACTGTTCCGCCAGCATCTGCACATTTAGTGTCAGCGACAATTGTTTTATTAGGAAATAGTTTACTTAGTATTTCTACTAGTTCACTTCCTACCTGTAAAAGACAAACTGTTCCAGCCTCAATGATATCAACTTCATTTCCAACGAGTGAAGCAGCTTTAACCGCATCAGACATTGTTGAATAATCTAATGCTACTTGCAATTTAGGTAATTTCTTTGTCATTTCTTTTCCTACTTTCTAATTAAATTTAATATTATTTATAAATAAATTTTAAAATTTAATTCCTTCAAGATAAGGGCTATCTTTAGTTTCTTCAATTATAGAAAGGACTTCATCTTTAGTTTGACAATCATTTAAACGTCTAATTGCATCTTTTAAATCAAAAAGTGCAACAATTTGAGGTATAGCAATTGAATTATGAATTTTCGAGCTCGTTGCAGCCAATGTAAGAAGAATACTGACTTCTTTTCCGTCTGAGAACTTTACGGGTTCGTTAAGAATAATTAATGAGAATGCATCTCTTATTACACCTGCTTCAGGACGAGCATGGGGCATAGCCATTCCAGGAGTTAATATATAATATGGACCATAATGTTCCGTCGATTCAATAATTGCATCGTAATATTCAGGTTTAACAGCACCACTATCGATGAGTGGTTGTACAGATAACTTAACAGCTTCTTTCCAATCTTTCGCAGTTAAACCTAACTGAATTGAATCGTTATCAATCAAAGCTTGTTTTAAATTCATAAGTATTGTGCTCCTAACTAAAAATTATTTTAAAGCTTCTTTTAATTTAGTTTTAATTTCATTGTCATCCATTAAGTTGTCTAAGCCTATGAGTTTGCATTTTGTATAGTCTTTCATCTCTGCAATTAAATGGTTAGAAACGATGACTATATCATAATTATTAGCAATTCCTTTAGCTTCTCCTACTGAGCAAGATGCAGATTCAACATTTAATACATTTAATTCTCTTAATGCGTTTTCAACTTTCATTTTGATAACCATTGATGAACCCATTCCGTTTCCACATGCTGTAAGTACTTTAATCATAAAAATTCCTCCTAAATATAATTAATTATTGTTTTTGTTATTGATGAATCCCTGAATAATAAGCTTCTTTATTTTTAGCGCGTCTAAACTGTAATTGAGGGATAAGTAAAAAGAATGCACAAACCAAAATATAACCAGCAATACCTAAATATTTAAACATATAAGCAAATGGTACCCATGGAATGTCTAAATCGATATTTCCATGATATCCACCTGAAAGGCTAAGTAATAATACTGCTAAAGCTCCGAATGTAACTTGTATTATTCCTGAAATAAATGACAATATTATTGCTGCTCTCCAACCACCACGTTTATCTGCGTATACAGCAATAGCTGCGTTATCGAAGAATACAGGTACAAATCCCGTAATAATAAGTACTGGGTTTTTGAATACGATTAATAAGACAATCATAATGACTTGTCCAATTAAACCACTCACGAAACCGAACAGTACAGCATTTGGAGAACCAAAACCAAATGAAGCTGCTACGTCTACTGCTGGGAATGAACCAGGAAGTAATTTGTTAGAAATACCTTGGAATGCATTTGTTAATTCTCCAACGAACATTCTTACACCTTGCATTAACATAAATAAGTAAACAGAGAACGTGAATGCCGTTTGAATAACGAACATAAAGAATGATTGTTTTTCTGGCACGTATAAAGTACCACTTGTGATGACTTTAGCATTTGATAAAATATCTGGACCTAAGATGAATAAAATGGTTCCAAAGAAAACTAACATTAAAGTAGCTGATGCAACTACTGTGTCATGAAAAATACTTAGAAATTTTGGCAATTTTAAGTTATCTAAATTTTTATCTTTGTTACCCAATTTTGATGCGACTTTGTCTGTAAACCAAATCGCAAATTGTTGTTGGTGACCAATCGCAAATCCACCATTGTTTGTTAAACGTTGTGTAGGTTCAACAGTTAAATTTGAACTTACTGCCCAATATAATCCGCATATTGTACCAATACCAAACGTAGCAAGTAATGGACTTTCACGGAATGTTGGTATCAGTAAAATCATTACCGTAATTGTTGCAGCTTGTTGTACCATAATATGTCCAGTAATAAACAACGTTCTGACTTTCGTGATTTTGCGTAATGCTACTAAAAAGATATTCACAAAAAATCCTACTAAAAGTGCAGATGTCGCAATACCTACAAATTCTGGAAAGTTATTAGCGATTTTGTCATTTGCTGCAGTTAATCCAAAATAAGGGTCGATAACAGCAGCACCAATACTGAATTTGTAATTAAGAGCTGCTAGAATAGGCCGAAATGTTGTGACTAATCCGCCAGCAGCAATATCTAAAATCATGTAGCCTACAGTTGCTTTTACAGCTCCAGCAAAAACAGCATAGTATGGTTTTTTAAGTAAAGCGTAACCGAGCATTACTAACAAACCAACAAAGAAAGCTGGCTTTTGTAAGATATTCTGCGAAAACCAATTTAAGATTATTGGTATATATTCCATATTTATAACCTCCGTAGTATTAAACCTATAATGCATTGATTTACAAGAATTATTATATAAATGAATCCGCTTACATGTAAGGCCAATTTGTACACACAAGAGTGTACAAATATAGTTTTTTAATATTTAATTGTTTTGTTAAAGGTATAAATAAAAATATCGCATGAAATTTATAATTAAACATGACATTTGATTTTTGAATTATGAACACTAATTATATATATTTTTTTAGTATGAACTTATTTATAACAAAACATTCTTTACTTTATTCTTTAACAAGTGTTAGTTGACCAAGTTAATAATTCTTTGGTTTTTACCTATATAAATTAAAAAATATCAAAAACATTAATCCTAAAATAACCAAATAAGTAAGTGAGTTAGGTTCTATAATAAATCGGACGGATGGGGAATTTTTATAACTTTTAAGAGGGTTCATGCTAGATACCAAAGCGCACGCTGAACAGTTAGCTTATCCGACACAGATAACTAATAAAGGTGCATTACTTTAGAAGGCGAGCACAATGTGAAGCAAAGCTATATATATGAACATGTAGATACAATAGCTTGAATGGTTAAAGAAATTAAGGAAGATAGCCGTTTGAACATTGATTTTATTAGTGGATTTAACTTAATAGAAGATGAGAAATGTGAAATTTAAACTGAATCAGGAGGCACATTTACAGGAACAATATGTATACATGAAACAAGTGTTCATGTTTATAAAGACAGCAATAAACGTTCTAAAGATGATAAATATATGGAAGTGCGCATTGGAGTACATAATCAGCACAATAAACTAGAGATTTATGTATAGAAGTGGGGGAACTTTATGAGTTTTGATTCAAGGACACAAATTCCCAAAACGGGGTTTATTAAATCAAGACATCTGGATGATAAGTCAAGTGTAACGATGATTATTGGGTTACTCAAAAAATTAAAACACAATGATGCTACAACATATAACACAATTTTACATTTTTAATAATGAAGCAATAGGCTATGATGCTAATGCTTCAATCTCAGAATATATGATTGAAGTATAGGGCCTTAGAAATGGGGATAATGGGTGATGGTCAATCGCTGGATGAGTATAGAGTTTTAATCAGTGCATAAGATATCTCTGGCTCATATCATAAAGTGCTTAAAAAGCATTTAGCAAAATTATGTGAAGTCAATCATATTCTACTTTAAAATAGATATTTATCCTTATTACGCATCTGACGCATCGGTATTATTGAAGTCGGCTGCCTATATTAAACAAGGCTTATTCTAGATCAATCTTTATTTTTAATATATTGGTAAAGCGCTTGTTTAGCATGATGATTTGCTTCTTTATTTTGTTCTCGAGGAATCCATTTGACAAATAATAAATCAAAACTAGGTTCTAATATTTTGACTTGGTCCAAATACGGTTTAAATTTTATATTTTTTACATTATCTTTTAACATAGCATCTTCGATAAGTTTAGAATCTGTATATAATAAAGCATTTGTCACATTAAGCTCACGTGCATATTCTAGAGCGCGAATAAAAGCTGCCCATTCTGCACTATGATTATCTAAAAGGCCGATATAATGCGTATAAATATGATGATTGTTATCGTCTTTAATAATAATGGCGCAACAGCTTTCACCGGGATTACCATTGGTTGCAGCATCAAAAAATATTTTAGCCATTGAAACAACACCTGCAATACTTTAAATTTATAATACAAATTTATTTTAAGAAATAACTTTGTTTATAGCAATTGAAAATTTATAGATGATATAGAAAAAGAGCGGAATAAAGTCATATGTGACCTCATATTCCGCTCATGTCTATAACTGTTAGGTATAATCAACAAGTTAGTTTATTTAAGTGAAGTCAATAATATTAAATGTATATTAGTAATCTTTATCTAAGTTAGCTATTTTACCTTTACGATACATGGATTTAGCAATGTAACCAAAAGGTACGTTTAATATTGTAGATAAAAGTTTTAATAGGTACGTAGTAATAAAAATTTCAAACACGGCCATACCAGGTAATGTGCCAATAAATGCGATAGCCACGAATAGTGCTGTATCTATAATTGAGCTTAAAGCTGTACTACCATAGGCACGAATAATAAATGTTTTATCCGAACTGAATATCTTTTTAATCATACTAAAAATAAACACATCAACATGTTGACCAATAATATAAGCTATGATAGAACCTAGTGCGATTCTTGGTATAAGATTGAAAATCGTTTCCATGCCACTTTGCGCAATGTCTTCAGGTGCTGGAATGAAATGCAATGACATTTGCATAACAATAATCATAATTAAAGTTGAAGAAAACCCGAGCCAAACTGCTCTTTTAGCTATCTTTCGACCATAAATATCATTTAGTATGTCAGTTGCTAGATAAATCGAAGCAAACATGACATTACCAAGAGTTGCTGAGATGCCAAAAATATGAATTGTTTTTATGACCTGGATATTGGCAACGATTGTACCTATAGCAATCCAAACAATAAGGCCTTGTTTGCCAAAAGCTCGAAACATAAGTACCATTAAAATAAAAGTAACTAAAAAACTTACTGCCCCAAATATCTCATTAAACATAGAAATCCTCCTAAATTTTGATAATGCGGGTGTTTAGAAACCGCTAAAAACAACTTATACATTTTACTTCAAAAAATTCGAATACGCAATTTAAATATAACCACATTTATAACGAATAATAAGTAAAAGCTCGTGGTAATGAGAAATAGAATAATTCAAAATTATAATAAATTAAGCTATAATGTTAACATGTATTTAAAATTAGGTGATATTAAGCCTAAAATGACTTAAAAGGAGTGTCTGATATACTTACACATTCCGAGCAGAATGCAATTCATAAGATAGATGATTTAATGAACACGTATTGTGAACAATGTTTGTTGAAATCACATATAAGAAAGACAGAAGGTAAGACCCAAGCGCATCATTTTTGCATTAATGAATGTTCAGTGGGTAAGCAAATTAAACAAATTGGAAATGAACTGCAATAGGAGGTAAATTATGCAAATTGAAGCAATTAGCGAAACACCGAATCAAAATACAATAAAAATTACGTTGTCAGAAAAAAGAAGTGATAATAAATCAGATACTTACACGCATGCTGCAGATGGACAACCTGAATTTATTAATCGCTTATTTGATATAGAAGGTGTAACCTCTATCTTTTATGTGATGGATTTTATTTCAGTCGATAAGGAAAATGATAAAGATTGGGATGAATTAATTCCTAAAATCCAAGAAAAGTTTAATGCATAAAAGTACCGGTTAAAAATTGATTTATAATATGTCTGACGACGTACTGTTATATCTAATTAAGTTGCTGTTTAATAAATTAGAAGTATTAAAGTCATAGGCTGATCGTTAGTATATGAAGTTAAATTATAAATTAAGATGACAATTTTATATATTCAAAACGGAGCTGAAGGGTTACCTTTGTTTTGAAATAATTTGTAATGTTGAAAGAAGAAAACTATGAGGAGGAAATATCATGAATCCATATGAACAATATATGCGGGAGCTTGCACAACAAATGAAAGCTGAACTTACAGAAAATGGATTTGAAAGTTTAGAAACAAGTGATGCAGTTTCACAATATATGAATCAAGTTGGGGAAGACGATACTACTTTTGTAGTAATCAATTCTACATGTGGTTGTGCAGCTGGTTTAGCACGTCCAGCGGCGGTAGCAGTAGCAGATCAAAATGATAAAAAGCCAACACACAAGATAACTGTTTTTGCTGGTCAGGATAAAGAAGCTACACAAACTATGAGAGCGTATATTCAACAAGTGCCGTCAAGCCCATCTTACGCCTTGTTTAAAGGAACTGAATTAAAACATTTTATTCCTCGTGAACATATCGAAGGACGAGATATTCAAGATATTTGCATGGATATTAAAGATGCTTTTGATGAGTATTGCAACTAAAATCTACAGTCTAAGTTGAAGTGAAATGAACTTCAATTTAGACTTTTTTAAATAAATATAAAAATGTGCGTAATCATTCTAATATTGTATTATTTCTTACTTAGCACTGGAGATTTTCTTTTTAGTCTTTAAAGTTTTCTAGTATAATAAAACTAATATTTAACACATTTTATTTAAGAAAGGAGATTAAATAATGTTAAATCCATTTGATGCTGCATATCATGACTTGTGTGAAGATATATTAGCTATCGGTAAAAATAAAGATGATCGTACGCAAACAGGAACAGTTTCCAAGTTTGGACATCAGTTGCGTTTTGATTTAACCAAAGGATTCCCATTGCTAACGACTAAAAAAGTGTCTTTTAAATTGGTAGCTACAGAGTTACTGTGGTTTATTAAAGGTGATACGAATATTAGATATTTATTACAACACAATAATAATATCTGGAATGAATGGGCTTTTGAAAAATATATTAAATCCTCTGATTATCATGGGCCAGATATGACTAATTTTGGTCATCGCTCATTGGTTGATGATCATTTCAAAGCACAATATAAAGAAGAAATGGCACGATTTAAAGAAAATATTCTCATCGATGATGCATTTGCTAAAAAATATGGAGATTTAGGAAATGTATACGGAAAACAATGGCGCGATTGGGTGGACCAATACGGCAATCACTTTGATCAGTTAAAGACGGTCATTGAACAGATAAAAACCCATCCTAACTCTAGACGTCATATTATTTCAGCTTGGAATCCTGCAGAAGTTGATACAATGGCTTTACCACCATGTCATACTATGTTTCAATTTTATGTACAAAATGGCAAATTAAGTTGTCAATTATATCAGCGAAGTGCTGATATCTTTTTAGGTGTACCTTTTAACATAGCAAGTTATGCGTTATTGACCCATTTGGTGGCGAAAGAATGTGATTTAGAAGTTGGTGAATTTATCCATACATTTGGCGATGCACATATTTATTCTAATCATATAGATGCAGTTCATACACAACTGAGTCGCAGTAGTTTTGAACCACCAACCATTCGTATTAATACGGATAAATCTATTTTTGATATTAGTTATGAGGATATCGAATTGATAAATTATCAATCACATGCAGCGATTAAAGCGCCTATAGCTGTTTGATAAACAAGCATTTAACAACTGAAAGTAAAGGAGTGCAATTATGACATTATCAATATTAGTAGCACATGATCAACAACGCGTGATTGGCTATAATAACGATTTACCATGGCATTTACCTAATGATTTAAAGCATGTGAAAAAATTGTCAACAGGTAATACGTTAGTCATGGGTAGAGGAACTTTTGAATCCATTGGTAAACCTCTACCTAATCGACGTAATGTTGTATTAACACATAATCAAAATTTTCAACATGATGGTGTTGATGTTATCCATTCTATTGATGAAATATATAATTTGCCAGGTCATGTATTTATTTTTGGTGGGCAAAGTCTTTTCGACAAAATGATTGATAAAGTAGATGATATGTATATTACTGTGTTAGAAGGGAAATTTAAAGGTGATACGTTCTTTCCGCCATATACTTTTGAAGAGTGGGAAGTTGCATCTTCAGAAGAAGGTGTTTTGGATGAAAAGAATACAATTCCTCATACTTTTTTACATTTAGTTAGACGTAAGAAAAATTAGAGCTAATGGCGTGGAGCCCCAATTCACAGCTCGCAAAGCTTGATGAAATGCTTTTTAGTATTTTCTCTATGCTGAAGGCATAAAGTCGATCGCTCGCTAAATATAATTTTAGAATTCAGTTTGACTTAAGCTATAAACGTCATTAATGCGTATTTGTAATATAAATCAGTTGTACTTTATAAATAATGTTAGTATGATGCTAACTAAAGTAACAACGTGAGTGTTATGTTTAAATAATTAATCCTAAGTAATAAAGATGCAAATTTGGGTTAGATTTTGTGTCACAAACATGAATAATTAGTTAAATGTTTAAAATAAATAAAAAGTGCAATAGTGAAAAATGTACTTTTGTCAGCTTATAATAACTAACAAATAGACTTTAAAATACGTAACATGCTATTCTCCATTGAAGTTATTAATGACTGAAACGTAAAGTTATAGTCTAAAATTATACGAAATATATCATTTTTTGGGGGAAGGACTTTATGAAACAACAGGTTATTGTTACCGACTCAACTTCAGATTTAACACATCAATACTTAGCAGAGCATCAAATCCATGTTGTACCGCTCAATTTAACGATTGATGGTAAATCATACGTAGACCAGGTTGATATTTCGTCGGAAGAATATATAAACAGAATTGAAGATGAGGCTGATGTTAAAACGAGCCAACCTTCTATTGGAAAATTTATCAATAAATATGAAGAATTGGGTCAACAAGGTGTTCAAATTATTAGTATACACATGTCATCTGGATTAAGTGGTACGTATCAAACAGCAGTTCAGGCCAGCCATATGGTTGAGGCTGATGTTACAGTTATTGATTCAAAATCTATTTCATTTGGTTTAGGTTATCAAATAAAATATTTATCTGAAATTATTAATAAAGGTTATAGCACTGATGAAATTGTTCAAAAAGTGAAAGATATGCAACAAAATATTAAATTATTTGTTGTTATTGGGCAGTTGAATCAACTAATTAGAGGCGGTAGAATTAGTAAAACGAAGGGCTTAATTGGTAATATTATGAAAATTAAACCAGTTGGTACGTTAGTAGATGGCAGCCTTGAAATTGTGCATAATTCAAGAACGCAAAATGCGAGTATTAAATTTTTAAAAAAAGAAATCGCAGAATTTGTTGAAAATCACAAAATAAAGTCCATTGGTATTGCACATGCTAATGTTATTGAATTTGTTGATAAAGTAAAACATCAATTTACGGAGTCATTTGACTTTGAAAATTATGATGTTAATGTAACAACACCTGTAGTTTCAACACACACAGGCCAAGGTGCTATAGGCTTGGTTGTTTTGCGAGACTAAGTGGAATATTCTGAGTTAAAACATAAATCGTAAATGTAAAATATTAATAGCTAAAAATTAGCGTGAATTATGAGATAATTAAGGAGGCAATGATATGGCATATGCAACGTTGGCTGGTGGTTGTTTTTGGTGTATGGTAAAACCTTTCACCTCATATCCTGGTATTGAAGATGTTGTTTCTGGATACAGTGGAGGGCATATTGAAAACCCTACTTATGAACAAGTTTGTACTAATCAAACAGGCCATAGAGAAGCCGTACAAATCACGTATAATCCTGATATTACATCTTTTGAGAACATATTAGATGTCTATTTTAAAACCTTTGATCCTACTGATAATAAAGGCCAATTTTTTGATCGAGGCGAAAGCTATGAACCAGCAATTTTTTATCATGATATAGCACAGAAAAAAGCTGCTGAATTAAAAATTCAACAATTAAATGAACAAGGCATCTTTAAAAAACCAGTGATTACGCCAATTATTGAATACAAAAACTTTTATCCTGCCGAAACATATCACCAAGATTACTATAAAAAGAATCCACAGCATTACGAACGGTATCAACAAGGTTCGGGACGTAAAGGTTTTATAGAATCACATTGGGGAGGACAAAATGATTAAAAAGAGTAAAGATGACTTAAACGAAATGGAATATCTTGTTACACAAGAAAATGGAACAGAGCCTCCTTTTGAAAATGAATACTGGAATCATTTTGAAAAAGGGATTTATGTTGATAAAATTTCTGGGCAACCACTTTTTACATCAGAAGAAAAATTTGAATCGAGTTGTGGTTGGCCGAGCTTTTCAAAAGCTTTGAATGATGATGAAATTGTGGAATTAGTTGATAAAACATTTGGTATGGTGAGAACTGAAGTACGTTCAGAACAAGCTAATAGTCATTTAGGGCATGTTTTTAATGATGGTCCTAAAGATCAAGGTGGATTAAGATATTGTATCAATTCTGCAGCCATTCAATTTATTCCATATGACAAATTACAAGAGTTAGGCTATGGGGATTTAATCCCTCATTTTGAAAAATAGGAGTGACCTAAAATGTTTAAAAAGCTATTTGGTAAAGGCAAAGAAGTTAATAAAAATATTGAAATTTATGCACCATTAACTGGTGAATACGTAAAAATTGAGGATATTCCAGATCCTGTATTTGCACAAAAAATGATGGGTGAAGGCTTTGGTATTAATCCAACTGAAGGCGAAGTGGTTTCTCCAATCGAAGGGAAGGTTGATAACGTATTCCCAACAAAACACGCAATCGGATTAAAAGCGAATAATGGTTTAGAACTATTAGTCCACATTGGTTTAGATACAGTTCAGCTAGATGGAGAGGGCTTTGAAGTATTAGTAAATAGCGGTGACACTGTTCAAGTTGGAGATCCTTTAGTGAAATTTAACTTAGAGTATATTAGCAATAATGCTAAGTCTGTAATATCTCCAGTTATTATTACAAATACTGATCAAACAAGCGCTATCAATATCAATGATGTCAACGCTATTGTCAAAGGTGAAACAAAAGTAGTTGATGTGACAATGAAATAATGAAAGATTATTCATTCTATCATTTTGCCTTAACAGCACGTGGACGTAAAGGTGACAAAGGAAAATTAGCTGAACAAATTTTTAATGATTTATCATTTCCAAAGCATGAAAATGATTTTAATAAACTATCAGAATATATAGAAACGCAAAGTGAATTTACGATTCCAATGTATGTGTTTGACGATTTATATGAAGAATACTCTGAGTGGCTAAAATTTTAATCTAAATTTCTATAATATTTAATTATAGAGGTTGAGACGCATCGTATTTTTATGCTCCCAACCTCTACTTTTTTATTTGCGTTTATTGACGAGAAACGACATACTGATAATATCCAAAAAGCCTTAAGAAGGTCATGAGGGAATAGTTACATAGAGGGAAGTGTTAAAGTGAGTCAAGAAACTGAACATCAACAAATCGACGAAATGGATGAGCATAAAAGTGTGAAATTCAGATTTTGGAAATTTGTAGTACTACAACTCGTTATAATTTTAGCTACGATAGCAATTACAGTTTGCATTACTTTAGCTATCAGTCATAAAGTGAGTGGGCTCACAAAAGATGAGCGACAAGCGATGAATAAAATTCAATTTGTATATAAGACATTAAACAATGATTATTATAAAAAACAAAGTCCTAATAAATTAACTGAAGCTGCAATTGACGGTATGGTCAAAGAGTTGAAAGATCCATATTCTGAATATATGACTAAAGAAAAAACAGAGTCATTTAATGAGGGAGTTTCTGGTGATTTTGTTGGTATCGGTGCTGAAATGCAGCAAAAAAACAATCAGATTATGGTAACAAGTCCAATGAAATCATCTCCGGCTGAGAAAGCAGGTTTACGACCTAAAGATATAGTAACTAAAGTTAATGGTAAATCTGTTGAAAAGCAAAGATTAGATCAAGTAGTGAAAATGGTTAGAGGTAAAAGAGGCACAACTGTAACTTTAACGATCAAACGCGGTTCTGAAGAAAAAGACATAAAAATTAAACGAGATAAAATTCATGTTAAGAGTGTGGAATATAAGAAAAAAGGACAAATTGGAGTTATTACCATAAATCGCTTCCAAGAAAACACTTCTGGAGAATTAAAATCAGCAATTTTAGATGCACATAAACAAGGTGTACACAATGTCATATTGGATTTACGAAACAATCCAGGTGGCTTATTAGATGAAGCCGTGAAAATGGCGAATATTTTTATAGATAAAGGTAAACCCGTAGTTAAATTAGAAAAAGGAAATGACAAAGAAACAATCGATACTTCAAATGACTCATTAAAAGAAGCGAAAGATATGAAATTTTCGATTTTAGTGAATGAAGGTTCGGCAAGTGCATCTGAAGTATTTACTGGCGCATTAAAAGATTATGGTATAGCTAAGGTATATGGCTCAAAAACATTTGGTAAAGGGATTGTTCAAACAACAAAAGAATTTAAAGATGGTTCTTTACTAAAATATACACAAATGAAGTGGTTAACACCTAAGGACCATTATATTCATGGTAAAGGTATTCAACCAGATATCAAATTAGATACGCCTAAATACCAATCATTAAGTGTTATTCCGAATGATACAAGCTATCATAAAGGAGACAATAATAAACATGTGAAAGCTATGAAGATTGGTCTAACAGCATTAGGATATGAAGTAGATAATGAATCTAAAGACTTTGACGACAACTTAGAACAAGCAATTAAAGCATTTCAACAAGATAATAACTTAACTGTAAATGGACAATTTGATAAGGAAACAAATGATAAGTTCACAGTACAATTGGTTGAAAAAGCAAATAAAGAAGACAAAGTTCTAAATGAACTTTTAAAAAAATTAAAATAAAGAGGTGTTCTTAACATGATTAGATTAGCAATTAAGAATGATTTGCCATACATTGAAGCATTAGTAGAAACTGCCAAAGAAATAATGAAAGAATTTAATAATAATCAATGGGATGACAAATATCCTGCACGAGAACACTTTGAAGAAGATATTGCGAATCAAACATTATATGTTCTAGAGGACAATGATGAAATCCAAGGCTTTATTGTTGTCGACCAACAACAATCAGAATGGTATGATAAACTTGACTGGCCAGTTAAACGGGAAGGCGCATATGTTATTCATCGCTTAGCTGGAAATCCTGAATATAAAGGCGCTGCAACTGAATTATTTAAATTTGCTGTTAATTTAGCAACAGATCACGGTATACATGTTATTTTGACAGATACATTTGCATTGAATAAACCTGCACAAGGTTTATTTGAAAAATTTGGTTTTACAAAAGTTGGAGAAGCTGAAATCGACTATCATCCATTTGATAGAGGTGCGCCATTTTATGCCTATTATAAAAACATTTAAGAATAGAGGTTATAATTATGACTAAAATTGCATTTACAGGAGGCGGAACAGTGGGTCATGTATCAGTAAACTTAAGTTTGATACCCACTGCGTTAAATCATGGATATAGTGCATTTTATATTGGTTCAAAAGCAGGAATTGAGAAAGAAATGATAGAATCTCAATTACCTGATATTGAATACCATGCTATTTCAAGTGGTAAATTACGTCGCTATATTTCTGTTGAAAATGCTAAAGATATTTTTAAAGTGGTAAAGGGAATATGGGATGCTCGCCGCATACTTAAAAAAGAAAAACCTGATTTGTTGTTTTCTAAAGGCGGATTTGTCTCAGTTCCAGTGGTTATTGCTGCTCGTACCTTAAACATACCCACTATTATTCATGAGTCTGATTTAACACCAGGATTAGCGAATAAAATTAGTCTAAAATTTGCGAAAAAGATTTATACAACATTTGAAGATACACTGAACTACTTACCAAAATCAAAGGCTGATTTTATTGGTGCAACCATACGTGAAGATTTAAAGCATGGTCATGCTTCAAGAGGGTATGAATTAACTCAATTTGATAAAGATAAAAAAGTCTTATTAGTAATGGGAGGTAGTCTAGGAAGTAAAAAATTAAATAGTGTTATTCGTGAAAATTTAGAGGCACTGCTCGAAGATTACCAAATTATCCATCTAACAGGTAAAGGACTTATTGATGGCTCGATTCAAAAAGAAGGTTATATCCAATATGAATTTGTGAAAGAAGAATTGACGGATCTGTTAGCTATTACAGATACTGTAGTTAGTCGAGCTGGATCAAATGCAATATACGAATTTTTAACGCTGCGACTGCCAATGTTATTAATTCCTTTAGGTTTAGACCAATCACGTGGTGACCAGATTGATAATGCAAAATATTTCGAATCAAAAGGTTATGGGCGTGTCGTTTTAGAAGAAGAACTATCATCAACTAAGCTATTAGAGCAGCTAGGAGATATTGAAGCATCACGAGATAGCATAATGAATCATATGTCAGACTATCAAGAAAGTTATACCAAAGAAGATTTATTAAATAAAATCATCGATGATGCACTCAGTCATTAAGAGGGGGAAATTTTGTGAACCGCACGAAGCGCATTTCATTGCTCATTATTTTTACATTAGTGTTTGGAATAATAGCTTTCTTTCATGAGTCTCGTTTGGGAAAGTGGATTGATAATGAGGTTTACGAATTTATTTATGCTTCAGAAAGTTTTATCACGACATCTATATTATTAGGTGCAACCAAAATTGGTGAAGTGTGGGCCATGTTGTCACTTTCTCTAATGCTGATTGCCTATCTCATGCTTAAACGTTGTAAAATAGAAGCACTCTTTTTTGTACTAGTTATGGGACTATCAAGTATACTCAATCCGGTGTTAAAAAATATATTTGACCGTGAAAGACCAACTTTATTGCGATTAATTGATATCACTGGATTTAGTTTTCCAAGTGGACATGCTATGGGTTCGACCGCATTCTTTGGAAGCGTGATGTTTATTATTAACCGTAAAATGTCTGGCGCTGATAAAGGTATTATTATTGGCTTATGTGCATTAATGATTTTGATGGTATCCATCTCTAGAGTTTATTTAGGAGTTCATTATCCTACAGATATTGTTGCCGGTATCATTGGTGGGGTATTTTGTATTGTTTTATCAACGCTAATTTTAAGAAAAAAACTCTATAACATTACAAATTAAAAAATCAATGCAAGTTAAATCATTAACTATCATTTTAAATAGCCATAACTAATCAGCTAGGACAAAAATATCTTTGACTGGGGCCCTAACAGAGAGAAATGCGAAGCGCATTTCACCAAACAAAGCAAGTTGGGGTGAGGGCCCCAACAGAGAGAATTTCGAGAAGAAATTCAACAAGCAAAGCAAGTTGGGGTGCGGGGCCCCAACAAAAAGGCTTTCAAAAAGAAAGGCTACAAGCAAAGCAGGTTGGGGTACCTAAAGCTATCCCCTTATCAAGTGAGCCAACAATATAAAGAAGCACAAAGATGATTTGTTTCACATCATCTTTGTGCTATTTTTTGGAATTTATATTCCAATTTTTTTCTTAACATTCCGAGTTATACGATTAGGAATGTCAGTGTCAAAATATAGATTAAAAGCAGCTACCATTAGGGAGCTGCTTTTATGTACACGTTTAGCGTTATTGTAAGCTTTACGTTAGTCTTTTAAGGGCATATAAAAGGGGAATTCGAAAATGATCAATCCATAAGAACGAATATGTGGGGGGAGTTCTATTTGGTATTGATAATCATTTTCAATTATTATTATACATCATTGATAATGATTGTCAATTAGAAAACTGAAATTTTTATGATAAATTTTTGAAAGTTAATCATAAATCTTAGACTATGGTTGGTGGTTAAATATTTTGTATTATAATAAAATAGAAAAGTCAGGTAGTGAAATAAACAGTGTAATGCAAAAGAGGTGGAGAAATGGCAAATATTTTAATTGTCGAAGATGAACAAAATTTAGCTCGTTTTCTAGAGCTGGAATTAACGCATGAAAATTATAAAGTGGACATAGAGAATGATGGGCAAAGTGGTTTAGATAAAGCGTTAACCAAAACATATGACTTGATTATATTAGATATAATGTTGCCTCATATTAATGGTTTAGAAATCTGTAGAAGAATTCGTCAGCAATACACGACACCCATAATTATTATTACAGCAAAGAGTGAAACGATGGATAAAGTAACTGGCTTGGATTATGGGGCAGATGATTATATTGTAAAACCATTTGAAATTGAAGAATTATTTGCTCGAATACGAGCGATTTTACGCAGACAACCCCAGAAAGATGTTATCGATATTAATGGTATTATTATTGATAAAAATGCTTTTGAAGTAACCGTGGACGGGACACAACTAGATTTAACTAAAACAGAATATGATCTTTTGTATGTTCTTGCAGAAAATAGGAATCATGTCTTGCAACGCGAACAAATACTTGATCATGTATGGGGATATGATAGTGAAGTTGAAACGAATGTTGTAGATGTTTACATCAGATATTTAAGAAATAAGTTAAAGCCTTTTAATAAAGAAAGAACGATTGAAACAGTCCGAGGCGTAGGATATGTGATACGATGATAAAACAACGTAAACTAAAATATAAATGGATGATTATTACAACTTTGATTATGTTCTTAACAATCTTGTTATTCTGTCTAGTGATTATCTTTTTCTTGAAAGATACCTTAAAAGATGGTGAATTAGATGAAGCTGAAAGAAGCTCAAAAGATATAGCTAATTTATTGGAGTCTAAACCTATTGATACAATTTCTCCATTAGACATTAGTGCATCGCTGGAGAATTTTCAAGAAGTATTAATCTATGATCATAATGGAAAAAAACTATTTCAAACTGCGAACAATAATGCTACACACTTTTATCCTGCTTTCGATAAGGATAATCATGACCGCATAAAAATTATGAGCAGAAATGGTGAAGACTATATTGTGTTGACTGAAACAGTTGATACGCCAAGCTTTCATGGTTATACAGTATTAGTGCATTCCCTACAAAAATTTAATAATACTGTAGGTTCAATATATGTTGTTGCTTTAGTATTTTGTATTATTGCAACTATCATTACAGCAGGCATTAGTTACATATTTTCATCACAAATCACAAAACCAATTGTGACTATGTCAAACAAAATGATTCAAATCCGTCGTGATGGTTTTCAGAAAAAATTAGAATTAACAACTAATTATGAAGAAACAGATAACCTTATTGATACATTTAATGATATGATGCTACAAATCGAAGAGTCATTTAATCAACAGCGGCAATTTGTAGAAGATGCTTCGCATGAATTGCGTACACCACTACAAATTATTCAAGGCCATCTTAATTTAATTCAGCGCTGGGGTAAAAAAGATCCAGCAGTGTTAGAAGAATCACTCAACATTTCCATTGAGGAAATGAATCGAATTACAAAGTTAGTTGAAGAGTTGTTGTTATTGTCAAAAGATAATGTTACACATTCAGCCAATGAACATGAACCAGTTGATATAAACATAGAAATAAGAACGCGTATTAAATCTTTAGAGCAATTGCATCCTGATTACAACTTTGAACTTAATTTATCACCCAAACAATTACTTCTATATATGAACCGTCATCAATTTGAACAATTATTGCTTATTTTTTTAGATAACGCTATGAAGTATGATACAAAGCGTAAGAAAATTAAAGTTGAAACACAATTACGCAATAAATTAATTACCATTAAAATCACGGATCATGGTCAAGGTATACCAAAAGCAGATCAAGAATTCATATTTGACCGTTTTTACCGTGTTGATAAATCTCGTGCCCGTAGTCAAGGTGGAAATGGGTTGGGGTTGTCTATTGCTGAAAAATTAGCGACTGCAAATGGTGGATATATCACTGTTGATAGTGAAGTTAACCAATATACTACATTTACTATTCAATTTGAAAAAGACGCCAACCTTGCATAATCGTATAAGAAATGGTGAATTATGCATTTTCTTTATTTATAAACAACAAAATTAAATGCCTGAAAAGGTTAGCAGAATCACATTTTGAATGGGTTCTGCTTTTTATTTTTTAATCCATATATGTACTTTATCAATGCATAAATTAATGCTATTATTAACGTGTAAGCGTTTAACTATTATGTGGAGGGTATCATATGACAAAGGATAAGACAGATGTTACAGAAGCACCTGTAAACTTTGGCGCAAATCTTGGTTTAATGCTTGATTTGTATGATGATTATTTGCAAGATCCATCATCTGTGCCTGATGATTTACAAGTGTTATTCGGAACAATAAAAAATGGTGAAGCTCATACTATAGCTCAGCCAGCCACAGATGGGAGTGGTGACTTAACGGATGATAGCACAATTAAGCGAGTAATGCGCTTGATTGATAATATTAGGCAGTATGGCCATTTATTAGCAGATATATATCCGATAAATCCTCCTAAAAGAACACATTTACCTAAATTAACAATCGAGGATTTTAATTTAGATAAACAAACTCTAGAAGGTATAACAGCAGGCATTGTTTCAGATCATTTTAAAGATATATATGATAATGCCTATGAAGCAATTAAACGTATGGAACAACGTTATAAGGGGCCAATTGCTTTTGAATACAATCATATAAATAATAATAAAGAACGTACGTGGCTAAAACGACGAATTGAAACGCCGTATAAAGCTACATTAAATCATGATCAAAAAAGGTATTTATTTAATACCCTCGCACACGTTGAAGGTTTTGAAAAATATTTGCATAAAAACTTTGTTGGTGCAAAACGATTTTCTATTGAAGGCGTGGATACATTAGTGCCCATGTTGCAGCATACATTGAGACGAGCGGCTGAAGAAGAAATTCAGAATATTCAAATTGGCATGGCACATCGAGGTAGATTAAATGTTTTAACACATGTGCTGGAAAAGCCATATGAAATGATGATATCGGAGTTTATGCATACTGATCCAATGAAGTTCTTACCTGAAGATGGTAGCTTAGAATTAACTGCTGGATGGACAAGTGATGTGAAATATCATTTAGGCGGAGTCAAAACAACGGATACGTATGGTATTCAGCAACGTATTTCATTAGCGAATAATCCAAGTCATTTAGAAATTGTAGCACCGGTAGTTATTGGAAAAACGAGAGCAGCACAAGATAACACACATGGCGTAGGAAAACCTACGACAGACTATCATCAATCTATGCCTATTATTATTCATGGTGATGCTGCTTACCCAGGTCAAGGTATTAACTTTGAAACAATGAACTTAAGCAATCTTCACGGTTATTCCACTGGTGGCACATTGCACATTATTACAAATAATAGAATTGGCTTTACAACAGAACCGATTGATGGACGATCTACAACATATTCAAGTGACGTAGCAAAAGGTTATGACGTTCCTATTTTACATGTTAATGCGGACGATGTGGAAGCAACTATTGAAGCTATTGATATTGCGCTTGAATTTAGAAAGGAATTTCATAAAGACATTGTTATTGATTTAGTCGGTTATCGCCGCTACGGACATAATGAAATGGACGAACCATCAATTACGAATCCAGTACCTTATCATAATATTCGTCAGCATGACTCAGTGGAATTATTATATGGCAAACAATTAATTGATGAAGGTGTTATCTCTGAAGATTATATGAATGAAACAATTGAACGTGTGCATAAAGAGATGCGTGCAGCACAAGATAAGATCGATAAAACAGATAAAATGGATGACCCTGAAATGGCTAGACCAAGTGCACTACAAGCGCCATTAGAAAGTAAAACAGCATCATTTTCAGTTGAAAAGTTAAAAGAAATCAACGATGCGATGTTATCTTATCCAGAGGGATTTCATATATTAAAAAAATTGAATAAAGTATTAGAAAAGCGTCGAGAACCATTTGAGAAAGAGGAAGGATTAGTTGATTGGGCTCAAGCAGAGCAACTTGCATTTGCGACAATACTGCAAGATGGGACTTCAATACGTTTAACTGGACAAGATAGTGAGCGTGGTACGTTCAGTCATCGCCATGCTGTATTACATGATGAAGAAACTGGAGACACATACACGCCATTACATCATGTGCCACATCAAAAGGCGACGTTTGAAGTCCATAATTCGCCACTTTCTGAAGCAGCAGTAGTTGGATTTGAATATGGCTATAATGTTGAAAATAAAGAAAGTTTTAATATTTGGGAAGCACAATATGGAGACTTTTCAAACATGGCACAAATGATGTTTGATAATTTTATGTCAAGCGCACGAGCAAAGTGGGGAGAACGAAGTGGCCTAACATTATTTTTACCACATGCTTTTGAAGGACAAGGACCAGAACATTCATCAGCACGGCTAGAACGTTTTTTACAATTAGCTGCAGAAAATAATAGCACTGTCGTTAACCTATCAAGCGCAAGTAATTATTTCCATTTATTACGTGCTCAAGCAGCAAGCTTAGGAACACAAGCCATGAGACCATTGGTTGTAATGTTACCAAAAAGTTTATTGCGCAATAAAACAGTAGCACAACCTATTGATAAATTTACTGAAGGGCAGTTCCAACCAATTCTTACCGAGACTTATAATCCTAAAAAAGTGAAAAAAGTTGTACTGGCTTCTGGAAAAATGTTTGTCGATTTGAAAGAATATTTGGTTAAGAATCCAGATGAACAAATATTATTAATTGCTGTTGAACGTTTATATCCATTCCCAGAAGATGAGATAAAGGCAATATTTGATACATTACCGCATATCGAAAGTGTATGTTGGGTACAAGAAGAACCTCAAAATCAAGGTGCATGGTTATATGCATATCCACATCTTAAATCTATCACACCAGAACAAATTAATTTAAACTATCATGGAAGAATTAAACGCGCAGCTCCGGCTGAAGGCGATGGCGAAATTCATAAACTTGTGCAAAGTAACATTATTAAAAGCGTCTTAAAACGAAACTAGGGGGAAATTATTTATGCCAGAGGTTAAAGTTCCGGAATTAGCAGAATCAATTACAGAGGGGACCATTGCAGAATGGCTTAAAAATGTTGGCGATTCTGTTGAAAAAGGAGAAGCAATTTTAGAATTAGAAACAGATAAAGTTAATGTGGAAGTTGTATCAGAAGATGCAGGTGTGATTCAAGAACAACTTGCTAATGAAGGTGATACTGTTGAAGTAGGACAAGCCATTGCCATTGTTGGAGAAGGTAGTGCTGAAGCGAAATCAGCAGAAGCTTCAAAATCTGACGCTAAGGCTGAATCTAAAGGTGAGTCGGAGTCAGAAACAACTACAGATACAGCTAACAAAGACACAACTCGTAATCATGAACAGCGACAAGATGAAGCTGAAAAAGCAGATCGTTCTGGCGAAGTAAAAAAACATACTCAACGTGTAAATGCCACACCTTCAGCACGTCGTCATGCTTTAAAACAAGGTGTAGACCTTGCTGAAGTAGCAGGTAAATCTAATGATGTCGTAAGAAAAGAAGATATTGATCAACGTCAACAACAGTCATCAAATAAAAAAGCAGAAACGGCACAAAGAAAAGCGCCAGAAACATCATCATCTTCGACACCAAACAAACCAGTTATTCGTGAAAAAATGTCTCGTCGTAAGAAAACAGCAGCTAATAAATTGCTTGAAGTATCAAATAATACAGCAATGTTAACGACATTTAATGAAGTTGATATGACGAATGTGATGGAATTACGTAAACGTAAAAAAGAAAAATTTATGCAAGATCATGATGGTACAAAATTAGGATTTATGTCATTCTTCACAAAAGCAGCAGTAGCCGCGTTGAAAAAATATCCAGAAGTCAATGCTGAAATTGATGGAGATGACATGATCAAGAAACAATATTATGATATTGGTATAGCTGTATCAACAGATGATGGTTTATTAGTTCCATTTGTAAGGGACTGTGATAAGAAGAATTTTGCAGAAATCGAACAAGAAATTGCTAATTTAGCAGTTAAAGCGCGTGATAAAAAATTAGGCTTAGACGACATGGTAAATGGATCATTTACAATTACTAACGGTGGTATCTTCGGTTCAATGATGAGTACGCCAATCATTAATGGTAGTCAAGCAGCAATATTAGGTATGCATTCAATTATGACACGTCCAATTGCAATTGATAAAGATACAATTGAAAATCGACCAATGATGTATATTGCTTTAAGCTATGATCACAGAATTATTGATGGTAAAGAAGCAGTAGGTTTCTTGAAAACAATTAAAGATCTCATTGAAAATCCAGAAGATTTACTATTAGAATCATAATTACGCGTTAACTAATATGATATATCTTTATAAGAGCAGGTTTGTCATTTGATGGCCTGCTCTATTTATTTTTAGTACTAATTTAAAATATAAAGATTAGTTATAAATGTAATTGAATCGTTATCTTGCATGAATAGTGTTAGTTCTTTTAAAATGAAACAGCTCAAAATAATTTGCTGGTTGGGGAGAAGCGAAAAAATGAATGGCGTACTTCAGAACCTCATCATATAAATCATTTAAGAAATAAGTTATAATGACAATGAAATGAATAAAATAGGGGTGTCTTTTATGAGCGGACTGAGAAGTGTCACGATTGGGACATGTGATATGATGAGTACAAAGGCTTTATTTAAAGATATAGTTGGTATGAAT
Source organism: Staphylococcus sp. HMSC059F04 (assembly GCF_001812565.1). Classification (NCBI taxonomy): domain Bacteria; kingdom Bacillati; phylum Bacillota; class Bacilli; order Caryophanales; family Staphylococcaceae; genus Staphylococcus; species Staphylococcus sp. HMSC059F04. The sequence goes on along the minus strand of NZ_KV809462.1, from coordinate 312,930 downwards.
ATTGTTGATAAAAACAACGCATTGCGCTTTGGCGATGCAAATTTAAGTCCAGGTACACGATTACATTTTGTTGAAGTACCGCATAGTGATTATCGTAATCAACATATTGCTAGTGTTGGATTTCGTACACCTACTGATGAAGGTTTGATAGAATATCAGGAAATATTTAAGAGCCATAATATTACTTTTGGTGATATGTCTGAATTAAATGGACATAAACATTTTAATTTTATGGATAAAAACCAACAAATTTTTGATATTTATTCAAATGAACATAATGTTGGTATTCAATTAGGTATGCCTGATTTTGATAGCTCAGTTAATCCTTTGCATCAGGTTCAAGGGCTAGGACCGGTAATCCTTCAAGTGAATGAGTTATCTGTGACGGCATCATTGCTTACACATGTCTTTGGATTGCATCATTTTGCAGAATATGAATCCTCAGAATTCGAAAATAAAAAAATCCAAGTATTTAAAATTGGAGATGGTGGTTTAGGTGGGGAAATACATTTATATCAAGCAGAACCACAAATCGAAATGACTGAAGAGGGTGTTGTAGAACAAGTAGAATTTGCTACTCAAGATGTACAACAATTTAATCAAGCTTTGTCTGATCTTAAAGAAATAGGGGTACCTTATCAAACACTAAATCAAGGTGATGTTAAATCGATACGCATCACTGAAAATAGTGGTATTTCATTTATTTATACATTAGAAAATTAAAATTTATATAAATTGTACAAAGGAAGGTCATGTAATATGCTACACGAAACATGGAAAACAAAAACACCAATTAAACAAGTTGAAGTGGTTAATACAGATGCTAAAAAATTTACAGTATCCGATATGTTAACTATAGGGCAACGATATGATGTTATTAATGAAACAGAAGAATATTATCAAATTATTGATAATTTTGGATTAGTTGGTGGTTATTATAAAACGTACTTTAAAGAAGTATAGAAAATAAGTTTAATGTAATTGTACAATAACTTAATAATAAATATAGGATCTAGGCTGAGTACAGTGATGATTGTTCCTTTCCTAGGTCTTATTTTCATTTAATTAACTAAAGGAGTTCATAAATTAATGGTACAAAATCAATATAAAAATTCAGATGAATCGGTTTTTAATGATGCGAAGGCGCTATTTGAATTGAATAAAAATATTTTATTAAAAGGCCCTACAGGATCTGGTAAAACAAAATTAGCAGAAACTTTAAGTGAAGTCGTTCATATTCCAATGCACCAAGTAAACTGTTCTGTTGATTTAGATGCAGAGAGCTTATTGGGGTTCAAAACGATTAAAACAAATGACCAAGGTAATCAGGAAATTGTTTTCATTGACGGACCAGTCATTCGTGCTATGAAAGAAGGTCATATTTTATATATTGATGAAATCAATATGGCCAAACCCGAAACATTGCCAATATTAAATGGTGTACTTGATTACCGACGCAAATTAACAAATCCCTTTACTGGTGAAGTAATTGAAGCAGCTCCTGGATTTAATGTTATTGCAGCGATAAATGAAGGATATGTAGGGACATTACCAATGAATGAAGCGCTTAAAAATCGTTTTGTTGTTATTCAAGTAGACTATATTGATGGGGACATATTAAGTAATGTGATTAAAGAGCAAAGTCGTTTGCAAGACGATAAAATTATTGCGCAAATCATCAAATTTAATGAAGACTTAAGAACCATGTCAAAACAAGGCCAAATTTCTGAAGAAGCAGCTAGTATACGTGCTTTAATAGATTTAAGTGATTTAATTACAGTTATGCCTATTGAACGTGCCATACAGCGAACAATTATCGATAAACTAGAAGATGAACGTGAACAACAGGCAATTAAAAATGCAATCGAATTAAACTTTTAGAAAGGGATAGTTGATTATGAGCGATCGTTTTATAAAATTTAATGATGAGCAACTAGATGCTAAACAAGTGATGATGTTGCAAGATTTAGCACGCTTGCTCTTAAAAAACGAACAGACAACCGTTAAAATTCAAAAATTCCCTTATTATGATCCAATGAATAATACATTGATTACAAGCTGGTTTTGGTCTCATCGACCTAAACAAATTGAACGTGCAGGTTTAAAAACAGACGTCATGCTCGCAGCTTACGGTTACAAATTGATGGACGAAAAAATAGTTAATGAGGTTATTCACGACAAAGCATTTAAACATCCTAAATTTTATCAGCAAATTTTTCGATTATTAGAAGATTCACGAGTATTTAATCATATACGTAATGATCGACCTAGTACTGCTAAGATTATAGATTTACGTCTGCAAACGCGTTTGTCTTATACTGAATCACAAATTAAATTTTATAAGACTAAAACCGTGTATACAGATTTGCTATTTTTATATTTAGAACGCGCATTTTTAACTCAAAATTTCTTTGAGATTCCAACAATTCATGCACAAATAGATGATATATTAAATCATATGTTCCAATATTTGCCTAACTTCTTCCAAAATAGATCTTCTGAAGATAATATGTACCTCGCACAACGTATTATGTTTCAAGTGGATGATATATTAAAGGAAGATATGCTGAATGAATATTATCATTTACCTAAAAAGGTATATGAAGCAATACAAGAAATGACATTTGAAGAGTTAAAACGTACTGATGCAGCTAATGTAGATGGACATGATAATACAAATGAAGAAACCGATTCTGAGTCTGCTGAAGCCGATACAAATGCGGAAGATAGTAAGTCAGAAGGTGGCGCTTATCTAGAAATGGAACTTCACGAAGGCGAAAACAGTGATGTCATGAGTGACAATGATACAGCACGTGAAGGAGATTCATCTGACGATATGACAGATATGATGACTAAAAAAGGACGTGGCTCTGAAAGTACGCTGGATAACCAAGAAGGTGGTGCCATTGGTCAAAATGCTTCGTTTGCACTAAAAGGTATCAATGAAAATGTTGAAATTAAATGGCAAATTCCTGATATCTTACCAGAATATTTGATGCAGTATCAAACCGTTAAATCAGATGTCCAATTTGAAACAAAAGATTTAATACAAATTATAAAAAAAACAATTGAGCGTGAGCATCAAGATGAGCGCCACAATTTAACTAAGGGACGTTTGCAGCGAAATTTAACCAATTGGTTCATAGATGATCAATATAAATTATTCTACAAGAAGCAGGACTTGAGTAAGTCATTTGATGCAACTTTTACACTACTTGTAGATGCTTCGGCAAGCATGTTTGACAAGATGGAAGAAACAATAAAAGGTGTCGTCTTGTTCCATGAAACATTAAAATCGTTGAATGTAAAACATGAGATATTAGCATTTAACGAAGATGCTTTTGATTCGGATGAAGCACGTCAACCTAATATTATAGATGAAATTATCAACTATGATTATTCTACATTAGAACGTAGTGCACCTCGCATTATGTCACTCCATCCACAAGATGATAATAGGGATGGCGTAGCTATTAGAATTGGTAGTGAACGATTATTGAGACGTAGTCATAACCAACGATTTTTAATTGTCTTTTCAGATGGTGAACCATCTGCATATAATTATAGTCAAGATGGTATCTTAGATACTTATGAAGCTGTTGAGATGTCAAGAAAATACGGTATTGAAGTATTTAATGTCTTTTTAAGTCAAGATCCAATTACTGAAGAGATAGAACAAACAATTCATAATATTTATGGTCAATATGCCATCTTTGTTGAAGGTGTAGAAAATTTACCGAGTCACTTGTCACCACTATTAAAAAAACTACTGTTAAAATCCCTATAAATTAATGTTATTCAATAAGTAATATTAATTTGATTTTTAAATTTTCTGAAATTAACTAGACTTTTAAATCCTTTTTATGCTAGAATTTAAATTATTGCAATTTTACAGATAAAAAGGAGCAGTAGCATGAATAAGAATACTTGGATAATCGGTTTCACTTTATTTGCTATGTTTTTTGGAGCAGGAAATCTGATATTTCCACCTAATCTTGGACAAGATAGTGGCCGCTTTTTTTGGCCAGCAATCATCGCTTTTTCATTAACAGGAATCGGTTTACCTTTATTAGGTGTCATGGTAGGTGCTCTTGATAAAAATGGATACATTGGCTCATTTAATAAAATTTCACCTAAATTTTCAGTAGTATTTCTTGTTATCATTTATTTAACTATTGGACCGTTATTTGCAATTCCTAGAACTGCATCGACAGCATTTGAGATGACAATTACACCAATTGCACATACGAATGGCAACGTAGCATTATTAATTTTCACATTAATCTATTTTCTAATAGTTTTATATCTGTGTATCAATCCGAATAAAATGGTTGAACGTATAGGCTCATTGTTAACACCATTGTTATTAATTACAATTTTAGCAATGATAGTTAAAGGATTTATAGACTTTGGAAGCAATCCGCCGTCACATGGTAATTTAGATTTATATCAATCTCATTTTGGTGCTTTTACAAAAGGCTTTACGGAAGGTTATTTGACGATGGATGCGATAGCAGCAATTGCATTTTCAATGATTGTTGTCAATGCTGTTAAACTAACAGGGGTAAACCATGCTGATCAAATTTTTAAGCAAACTGCATTAGCTGGTCTAATTGCGGCAAGTGCTTTAGTATTTATCTATATTTCTTTAGGATTTTTAGGTAATCGTATGGCTATCTCGCAGGGCAAGTTAGATTTATTAGTTTCTCATAATCAAAATGTAGGAACATATCTGCTTACATTGATTGCTTCAACAGGTTTTGGATTATTGGGGAAATATTTATTGGGAATAATTGTGGCTTTGGCATGTTTAACGACAGCTTGTGGTTTGATAGTGGCTGTAAGTCAGTATTTTAATAGTATTTTGCCAAAAATTCCATATAAAATGTATGTTGTTTTCTTTACGTTTGTGAGTTTTCTATTGGCAAATTTGGGATTAAACAACGTTATAGCAATGTCAGTACCTGTACTAAGTATCATTTATCCAGTTGCTATTACAGTAGTGCTACTTATATTATTAGCACGTTTTATACCAACAAAACGAATTACCCAACAAATACCTATTGTTGTAGTTAGTATTGTATCAGTGCTAAGTGTGATGAGTACGAGTGGTTGGATAAAAATGCCATTCATTGCGCATTTACCTTTAAAACAATATTCATTAGAATGGCTACCTATCGCAGTGATAGCTACTGTAATAGGTTATATCGTGTCAATATTTATTAAGCAAGAACACATTATATATCAGAAAGAATAAATAAATGCGCTAGGGTTATCTGCTCCTAGCGCATTTATTTAATATTCGGTTGAATTTATTTATTGTGTCGCATATTGTTTAAATGTGTCTTTAGTTCAGTTTCAAGTTGATTAAGTTCTTTTTCGGCTTGCTGACGTTTTTGTCGGCCTTGTTGTTGAATTTCAAGTGTTTGTTCTATCGTTTGAATAATATCACTTTGAGTTGCTTTAAGTGTGTCTAAGTCTACAATACCACGTTCATTTTCGGTTGCTGTTTCAAGCGCATTTTGTTTTAACATTGATGCATTTTGTGTAAGTAGATCATTTGTAGTATCGGTAACGGCACGTTGTGATCTAACAGCGTGTCTTTGTCTTAATAGTGTCAGTGCAATAGCCATTTGGTTTTTCCAAAGGGGGATACTAGTTAAAATAGAACTTTGAATTTTCTCAGCTAAAGCTTGGTTAACATTTTGAATCATTCGAATTTGAGTTGCAGTTTGTAGTGCAATTTGACGTGAGAGTTGTAAATCATAAATTCTTTTGTCTAATCGGTCAACGAATTGTTCCATATCGGCGATATCTTGAATAGCCATTTGATTGTTATTTTGTTGTGTATGTTCGCGCATACGAGGCAATGTCTCTGTTTGTATTGTTTCTTTCTTTTGTTGAGCTGCTAAAATATATAATGAAATGTCATCAAAGTAATTTTTATTTAATTCATAAAGTTCGTCTAATAACGCAATATCACGTGATAAATGATCTTTGTGTTGATTCAATTGGATAGTAATACGGTCAATTTGTGAACTGACAGATTGCATTCTAGAAAACATTTCATTTATAGAAGCTTTTGTGCGTCTAAATAATCGTTTCAATTTAGATTGCTTCTCAGGACTCAAATCATCCGGGTTAACTGCTTTTAATTTCGACATTAATTGATTTAGAGTATCGCCTACAGGGCCAACATCTTTACTTTTTACTTCATCTAACATATGATGAGAAAATTGAGACATCTTTTGTTGTAAATTTGCACCAAAAGCTAGTAGACTTTCATTGTCTAATGGTTTAATCGTTTCACATATTTCTTCAATTCTACGAGTTTCTTCAGGTGTTAGCTTTTGGATTTGTGAGTTATTCTCTTTATTTGGAGAATGAGAAGTTTGACCATTGATATATTGGTCTAGAGGATGTGATTTAAAAGATTGTTTCTCATTGCTCATTTCGTTATTCACTCCAGTGCTAATTTATAATCGCTTTCGTTGCTGTTCGATTTTATTTAGTTCTATCTCAGTATCTAGTCGTTCATAGTCTTCTTCATTTAGTCGCTTCAAATCGGCAATAAGTGTGCGTTTAATTTCATCCAATGTAATACGCGTTTGCTGTAGTTTTTGTTTTTCTGCTTTCGATTTTTTAGGCATTCGTGCTAAGTGAGTATAAGATTCCACAAGATTTAAAGCGTTGTCTATGTGTGAATAAAAAAAGCTTTCCACCTTAAAAAACATACGTGGTCGTTGTTTTACGCTAAAATGTATGGACTTTGCAATACGATAAATATCATTTATTTGTCTAAAATCTTGTATAGATCTAATATTGATAAAGGATTTTATAATACTTCGGATTTTTTTGTGAGAAATACTTAATTGCTGTCTGACAAAACGATAGTCTCTTCTTGATAAGCCAATATCAATTAAATATTTGCGAGAGGTAAGACGCTGTGTCGGTAGGTAGGAAACAAAAAACATCGATAACCCAATTAAAGCATCTAACAGAAAAGAAATATCTAATACGAAAATACTCACAATACATGATATTATCGCGATTGGCGTGCCCACTAGAACACCGAAAATTCGAGAAATAGTGTACCTCACGGTCATCTTCCTTTGTTAAATAGTTTTAAATTCTTTAAGTTGGTTATCAATTTCAAGTGTTTCGATTTCATAGTCATCAACATGTGATGCAGGTGATGCACCTGTTGTTACACTTGCAATAAACTGATTTAATTGTTCTTCATTCCCTTGAGCATATATATCTACATAATCTTCAATATTTTGTACTGTCCCAGTTATTTTGAATTTATGTGCAATTCTTTGCGTATAAAATCTAAAGCCCACGCCTTGTACGATACCATAGATCTTAATATGTTTGCGTTGCATAACATCACCCCTTGTTTATATTATACGAACTTTTAAACTAAAAACCTAATAATTGCTACAGCTATCGCAAAGGGCATCCGTCAAAAGTATGAGTCGGAATGCTTGAATTTATAAACTAAAAAGCTAAAATATTGATTATAGGTATAGCATTCAGGGGGGAAACTTAAATGTGGACAGTGGCAAAAATAAGGGCTGATTATGAGGGCTGGTGGCTATTTAGTGACTGGACTGATAAAATTGTGAAACAAAGTTCATTTTCGACATACACTGAAATGCTTGATGCTTATAAAGCACTTATTAAACAAAGTAAAAAAGACTATGATAACTATGTTGTAGGTAAGTTTAATATACATGCTTTTTATAACAATTGTGATATGAATTATTGTGAAGATTGTGAAGAGGACTTACAAATATTTTATAGCTTTATTGTATTAAATAATAATGAGGTTTATTTAAATATGCCAAAATTTGAATAAACAATAGTTTTCTACATTTATATTGCATTTTGGCGTAATCTAACATATAATAACAACTAAGCAGTAGTTTTATTCCATATTGCAAAGAATATCTGAAGTTTTATACATAATTATTAATTAGTTATACATAATACATACATGTATTTTTTGTAATATGCGAATAACGCATATTGTATGAATTTTAGTCTTGGAGGTTTCACAGTTATGAAACAAGGTACAGTAAAATGGTTTAATGCTGAAAAAGGTTTTGGTTTTATCGAAGTTGAAGGAGAAAACGACGTATTCGTACACTTCTCAGCTATTAACCAAGATGGTTACAAATCATTAGAAGAAGGTCAATCAGTAGAATTTGAAGTAGTTGAAGGCGACCGCGGACCTCAAGCTGCAAACGTTGTTAAACTATAATAAATATATTGTAGATAATTGACTTCACCACACCTTACCAAGATGTAAGGTGTTTTTTTATTAGATTATGAAAATTATGTGTTATAGATGCATGATAAAGACGCTTAAACTCATCAATATAAACAAATAGTTTCAAAATATGATAAGATTGAATTGCTTGCAAAAATGTATTATTCTTTTTCAAAAAGTATACAAATTTAATTGTTTTATAGAATTAGATTAAAACAAATTACATTGAATATACGTATTAAGAATAAAATAAATCACTATCACAAAATATGAGTGGCATTAAGAAAGAAATATTAACAAGAGTATGAAAGTCAAAGTATAGAATAAATAGGTAATATTTTGCTTGTAAATCTATTAGAATATAACGATTGTTATGTGAAAATTCAATAGTGAGGATGAGTGGAATAATGAGTATAGCTTGCGTTTTCATAATATGGCTATTTTTAACAATATTTTTAATTTTAGTAACAGGAAATGTTGTTATAAAAGGTGAAACATTTCCTTTAGAAAATTTATGGATTTTCATTGTACTTTGGATCATTTTGTTTTTTGTAATTATAGCTTTTTTACTATATAGAAGATATACACAAAAACAGTTTGCTAAAATTATAAAAGATGCAAAGAATAACGAATTTAAAATTTTTGATAATGGAGAATATTTTTATCAAGCACCATTAATAACGATTGATAAACAATATATTCCAATATACGGCAATAAAAATATATACTACACAACGGATTTTAATAATGTAATTCAAAAGTGGATGAGTATAATTGGTTTTTTTCCTCTTTTTGGAATATTTTTAAAATCAGATAATCATATTTAAAAAATAAAACGAATAAAACTTTTGTCTTTACGTCCTCATTATAAAGTGTATCTGGATAAAACTAATATAGGGATTTTACAAAGACAAAAATTGATTACAGAAAAAGGAATGAAACAACAACTACCTTATACGTTTTATTCTAATAAGAACACAATGTATAAATTTATTAATCCTTATTTAAGTATGAACACTAAAATTGTAAAGGATGACAAAGTGATATTTGATGCTCACAGAAGTTTCTTCGATTTAAATAAGATTCAATATACAAAAAGTAGGGGTGAAAGACATACAATTCAAATAGATAACACTTCTGAATTAGATTATCCTGATGAAGTTTTTCTAGGGTTATATATACAAATTTTGATAAATAAAAGAACTAATGATTAAATTTTATTTAAGTGATAATATAAATTTTCTAATCTAAATATAACAAACAAAGTCAGAAGAGAAGTTGGTTTTGTCTTAATAACACTTAATATAAGAAAAATGATGAAAAAGGGACAGTATGAGACATAAATATCTCGGATTAAAGTTCTAGCGAAATAAGATAGAAATTACTATTTTCTTCGTTATTTTAGGGTGATATGATGTAGCACCACGATGATATTTGAATTCCTCGAATTTATTATCTGAGATTGTTTCGATAATGTTATTAACATATCGTGACATGTCATGTGTGTGGATAAGAACTGAAGTTTCCATTGGTAGTGTAAGTTAAGTCATGTTATATTCTTTATACATAAGGCACTTCGTTAATTTAGTTTAGTTGTGTTTATTAAATTATACTAAAGTGCCATATTTTGGCGAGACTCTTGAGAGAACAGGACAAACGGGACCTCAACAAAGAGAAATGCGAAAAGCATTTCGTCTGGCAAAGCAAGTTGGGGTGGCTAAAGCTGTCCCCTAAGAAAGCGAGCCAACAATGCGAAGTATTGAATAAAATTAGGCACTCATATGAATTGAATTCAATTCATATGAGTGCTATTTTCTAAGATTTATGTCCTAGGCTCACTATTTTCTAAGATTTTCCTAGTATATTAAGCCGCTAGTGGGGTACTTTAATTATTTTGTATCATTAATAATAAGTTGTCGTAGTGATTGTCGTTTAATTACTTCTCTCGCCTTACCATCTTTTAAAAAGAAGACTGACGGTTTTTGCATTTGATTGTAATTCGATGACATTGAATAGTGATAAGCTCCAGTTGAGAGGATAGCCAAAATATCTCCGCGATGAACTGATGATGGTAATTTGGCATTTCTAATGATTATATCTCCGGATTCACATAGTTTTCCAGAGATTGTAACTGTTTCATCTGCGGATTCATGACGATTAACAAGTAATGCTTCATATTGTGCATCATAAAGTGCTGTTCGTATATGGTCACTCATACCACCATCAATTGATACATACTTGTTAACTCCAGGTATGTCTTTAATTGTACCTACTTCATAAAGTGTTATACCTGCTTCTCCAACAATTGAACGTCCTGGTTCAATACCAATCTCAGGAACTGAGTAGTTTAATTCTTTTGTTATATCTTTGATAGCAGTTGTGATTTCTGCAATGCCTTCTTCAATTGGAAAGCTTGTGTCACCTTCGACATATTTAATGCCAAACCCACCGCCTAAATTTAGCAACTCGACTTGAATTTGTTGTTCAGATAACCAATTTAAGACAATTTTTGCTGTTTCAATCATGGCTTCTGTACCTTCAATTTGTGAGCCAACATGGAAATGAATACCTTTTAAATACAAATGCTTGGAAGCTTTAATTTTATTAATTGCTTCCAGTGCTAGACCATATTTAATTGATAATCCAAATTTACTATCTTCTTGACCTGTTTGAATAAACTCATGAGTATGTGCTTCAACACCAGGATTAACTCGTAATACAACATTTACCGTATCACTCGCATATTTATCAATTAATTCTATTTCTTCTAAAGCATCTACAACAAAATAGCCAATCCCATTTTCTAATCCATATTGAATCTCACGTTTTGTTTTATTATTACCGTGGAAGTGAATTTGTTTTGGATCAAAACCTGCTGATAGGGCGGTATATAACTCTCCTTCAGATACAACGTCTAATTGTAAACCTTCTTCTTGAACAAGTTTGACCATTTGCAAACACGTAAAGGCTTTTGAAGCATATGAAATATTATATGTTAAACCACTTTGTTTAAAAGCGGAATGATAACGTCTCATTTGATGACGAATTTGATCTTCATCATATACGATGGTGGGGGTACCAAAGCTTAAAGCTAATGTTTTAAGACTAGTACCTCCCATAGTTAGTTCACCATAATCATTATATTTAACAGTCATTTATTTGTACTCCTTTATTAAAGAATCATGGTTCATTGCACTGAGCTGTTCTGAATTTGCTCCTACGCCTTTAAATGTAAATTCATCTATGCGTATATCATTATTATATAATACAACTTCGTCTCTTGCATGAACAAGCTCATCCACTTCAACAAACATATGACTCATCATTAGTGCACGAATCGGATAACGTTTTCCGTTGATGATTACATCATGTTGTGCTCTGGATTTTAAAATTCCATCACCATAGCCTATATCTACGACCGCAAGGCGGGTATGATGATTCTTACATTCATATGCAAAGCTGTACCCACAATAATCCCCTTTATTTACTTCTCTTACTTGAATCACATTTGCTTTAACGGTTAAAGCCTGTTTAATTTCAGAAGGTTTTAACGAACTATATGGGCGTGAACCATACAATGCAATACCAACTCGAGCATGTGTGTGATTGGAAAGTACTTGATGTTGCTCACGATAAAAGCTTGCACTATTTTGAGCATGAATCATGTCAAAAGTATAACCTTCTGCTAATAGTGTATTTAAAACCTTTAACCAAGCACGTTTTTCAGTATCGTATTCTGGCACATCAAACTCATCAGCATAACCAAAATGAGTCCATAAACCTGTGATATGCATTTTATGAGGTTGATTATTTTGCGCATGGTCTTTTAATACTTCGCGTAGTTCGCTAAGATTTTTAAACCCTGAACGATGTAATAAGTTTTCATATTCTAAATGCACATTGATATCATACAAATTGGATTTATTAGCATAATAATATTGCAGTGATGGCAACGTCATGTGAATACGGTTATGACGCACAATATCAAAGTCATAAACAGCATTCATTAAAAAGATAGTAGCTTTAGGCGCAAGTTTTCTAATACGAACGGCTTCTTTAAGAGAAGTCGTGCTAAAAGTATTTATACCTGCCTTTAAAAATATATTTACAGCATACTCTAATCCATAGTGATAGGCATTGTTTTTTACTACAGCCATAATAGGTTGGTTATTTTTAACAGTTACGACATTGTTGAAAAATATGTCTGAATTTACGGACCATGTTGCAGTCACTATGTTATGCCTCCCCATATTGTTTTAATAAATTTTCATAGTAATCAGCTACATAAATTAATACACGCTCATCGAAATTTAAATGGGATGTGTGTAATCCAGTAATATAATTTTTGGCTTCGTTACGCGTTCCAACAAATGCAAAATAAGCTGGGGCAAGTTGTTGACCATAGAAACTAAAATCTTCTCCAAATAAAAAAGGTAAAGGTTTCTCAACAACTTCTAAGCCAGCATTGACAATGGCCTGTTCAACTGTGTTACGTAATTGTGGGCTATTCATCGTTGCAGGATAGCCTTCTTCAAATTTAACTTGACAATCAACGTTGAAAAGTAAGCTCACACTTTTAGCAATTTTTTGCATCTGTGTTTTAACGCTATTTAAATCATTTGCATCATAAGTACGAATTGTACCTTCTAAATAACCGTGGCTTGGCACTGTGTTAATAGCTTCTCCAGCTTCAAAGTGGCCCATATGGACAATATTTCGCTTCAAGCCATTAAGATGAAACTGTTGGATCATTCCCACTTGAGCAAGCACGTGTTGCAATGCTTCTCCACAAGAATGACCTTGCTCTTTATCGGCAACATGGCTAGATAATCCTTGCAGATAAAAACGGTATTCAGTTGCACTAGCAGTAATCTCATTATCACGAATAACGATTTGTCCTTCTTCTGCAAAAGGATTTACATGAACTCCAAAAATGGCTTCAATAGGGTAGTTATTAAATGCACCTGCTTTGATTAAACGATTGGCGCCGCCACCAGTTTCTTCAGCTGGTTGGAAAATAAATACGACATTATGTGGCAATAGTCCTTTATCCGCTTGGTCTTTACAACGTTTTACGAATAACATCAATGCAGTTGTGTGTCCATCATGACCACAGGCATGCATAACATTATCAACTTGACTACGATAATCGATATCATTTTCCTCAAAAATAGGCAAAGCATCAATATCTGCTCTAAAAGCTATAGTATGATCACTGTTGCCTTCTAAATAAGCGATTGCGCCTGTTTCAAGGGGTCTTTCATAAGATACACCGATATCATCTAAAAACGCAGTAATATATTTGGTTGTTTCGAATTCATGTAAGCTAAGTTCTGGATGCTGATGTAAGTGACGTCTATGTGTTGTTACAAATTCTAATTCATTCATGCTATCATCCTCTTTTATCAATATAATACATACATCTATTGTAACTTAAATATTTGTAGTATACCGCTTGTAAAAAGTATAACTAAGGAGGTGAAATGATAAGCAATTGCAACATCTCAACCTCCGAAGTACTTTAATTTAATTGAACAAAGTGATTAATCATTTAGTTTTCTTAAAGCAGAGACAATTTCATGTTTTGAGTCTTCTACTTCAGATGTTTGTTTTATAACCTTTGCAGGTGTACCTGCAACGACTGCACCTGCTGGTACATCTTGAGTGACAATGGCACCTGCAGCTACAATGGCACCTTTACCAACGTGAACGCCTTCAAGAATAACAGCATTCGCACCGATTAAGACATTATCTTCAATTACCACTGGTTGCGCACTTGGTGGTTCAATAACGCCTGCTAATACTGAACCAGCACCCACATGCACATTTTTTCCAGTTGTTGCACGTCCGCCTAAAGTTGCATTCATATCAATCATTGTACCTTCACCAACGACTGCACCAATATTAATTGTGGCGCCCATCATAACGACAGCTCCATCTTCTATTGTGGCACCTTCACGAATAAAAGCACCAGGCTCAATACGCGCATTAGTATTTGTTAAATCTTTGAGCGGGATAGCTGAATTTCTTCGATCCATTTCAATTTCTAAATCAGTTAAACTAGATTGATATTGCTCATAGAAAGGCTTCCAATCATCTGCTTCACAGAAAATAATTTTAGAGTTATTTGATCCAAAGACTTTGAATGAATCAGAAAATGATATATTACTAAAATCCCCGTTGATATATATTTTTAGTGGTGTAGATTTTTTTGCATCACTAATGAATTGAATTATTTCTTGCGCTGATAAATGTTGAACCATAATTGATGTCTCTCCTTAAATTATAAATTGTCAAAAGTATAAAAACCATTTTTCTTATGAACGAGTTTCGTTGCAGCTCCTATGGCACCATTTGCAAAAATATCTTTTGATTGTGCTTTATGTGAAATTGTTATTGTTTCATCAGTACCGGCAAACAGGATATCATGTTCTCCAACAATCGTTCCGCCACGTACTGCGTGGATACCAATTTCATCTTTAGTGCGTTTTTCATTACGTTCATGTCTATCGTAAACGGGTGTCACATTCTCACGTAATTCTTTAATTACGTCATAAAGTTTGACAAGTGTTCCACTCGGTGCATCGACTTTTTTGTTATGATGTGCTTCTGTTAATTCGATGTCAAAATCTTGTAATAGGGGAACAGCTACTTCTAAAATTTTAGTTAATGCATGAACACCATAACTCATATTTGCACTGAAGAAAACTGGCATGCGTTTACTAAGTTGTTTAAGTTTAGCTGTAAGTTGCTCTTTTTCACCAGTTGTAGCAATGACTAATGGCAATTCAAAGTCTTCATCGAGCAATGGTAATAATAATTTGGGATTTGAAAAATCAATGGCTACATCTGCCTCATTTTGTGCATCCTTGATATGGTCATAACGTGGGTAAGGTGTGCTCGGGCTATTTTCGCGATCAATGACACCAACGATTTGATGACCTTTTTCTTCAGCTAGTCGTGCAACACGTTGATTCATTGCGCCATAACCAATTAATAATATCTTCATTAAAGTTCACCTGCTTTAAATTGCTCGTAAGCGTTAATTAATACTTTAGTTTCTGCAGCTTCTAAAGGTAGAAGTGGTAAACGTAGTTCATAATTACCAAAACCTAAATGACTTGTTAAAGCTTTAATCGGAATTGGATTTACATCACATGATAAAGTTGATAATAGTTTACTTATTGGTTCGAAACTTTTTGTAATATTTTCTCCTCTTTGTTTAGCATCATATAAAGCTTGAAATTCTTGAGGTATCACATTTGCAATGACTGAAATGACCCCATTGCCGCCTCGATTATAAAATTCAACGACGTTGTCATCATTACCACTATATAATGCAAACTCCGCTTGGTTAATACGTTTTTTTACTTCTTCATAATATGCAAAGTCATTAGTGGCATCTTTGATAGCTATAATATAATCATTATGACTTAGCGTTTCGACTGTTTCTGGATTAATCGTCATATTAGTACGAGAAGGTACATTATAAAGTACTACAGGCAATTTAACCTCGTTTGCAATCGTTTCAAAATGCTTAATTAAGCCGCGTTGGTTTGTTTTATTATAATAAGGTGTGATTAACATGATTGCATCAGCGCCTAGTTCTTTTGCACGCAATGATGCCTGTATAGATTTTGCAGTATTATTTGTGCCAGTTCCAGCAATGATCGTTACACGATGATTGACTTGTTTAATAACGGCTTCGAGTACCTGTGTTTTTTCGTTGTCAGTTAGCGTAGGGCTTTCTGCAGTAGTACCGTTGACAATAATTGCTTTAACATTATTTTTAAGTAAAAAATCAACATGTCTTTCAAGTGCTTGATAGTCAACTTCATTATTAGTAAATGGGGTAGCTAGAGCTACACCAACACCTTCGAATAAATGTGCCATAATTATCTAGCTCCTTTTAATTTAATGACTTGCTCTAATACTTGAACGGCATTTAATGCGGCGCCTTTTAGTAAGTTATCAGAAGTACACCAAACATGGAATGTATTGTCTAGTGAGTCATCACGTCTAATACGTCCAACAAATACCTCATCTTTGCCCGTAGAATTAATGGCTAATGGATATTCATTATTGGCTGGATTATCTACGAGAACAACACGAGGATCTTTGTCAAATAAAGCTTTGATTTCTTCAGTTGTTGCTTCTTCAATGAGCGTAACATCGATTTCAACGCTATGACTATCTTGTACTGGTACGCGTGCACATGTTGCCGTTACACGTAAGTCTGGTTCGTTTAATATTTTACGTGTTTCATCAATCATTTTTTGTTCTTCTTTAGTATAGCCATCTTCTAAAAAGATATCGATGTGAGGTAGAACATTATTATAAATAGGGTGAGGATATGCTTCTGGTGCTTTACCATTTGCACCTTCAGCTAAATCTCTTTTTCCTTTAATACCAGAACCTGAAACGGCTTGATATGTTGTATATGCAACACGTTTTAAACCAAATTTTTCTTGCAAAACTCTTAGTGGAACTACTGATTGAATAGTTGAGCAGTTTGGATTGGCAATAATGCCGCGTTTAAAATGGGGTTCATTTACTTCTGGAACGACTAAGTCTATTTCTTTATTCATACGCCATTGGCTTGAGTTATCAATTACAATTGCACCTGCTTGTTCGAAAATAGGAGCAAATTGTTTACTTGTACCACCACCAGCACTCATTAAGACATAGTCAAAATGTTCACTTGCTGCTGCTTCTGTTAATTCTTGTACTATATATATTTGATCTTGGAAATCAATTTTCTTGCCAGCTGAGCGCGCTGAAGAAAAAAGCACTAATTCATCAAAAGGAATGCCTTTTCTATCTAAAGTTTCTAACATTTTTGTTCCAACTAATCCTGTTGCTCCAACTACTGCTAATCTTGTCATAAGTCTGTCACTCCATTATTCATTCTATTTGAAATTTTGAAAATCTTTAAAATGTATCTATGGGATTGGGACAGAATTCAATATGAATTTGTAGTCCCGCCCCGGAAAGATTGACTAAGATTGAAAAAAGCTTTGTATCAGCGTATTTTCAATCCAGTCAATACTACCAATATAGGGTTCAGAGCCTAAAATATAGCTATGTCCCAGAAACATATTCTATATTTCAAATGCATCATACAATGTTTGTACGGCTCGGTCACCATTCTGTGCATCAATGACATAAGAAATGCTAATTTCAGAAGTGGTTGTCTGGTAAAAAGGGATTTTGGCATTTATCAATGTGATAAATGCTTTAGAAGCTACGCCTGACATATCGCGCATGCCTGAACCAATTAGTGAAATTTTGACATATGTTTCATTAATCTTATAATCTAATGCACTAAAAGATACGGATAGATTTTCTAATATATCTGAGATTTGATGAATATCACTATCTTTGATAGAAAATGATAATTGTAATCCTTCAACATTGACAATTTGAGATATCATATCTACATTAATTGCGCCTTTATCTAAAGCGGTAAATAGTTGTGTAAGCAAACGGTCATCAGATAAAGGATAGCTAATTGTGATATGCATCATGTGTTTATCTAAAGCTACACCAGTGACAGCTTTTTTCTCTAATATTTCACTATTGGGCATAATCCATGTTCCTTTCACATTTGATAAAGTACGTCCTAAATAGATAGGAATATCATAATTTTTGGCTAACTCAACACTTCGAGTCTCTAATACGCCTGCGCCTAATGCACTCATTTCCATCATCTCTTCATAAGAGACGACATCTAATCTCTTAGCTCGACTCAAAATACGAGGGTCTGTTGCATAAACACCATCGACATCTGTGTAGATTTCACATGGGGTTGCATTACTAGCGGCAAGTGCAACGGCTGTAGTATCTGAACCCCCACGACCAAGCGTGGTTAATTCATAGTTATCATTTATACCTTGGAAACCTGCCACAACAATAACATCATACGTCTCAAATGCATGATCAAATACTGCAGGATTGATTTCAGCAATTTTGCTTTTCAAATGATGACCTATTGTTTTAATGCCAGCTTGATAACCTGTCATTGAACGGGAAGCAACACCTATATCATTGAGAACCATTGATAAATAAGAAACAGTTTGTTGTTCTCCGGTAGTTAACAGTAGGGCAAGTTCTTGATCTCTAGGTGTTGTTGTTAATGATTGTACGTTTTCCATTAACAGGTCCGTTGTTTTACCCATAGCACTTACTACTACAATTAATTGTTCACCTTCATCGACACGACGCTTAAGCATCGCTGCGATATTTTTTATTTTTGTAAAATCAGCGACTGATGAACCGCCAAATTTTAAAACGCGTCGTTTCAAATTGTTAAACCTCCAATATTAAAGGAGACACATGCTACTAAAAAAGAGCAAGTTCGGAATGCGCGAACTTGCTCGGGATTTTTATAACAAGTGATGCACTCCATTATTAAAAAATAATGACAAACTTTTGGCTTTTAACCATAAAGTCCAATAAAGCGAACCTGCTAGTTGCATTATTTCGGCATCGCACCCTTTCAGAAATAGCTGTTAGCAGACAGTACTCTATTTCTTACTAATGATTGATGCGCCTCATCAAAATCTTATTCAATTGATATGTTTTTCATTATACATGGTGGGTTAGCATCTGTAAACTGAGAATTTAGATTTTTACAAATTTACTGACAATTAAAGGTTTCATAATGCTGTAATTGACTAATTAATCATAGTTAATGTAAAAAGTAATATCGCTGCTATGCATTTTTAAAAATAATAAACAGGTTTATTTAAATATAAGTTTAGACATCACGCTCTCTGACAAGTGGAAGGAAGCGCGACAGTATTCATTTTGAATTTGTATTTCTTACCGGCATGTATGACTAAAATCGAAAAAAGCTTGATATAAGCATATTTTCAATTCAGTCGACTACTGCCAATGCCAATATATACTTTAGAGCCTAAAACATAATTACGTCTTAGGCTCTGAATGATTTTTATAATAAGTGACATTAAGATTAACTCCAGTTCTTTTAAGTGCGAAGCATGATGAAGACATACTTGAGAGAACAGGGCAAACTATATTTAATGTACCAGTTTGTTTAGAAATCGATGGGGAGATTATGAGAGAACGCCAGTTTCTTTTAGATATTCTTCATATGGTAATTCTTTTGATAATCCACCAGCTTGATTTAAATCAATGACACGGTTGGCAATGGTATTGATGAATTCAAAATCATATGACGTAAAGATAATTGAACCTTTAAATGACTTCAAACCATCGTTTACAGCAGTGATACTTTCTAAGTCAAGATGATTTGTAGGTTCATCGAGTAGCAGAACATTGGCACTTGAAAGCATCATTTTACTTAACATACAACGGACTTTTTCTCCACCTGAAAGAACGCTGGCTTTTTTCTTAACTTCTTCACCACTGAATAGCATGCGGCCTAAGAAACCACGTAAAAATGTTTCTGTTTGCTCATCTTCAGGTGCATATTGACGCAACCAATCAACTAAATTCATATTCACACCCTCAAAGAACTCTGAGTTATCTTTAGGGAAATAACTTAATGATGTCGTAACTCCCCACTTAACAGTACCTTCATCTGGTTCCATTTCTCCTGCAAGGATTTTTAATAATGTTGTTTTGGCAATTTCACTGTCACCAATTAGAATTGCTTTATCATTAGGATTCATAGTAAAAGAAATGTTATCTAAGACTTTTTCACCATCGATTGTTTTAGAGATATTTTCAACTGCTAACAAATCGTTACCAATTTCACGCTCTGGTGTAAATTTAACAAAAGGATAACGTCTTGAAGATGGTTGAATATCATCTAATTCAATTTTTTCCAACTGTTTCTTTCGACTTGTAGCTTGTTTAGATTTAGAAGCATTAGCAGAGAATCGTGCGATGAAATCTTGTAACTCTTTCATTTTCTCTTCTTTTTTTTTATTTTGTTCCTGAGCCATCTTTTGTGCTAATTGACTTGATTGATACCAGAAATCATAGTTCCCAACATATAATTTAATTTTTCCAAAATCTAAATCAGCAATATGGGTACATACGTTATTTAAAAAGTGGCGATCATGAGACACAACAATAACAGTATTATCAAAGTTAATTAAAAAGTCTTCCAACCAGCTAATTGCTGGAATATCTAGACCATTGGTAGGTTCGTCAAGTAGTAATACATCAGGGTCGCCAAATAAACTTTGTGCTAATAAGACTTTTACTTTTTGATTATTTTCCAATTCAGCCATTTTTTTGTCGTGTAAATCAGTAGAAATACCTAATCCTGATAGTAAAGAAGCAGCATCTGCTTCAGCATTCCAACCATTCATCTCAGCAAATTCACCTTCAAGTTCGGCAGCGCGAATACCGTCTTCATCGCTAAAATCTGGTTTCATATATATGGCATCTTTTTCTTTCATTACTTCGAATAAACGTTCATGTCCTTTAATAACAACATCAAGTACACGTTCATCTTCATAGGCAAAGTGATCTTGTTTTAATACGGCGAGACGTTCGTTTTTGCCTAAGACAACGTGACCAGTTTGTGAGTCTAATTCACCTGATAAAATTTTCAAAAACGTTGACTTACCAGCGCCATTAGCACCAATAAGACCATAACAATTACCTTCAGTGAATTTAATATTAACATCTTCAAATAGTTTACGATCACCAAAACGTAAACTAACATCAGTAACTTGTAACATTCATTTGCTCCTTTTTTACGTTTTTCTAACGGATGAATTATATCATATAATATCTTGACTTTCGACTGAATAATTGTTGTTATGGTAGAAAACATTAGACATGTTATAATAAATAGGAATACATTACTCGAAGGAGAACAATATGGCATTAGATAAAGATATAGTAGGTTCAATTGAATTTCTAAAAGTCGAAGGCAAACAAGGTTCTACTTATTTGTTAAAAGGCCCGAATGGTGAACAAGTTAAATTGAATCAATCTGAAATAAGTGATGATGATGAGTTAGAAATAGGAGAGGAATATAGTTTCTTTATATATCCCAATAGATCTGGGGATTTATTTGCAACGCAAAACATGCCTGATATAACAAAAGATAAATATGATTTTGCTAAAGTATTAAAAACGGACCGTGATGGTGCGCATGTAGACATCGGTTTACCTAGAGAAGTGCTAGTGCCTTGGGAAGATTTACCAAAAGTTAAAGATATATGGCCCGTAGCAGGGGATTATTTACTCCTTACTTTGCGTATCGATCGTGACAATCACATGTTTGCTCGTCTCGCTAGTGAAACAATTGTCGAAAAAATGTACACGCCAGTGCAAGATGATGATATGTTAAATGAAATTATAGAAGCAAGACCATATCGTTTATTAAGAGTAGGTAGTTTCTTACTATCTAAAGAGGGATACAAAATATTTGTACATGAGTCTGAACGCAAGTCAGAGCCGCGTCTAGGAGAAAAAGTTAATGTACGCGTCATTGGTCATAACGACAAAGGAGAGCTTAATGCGTCATTCTTACCACTTGCACATGAACGCTTAGATGATGATGGACAAATCATTTTTGATTTATTAGTTGAATATAATGGTGAGCTTCCTTTTTGGGATAAATCAAGTCCAGAAGCCATTAAAGAAGTTTTTAATATGAGTAAAGGTTCTTTTAAACGAGCTATTGGTCATTTATACAAACAAAAAATCATTAATATTGAAACGGGAAAAATTTCTTTGACGAAAAAAGGCTGGAGCCGTGTTGAGGATTAAATTTAGCCACATAGATTATAACTAAATACAGTATTTAAAAATGGTAGTAGGCAATAAGTTGAACTTATATTTGTCTAGCTACCATTTTTCTTTTTAAATACAAGCTTCATTAAAACAGATTATATAAGCTTAATTTATCAGCGGTTTTAAACTTAACAAAACATTTACATTCACTCTATTTTAATTTAACAAAGGGTCTGTAGTATTAGAAGTGTAAGAAATACATATAACATTTGGGTTATTTATATTAGGAGGATATATTAATGAAAAAGTGGCAATTAGTTGGTACTACTGTATTGGGCGCTTCGGTTTTATTAGGAGCTTGTGGCGGAAATGGCTCAGGTAATGGTAAAGATGTTAGCGGAGAAGTTAAAGGTGACGGATCATCCACAGTAGGTCCTATCGTTGAAAAACTAAACGAAAAATTTGCTAAAGATTATCCTGATGTAACAGTATCATCTGGTACTTCTGGTACTGGCGGTGGCTTCGAAAAATTCATCGCTGGAGAAACAGATTTCTCAAATGCTTCAAGACCGATTAAAGATGAAGAAAAGAAAAAATTAGAAGACAAAAATATCAAATATAAAGAATACAAAATTGCTCAAGATGGCGTAACAGTAACGGTAAACAAAGATAACGATTTTGTTGATTCTTTATCAAAAGACCAATTGAAAAAAATCTACTCTGGAGAAGCTAAAACTTGGAAAGATGTAAATTCAAGTTGGCCAAATAAAAAAATCAAAGCATTTTCACCAGACCAATCACATGGTACTTATGATTTCTTCAGTGAAGAAGTAATGGATAAAGGTGATATTAAAGCTGAGAAAAATGCAGATACGAATGTTATCGTTCAATCTGTAGAGAAAAATAAAGAAGGTATTGGTTACTTTGGCTATAACTTCTATCAACAAAATAAAGATAAATTGAAAGAAGTAAAAATTAAAGACGATAAAGGCAAAGATACAAAACCAACTAAAAAAACAATACAAGATAATTCATACGCTTTAAGTAGACCATTATTCATCTATGCAAAAGAAAAATCATTAGAAGAAAATAAAGGCTTCCAAGAATTTATGAAATTCGTTCTTAAAGATGAAGGTAAATCTGCAGAAGATGCAGGTTATGTAGCATTGCCAAAAGATGATTACAAAAAAGAACAAAAGCAATTAGATAAATTCATCGACAAAAATGGCAAAAAAGATGATAAAAAAGATAAAGATAAAAAAGACAAGAAAGATAAATAATAAATAAATCAATAGAACTGGGTTGGGAATAAAATAAGTGATAGAAACGTAATGAAATACGTATACTCACTTATGTAGGTTGAACATGAGTTAATTGACGCGTGCATCACTGATTAACTCAGAGTTAAACCGAATCTATTCCCAATCCACTTTTTTAATAATTGGGAGAAAACGGAGTGTGTATGGTATGGCTTCAAATACAAATGTTAGGGAATTGATTGCCAAGAATAACGCAAAAAAGGGCGGTAAAAGCGATAAAATCGTACCTATGATTCTAGCTGTTATTTCATTTATATCTATATTAGTTACGATTGGCATATTAGTTACATTATTAACAGAAACAATTACATTTTTCACTAGGGTATCCATTACTGAATTTCTTTTCACTACAGAATGGGCACCATTTTCATCTAGTCCTAAATATGGCATTTGGGCTTTAGTTATAGGGACGTTAAAAATTACGCTTATCGCAGCAATATTTGCAGTACCTATTGGATTGGGTGCAGCCATTTATTTAAGTGAATACGCAAGTGATAGAACGCGACGTATTATTAAGCCAATATTAGAAATTTTAGCTGGGATTCCGACAATCGTTTTTGGTTTCTTCGCATTAACATTCATTACACCAATTTTAAGATCTATTTTTCCAGAATTAGGAAGCTTTAATTCAATTAGTCCAGGATTGGTTGTTGGTGTGATGATTATACCGTTAATTACGAGTATGAGTGAAGATGCAATGTCTTCTGTTCCGAATAAAATTCGAGAAGGTGCACTGGGGCTTGGAGCTACTAAGTTTGAAGTAGCGACGAAAGTAGTGTTACCAGCAGCTATTTCAGGTGTATTGGCTTCAATCGTTTTGGCGATTTCAAGAGCTATTGGTGAAACAATGATTGTCTCACTAGCGGCGGGTAGTACACCAACTGCTTCCTTAGATTTAACAGGTTCCATTCAAACAATGACAGGTTATATAGTTCAAGTTGCGACTGGGGATGCAACATATGGCTCAGATGTTTATTACAGTATTTATGCTGTTGGATTTACATTATTTATATTTACGTTACTAATGAACCTGCTTTCTCAATGGATTTCTAAGCGCTTTAGAGAGGAGTATTAATATGTCATCATCAACAAATATACACAAAAAAGCTTTAGTAGATCAGTCTAAAGTTGAAAAAAATATTAGTACACGCATGACTAAAAATAAAATCAATAAATTTTTATTTTTAGCATGTACGTTGATTGGGTTGCTTTTTTTAGCAGCATTACTTATTGATACCTTAATTAAAGGTGTGGGTCATCTAACGCCTTCATTCTTTACTAATTTTTCATCATCAACACCCTCTCAAGCGGGTATAAAAGGGGCTCTGGTTGGTACATTATGGCTCATGTTAACCATCATACCATTTTCAATTATTTTGGGAGTAGGAACAGCAATTTATCTAGAGGAGTATGCTAAGAAAAATCCATTTACAGATTTTATTAAAGTTTGTATTTCTAATTTAGCTGGTGTACCTTCTGTAGTTTTCGGATTACTTGGATTGACAATCTTTGTTAGAGGTATGAATATTCAAGCCTTATCATTAGGTAATTCAATTTTAGCTGGTGCATTAACCATGACGTTATTAATTTTACCTGTCATTATTGTTGCAGCTCAAGAGGCAATAAGAGCAGTGCCGTCATCAGTTAGAGAAGCATCTTATGGTTTAGGTGCAAACAAGTGGCAAACAATCCGAAAAGTTGTGTTGCCAGCAGCACTACCAGGAATTTTAACCGGCTTTATTCTAGCATTATCTCGTGCTTTAGGTGAAACTGCGCCATTAATTTTAATAGGTATTCCTACAATACTATTGCGTTTACCTAATTCTGTCATGGATCAATTCCAGGCGTTACCAATGGCGATATATAACTGGGCTAAATTACCGCAAGCAGAATTTCAAAATGTTGCTTCAGCAGGAATTATAGTACTTTTAGTTATCTTATTATTAATGAACGGTTTAGCTATTTATTTCCGTAATAAATTTAGTAAAAAGTTCTAATCATGTTGGGTGTTCACGTGAACTAGGGATTTGTTTTTATAGTAATTAGAGAGTGAAGGAGTTTTCAAAATGACAAACAATTTAACTAAAGATAAAGAAAACATAGAACAAGCAGTAGAAAAAAATAATCAACAAACAACCAAAGCACAAAATGATTCAACAATAATAACAACAGAGCATTCAAAAAAAGAAGACCATCTTTCAGATAGTGATAGAAAAGTAGTCTATTCAACACAAAATTTAGATTTGTGGTATGGAGATAATCATGCGTTACAAAATATTAACTTAGACATTTTAGAAAACAACGTTACAGCAATTATTGGACCATCTGGTTGTGGAAAATCGACTTACATTAAAGCGCTCAATCGCATGGTAGAATTAGTACCTTCCGTTAAGACAGCAGGAAAAATATTATATCGTGATAAAAATATTTTTGATGAGAAGTATTCAAAAGAGAAACTACGTACAAATGTTGGTATGGTCTTCCAGCAACCTAATCCATTCCCTAAATCAATTTATGATAATATTACTTATGGCCCGAAAACGCATGGTATTAAAGATAAAAAAATATTAGACGAAATTGTTGAAAAATCGTTACGTGGAGCAGCAATTTGGGATGAATTGAAAGATCGTTTACACATGAACGCATATGGTTTATCTGGCGGTCAACAACAACGTGTTTGTATAGCGAGATGTTTGGCAATTGAACCAGATGTTATTTTAATGGACGAGCCAACTTCAGCCTTAGATCCGATTTCAACGTTAAAAGTCGAGGAACTTGTACAAGAGCTTAAAAAAGATTATTCAATCATTATGGTGACACATAATATGCAACAAGCCGCACGTGTTTCGGATAAAACGGCCTTTTTCTTAAATGGCTATGTTAATGAATATGATGATACGGACAAAATATTCTCTAATCCTTCTGATAAGCAGACGGAAGATTATATTTCTGGACGTTTTGGTTAAAAAATATGACAATTATTCGTCAAAATTATCAAGAACAACTCGATGAATTATTAAAAGATATTCGTCGCATGGGCTTGTATACGTACTTCAATATAAATAATGCAATTGTGTCATTAAGTGAAAAAGACAAAAATTTTGCGCGTCAAGTCATTAATAAAGATAAAGATATTAATAAATTAGATTGTGAAATAAATGAAAAAGTTATTTTACTTATTATGAAACAACAGCCTATTGCTAGCGACTTAAGAATGATGATGGCAGCTTTAAAAATTGCTACTGATTTTGAAAGAATGGGTGATAATGTTGCAAGTATCGCTAATATTCGTTTAAGAGTTAAAATAACGGATGATTACGTGCTTACACGCCTTAAAACAATGGGGAAACTTGCGATGCTTATGCTGCAAGATTTAAATACGGCCGCAAAACATGAAGATATTACATTAATTCGTGAAATTATTGATCGTGATCAAGATATAGATGATTTATATGCTAATATCGTCAATACAACATATTTAATAGATAATGATCCATTTGTGGCTGGGCAAGCACATTTAGCAGCACGTAACTTAGAACGTGTGGGGGACCATGTAACTAATATTGCTGAAAGTGTATATTATTATTTGACGGGAGAACATTTTGATAGCTTTAAACGTTAATATAACAATCAAATGAATGATCACAATAAAAAATAACCACGATGCCTTATTTAAGTTAGGCTTCGTGGTTATTAGTTTTTACTGCTGCTCAATGATATTAGTTAAAGCTTCGACTTCATTCACCAGTTTTGAAATATAGGCTATTGTAGATTTTAATGCAGCTTCTGTTGTAATATCAACGCCAGCCATTTTAGCTAGTACAACTGGGGATTTACTGCCACCAGCGCGCAAAGTATTCAACCAAGCATTAACTGCAGGTTGCCCTTCGTTTTTAATTTTTTGAGCTACCACAGTACCAATAGTTAATCCTGCTGAATAAGTATAGGAGTATAGACCCATATAGTAGTGTGGCTGTCTCATCCAAGTTAATTCTGCACCATTGGTTAACTCGACAGCATCACCAAAGAATTGTTCGTAGACATTACGAGTAATATGATTTAATAATGGTGCAGTCAAGGATTCACCTTGATCAACAAGTTTATACACTTCACGTTGATAAGCCGCTTCAAGTAGATGTGTAACCATATTATGATAATATGTGCGTGATAAAATTGAGCCAATCACCCAGCGTTTAAATTTAGGATCATCACTATGTTCAAATAAATAGTTAGACATGAGCATTTCATTCATAGTTGAAGGTGCTTCGACAAAATACATTGAGGCCTCTGAATCTAAGAAGTGTTGGTTTTGTTGAGCAAGGTTGAAATGACCTGCATGTCCAAGTTCATGAGCTAGGACAAATGTTTCAGTCATTTTTCCAGTCCAAGATATAAAAACATATGAATGTGATAAATAAGGACTTGCACAATAAGCACCTGTTTCTTTACCTTTATTTTGGGCAAAATCAATCCATCGTCTTGCATAGGCTTGTTCAACCATGTCCATATATTCTTCACCTAGGACGCTTAAGGCACCTCTAATATATGTTTTAGATTCTTCTATTGATATTTCAGGTTCATAGCTTGGATCAACAGAAATTTTCAAATCTTCAAAACGCATTTTTTCTAAGCCATGAATACGTTTTAATAGACGCGCATATTTTTGCATCACGGGTGCTAAATCACTCATGATAACGTCAATTTGGCGATGATACATATCTCTGCTGACTTCCTGATCATGTAATAAAAAATCAATAACAGAGTCATAACCTCTTAAAGTAGCTTCGATTTTTTCTTGTTGTACTTGCATGTTATATGTTGCTGCTGTTGTATGTTGATATTGACGTAAAGCATCACTAAAGTGTTTAAAACTTTGCTGTCTAAAGTTAGGATCAGGGTGGTCTTCATATTCATTTTCAAAAGTAGCATAATCTAGAGGGTAGGTTATACCATCATGTTCAAATGGATGAAAGTGAACATCTAACATTTTTGTAGTGCCGTATAGATCATATGCACTTGAAAACAAAGGCGAAAGTGTCGCAAGTGTCTCTTCAACAGCAGGGGATAATTGATAAGATTTTCTTTGAATCAATTTCTCTATATAGTGTGGGTAAGGAACATTGGCTTGAATTGTTCGTATTTGATTATCTGACAAAGCAAGGAGTTCTGATTCAACGAAAGAAAGCTGACTCGCTATCAAACCCATTGATGTTGAAAATTTCGCGTTTACCTTTTGACCTTCTTCATCTGTAGTATCAACGCTAAGTCTTAGTTCAACATAGTTTGCTAATCGATCTATCGTAATTAAAATATTTTCATATTCATCTAATGCTTTAAGTGTAAGTTGTGTATTTGTAAGTTGAGATTTAAAAGATTGCTGGAAATGTTTTGCACGTTTAGTTGTTTCAGCTAAAGTGTTATAAAAATCATCATCACTTTTAAATAAATCTTGCAAATCCCATGTTTCATTAGTAGGGACATCTTTTCTTAATGGTAATCCTATAGGCATTAATATCACTCCTATGTATTTGTATGTATCATTTATTATACATGAATTTATCAATTTCTTCAGAACCGTTAATAAATAAAAAAGTACATGAAAAGATAGGGGAGTGTACACTTAATTGTAATCGTAAGGCTAAAATTGTGTGATTTCAGTGATAAAGCGATGGTATAATGAATAAAATTTATGATATAGTTATACATAATGTAGATTAAAAGATTAAGGAGTATAATAATGAGTATCTTTGATATGCCTAATTATTTGTGGATAACTATTATAGCGATGGTTATTCTAACAGTTATTTGTACTTTAATACTGCATAAATGGTTTTTTGCTTCAATTGTAACGTTTGTTGTACTTGCAATTCTGGCATTTTTTATACCTAATTTTTATTCTATTTCATACCAACCATTGCTAGGTTATGCTGCATTCTTAGCGATTATGAGTTTAATCTTGAGTTTCTTATTATGGTATAGCACAAGAAATTGGAGACGTGAACGCAAGAAAAAACAATTAGAAAAAGAAATACGTCAAGAATATGCAAATAAACATGAGCAACAACCATTCGATAACAATAATGAAGAAATATTACGTCGAAAAAAGCGTTAACATAAAAAACACATATAGCACAAAGGTGATTTGACTGACATAAATCATCTTTGTGCTTCTTTTTTATTCAATACTATATTTATTAGTTCAATAGATTAGAGGACAGCTTCAGCCGGTAGTCTTCAACCATAAGAGAAGGTAGGTTTGTCAATAACACTTAATGTAACAATAATGAAGCAGGCCATTTCTATGAATTTTCAATAGAAATGGCCTGCTTCAACTTGTCAGAGGCATTTACGTCTCAGTCGGTTTTTGTTGTAGGCTTATTTAAATGCTTGTTTAATTTTAGCTAATTGATCTATCGTTAGTTTGTTTCCGCCTTCACCAAAATACCAAGCGTTAGATTCAAACAGATAAACTTGACCATTTTTAATGGCTTTGACATTTTTCACAACATCATTTTTTAACTCATCTGGCAATTGTTTGTCATTACCTTTTTTAGTACGATTAATAACAAAAATTTTGTCAGGGTTAATTTTTGTTAAGTATTCATTGCTAATAAGATTACCAGCAGAATTAACTTTCATTTGTTTATCAGCATGTTTGATGCCAAGATCATGATTAAGGAAGCCCCCATAACGACCACTTGAAGCAAATGCTTTCATTCCTTTATCATCAACAGCTAAGAATAGCACACGTTCATCTTTAACTGCTTTTTTTGTTTCAGCAACTTGAGTCGAAAGTTTATTGTTTAACTTTTCTGCAGCTTTTTTCTTATCGAAAATTTTTCCCATTAATGTTGTATGTGCTTTAATAGATTTAATATAATCGTCATTATCTGGACTGACAAATAAAATTTTAGCATTTGGGGCAGCTTTTTTCATTTCATCTAATGTTTTGGTATGTGCTTGTCTAAAGGAAGCAAATATAATATCGGGTTTCGCTTTGGCTAACTGATCGAAATTCGGACGTCCAGGATTTCCTAAATTCATGTATTTGTCATTTTTAAATTCAGAGAGGGAAGAAGGGAGGAAAGCGTCACCTTGACCTTTAGCAATAGCTACAATACGATTTTGAACGTTAAGCTGTTGCATGATATCTAAAGCACCGTAATCTAATACGGCAACACGTTTAGGATTAACTGGGACCTCAACTTTTTCTGTTTTCATTTCTCCTTTATCATGAGTATTGTTTTTATCTTTAAATTCATATGTATTCTTGACGGTAATCGTTTTACCATCGTGGTTACTTGAATTATCATCATTCTGACACGCTGCTAATAATAGCAATATTATAAATATCGTACATACTTGTATAATTTTTTTCATAAATAAAACCTCCCAGTTGTCATTATAAATGATATTGATAATCATTTTCAATTAAATTTTTAATTTGTTGCAATATATTTGTCGATTTGATTGCAAATTGCATTAATATCAGCATTTATAACTGAAATATGAGGTTGATTATTTAAATCATCTATATAAAATGTATTATTAGATACAAGTACACCATTAGTAGCATGTTGCAATAGTCCAATATCATTGTGATCATTACCAAATGCAATATAGGGTGCATCATTTTTTAATATTGATTGTAATGTTTTGTATTTATTGATGCCATGCGCTGTAATATCAATATTAGATTCATTTGAATGGTTGATGAGTTCTAAAGTAGTTTGATGTTGCATTAAGTGCTGAGCAATTTCTGAAAAATGATGTGATTTAATATTAAGAAAGATTACCTTTATAGGATGTGTTATTTCATCAAGTTGACGTAACTCAGCCAATTTGTGAGGATCTAAACGAGTATAAATCGTATTATTGGCGTTTACATTTGCTGCATAATCCCAGGCATCATCGACAATATAACTCAAGTTATAATTTACTATTAATTCCTTTATGAGTTCAAAATCATCTTGATTAATATAATCTATGACTTTAATTTTATTATCAGTTGAAATAATAGAACCATTGCCGCCAATCAACGTATTATTTTGAAAATCAGGTATCACTGGCAATAAGTCACGTATAGGTCGTGCTGATGCAAAAATCACTTGGTGGCCGTAAGATTGCAATTGCTTTAGACGACTAATGATTCTATTGTCAATATGTTGACCGTCGAAGCAAAGCGTGCCATCTATGTCGAAAACAAAATTCATACTAGAAACTCCTTAGTTAAGATATAAAATAAAGTATAGCATACTTGAAAAAGGTTAGAAGATAGTAAAATATATAACTTCCTATAATATATATTATGTAAACTAAAATAAAAAACGAAATAAGGGTGAGCATTTATAAATAGTGAGCAGTTAGTTATAGTTTATTAAGTTTTATCTGCTATATGTATGTGTTCAAGTCATACGAATTGTTTGCTGTGGTGAATGAATGATTATCACAGACAAGTTGAATTTATTGATGTACTTTATAACTAATATTAACTTTACTTGCAAATAAACAGGTTTATTCTAAGCTTTTAACACTATTTTAGCGCATTTAATATGAATCTGTACGTATTTCATTTATATGTATAATAATAAAATGTATAGTATTAGTAAAAATGCAATTAAAAATTATTGTAGAGTATAGTTGTAATAGTGAAAATATATGCTAATATTAA
The DNA here is from genome assembly GCF_001812565.1 of Staphylococcus sp. HMSC059F04. Lineage (NCBI taxonomy): Bacteria > Bacillati > Bacillota > Bacilli > Caryophanales > Staphylococcaceae > Staphylococcus > Staphylococcus sp. HMSC059F04. Next base: position 280,982 of record NZ_KV809462.1, on the reverse strand, counting down.
ATTGTAGGACGCAACACGAAACTACATCTCAGATTACTCTGCCTACATCTTGTATCAAGTCTCTATCACTTGATACAAAAAAGAAAAGCATTGTGGTTGTTTACCTTAATGCTTTTCTTCTTAATATCTAGTTACTTTTTGATTTTCTTACGTATACGATCTAATGTTGTGAATAGCCAATATTTAATTTTATTAATTGGTTTATAAAAATCCCCTATTAATTCCTCAATATGAACATTGAAGCCTCGTTTAAAGCGATAAACACCGTAATCTTCACTATCTTTAGTAAAATCACCGGATACTCCATAGAAGTTATACCGATCATAGCCATGTTCAAAGCAATAGTTCATCATATACCAATGCATCATATATGGACCCATAAAATGATTGTATTTTGCTGAAGAACCTCCAGAAAAATAATTTAACTCATAAGCATTAGCAAAGTATACGCCAGCAGCTAAATTTAGTACGGCACCATCAGTTTGACGTAGTTCGCTAGAATTTAAAAGTTCTTTTTTATCGTGATCTATTTGTTTGTCTAATTCTGCAATCTTATTTAGTTGCTTATCACTTTTATTTTCTTTAGTCATCATTTGGTCACGTCGAGCTTCTTTATCATTAATAGCATCTTGTAATGATGAAATATATTCGTCTAAATCTATATATGCTAATGGTACTAAAGCTTTATCACCATATGTATCGATGAAATTGTAGAAATAATCATCTGTTTTAGAAACAAAACCAGTGCGTTCTTCAGTTTCACGATAGAGGTCAAGGAACTGATCAAAGTCGTCTCTACCAAGGAATTTTACCTTAACTCCAAAGTTTATCGCTTTATTTATATTGCGTTTACGTTGACTATCGAATTGTTTTTTTAGTGATTGAGGTGTTTCGTTTTTTAAATATAAAACCCCCATCCACCGCACTTGACTAAAGGAATCATATTTTGTAGTGAATCCATGATGTTCATAGCCGTGAGACTTTAATAAATTAATCATTGCATCGTTTTTGTCATGATTTTCAAGCGGGTTAACATCTTTATCATAGATTTGATAAATCCAATACGGATCTAATTTGACATATAGACATTGATGATGATGTAGGTATTTGTCTAGTTCTTTTAGATAGAAATCAACTAATCCAAGATCGGTATAATCCATGACAGGACCACGATTAGAATAATAGACATAGCTACCCATTGTTGGTATTTTTGAGAAAAGACTAGCAGCAAGAACTTTATTATTTTCATCTTTTATTCCTAATAATACCACTTGAAAACCATCATTTTCCCTTGTTACGATATTTTCCTTTACTTGGAAGTAATGACTTTCTAATGATGGATTTTGTACAAAGTTTTCATATTCTTTAATTGTTAACTCTGTAAATTTCATAATTAATCCATTCTCCTCTATAGCTTATTTTGAATTCGTTTTAACACTGAATAAAGTTTATACATAGGTTTATTTATAGGTTTTACAAAATCACCAACGTATTCAATCACTTCTGCACCATAACCTTTTTTAAAGCGAATGACACCTGCGTCTTCAGCATCATCTGAGAAGTTTCCACTAATGCCGTAGAAATTATATCTGTCTATGCCGTGTTCAATAGCATAGTTAATCATAGTCCACTGAACCGCGTAACTACCTGCAAAATGACGATATTTATTAGCGGTACCTCCAGCGTAGTATACAACTTCAAACGGATTAATAATAAAGAAACCGGCAGAGATAGGTAACTCATTACCGTGTTCCGCTTGTAACTGATTAGCCTCATTTAACTTTTGTTGATTGGCATCGAGTTGTTGTTGTAGGTTGTCTCGTTTATTATAAGCTTTTTTGTTATCTGGTCGTTTCTCAATGTCTTTAAGTGCTTTGCCTAAATCTTTTTCTAAAGTTTGTCGTTCATTCGTTAGTTCTTCTATATATTCATCAAATTTTAAATATGCTAGAGGCACAAGCACCCTATCTTTATAGTACTTAAACCGATTGTAATAAAACTGGTCGTCTCTATCAGAGAATTCTTTAGATTCTGACGTCTGCTCCATAAATGAACGAAAGATAGGTAGTTCTTCTTCAGTAAGGAACTTTACTTTGACTCCATTTTTTTGAACTTTTTTTGTATTTCTTTTACGTAAACTATCCATATTATTTAAAACATCTTTAGCTGTCTTATCCTTTAAATTAAGAATAGAATGGAATCTGATTTGTAATATTGGATCAAATCCTGTTGTAAAGCCATCATGATGGTATCCGAGTTGTTCCATTTTATTGAAAAACCAATCATTGCCAGCATTTGCCGTTATATTACCATCATGGTCTCTATATTGATAAGGTAAGTATGGATCTATGCGGACATAGAGACAGTTATACTTTTTTAAATATTTAGTTAGCTCATTAAAGAAAAAATGTACAAGTTCTTGGTTAGCATAATCTATAACTGGGCCTCTATTGCTGTAAAAGTATTTAAAAAACTTCATGACTGGTACAGCTGTCAATAAACATGCTGCAATTACTTCGTTATTATTATTTTTAACACCAACTAAATGTGTTTCTGTTTTTTCGGCAACTTTTAAATTATAGTTACCTGTCATTTGAGTAAAATGACTATATGGCATTTGATCTGTGAAATCACCGAATTCATTTGCTGTTAAATTTGTAAACTTCATTCATATAACTCCTAATTATTATTTGATTAATTTCTAGTATTTAAATGTAGTCAATGAACATCAAAATCTCTAAAATTACTGATATATTCAATTGTAACACCATATGCTAATTGAATTAAGTATACAATAGATACTGGTAAAACTAAAATATTAACAATGATATTGAGTATATCTATTTTAGTTATATTATGATTATAATGAATGCTCAATAATTCGTATTTGATTGAATAAGATGAAATATTTTAAAACAGATGCTTTAAGATCAATTTTGGATATTAATGTAACGTATATATAAAGAAAATCTTTTATTAAAATTTGAACGTCAAAATCTTTTCTTCTGGTTTGGTTCCTTAAGAGGTACTATTTGAATGTATTAAAACGTCAATTTCTATTGTTAGCATATATTTTTATACACTCGGTACCTCCTTCATTTAGTTTAGTGAAGTCTATTAAATAAGATGAAATAATGTCAATAAATTAGCCAGTAAATGAATTAACAAAAAACTCATTTACTGGCTAATTTTTCTGGCCCCAATTCGTCCGCTTCGAGTGGTATTGACTTTGAATTTTGTAAGCTTTGCATTTATTTATGCATGCTAATGATTGAGTATAATTATCTCAGTAAGGTAATATAAAACGGATTTAGGGTTAATCAAATTGACTGCTTAATCTTTGGCGAATTGAGTTGATGTAAGTGATAATGTCCTCTTGAGACTGAGATTTTAAGCGTTTTACAATTTCACTTCCAATGACAACACCGTCTGCATATTGAATGATTTCGCTAACTTGTTCAGGTGTACGTATACCAAATCCACAGACAACAGAAATTTGCGTAATAGACTTTAATAGCGCTAATTTTTGCTTTAATTCAGGATGAAATGATTCATTTTGACCTGTTACAGCGTTCATAGTTACTGTATAAATAAAACCTTCTGCATGTGTGGCAATTTCTCTTATACGTTCTTCAGGGGCTGTCATAGCTACTAATGAAATTATTTTAACTGAATAGTTAGTCACTTGTTCTTTTAATTTCTCAGTGAGTTCAAATGGTAAATCTGGAATAATTAAACCATATACCCCTGCTTCTTCGCATGATTTAAAGAATGCTTCTATACCGTAAGTCATGACAATATTATAATAAGTCATAAGGATATAGTTTGCTTTAATTTGATGTTGGTTCTGTTTAAGTTGTTCAAATATAGTATCAATAGTTACATTATCTTTAATAGCTTGGTTGGCTGCCTTCATAATGATTGGTCCATCGGCAACAGAATCTGAAAATGGTACACCAATCTCAATGTAATCAGCGCCATGTTCACTTAATAATTTGACATGTTGAATGAAATCTTTATCTCCCATTACATATGGAATAAATAATTTATTGTGCATGGCTATCACCTCTTTGTTGAATGTATTGTCTTATAGTTTCCATGTCTTTATCACCACGACCAGAAATCGTCACCACAAGCAACTGATCCTTATCCATTTGTGGCGCTAATTTTTCAACATAACTTAAAGCATGCGCGCTTTCTATGGCAGGGATAATGCCTTCATCTTTAGTAAAACGTATGAGTGCTTCCATTGCTTCTGTGTCAGTTGCATTCGTATAATGGACTCTACCAATATCGTTATAGTATGAATGTTCTGGACCAATGCCGGGATAATCTAAGCCAGCTGAAATAGAATGTGCAAGTTCTATTTGACCGTGTCTATCTTGAATAAGATACATTTTTGCGCCATGTAGTACACCTGGTTTACCTTTGCCTATAGCAAGTGCATGTTTGTTTGTATTTGCACCTTCCCCAGCAGCTTCAACACCATATAATTGGACTTCATCTTTTATAAAAGGATAAAATGTTCCTATCGCGTTAGAGCCACCTCCAACACAAGCAACAACGGCATTAGGCAAGCGGCCTTCTTTTTCTAATATTTGTGTTTTAATTTCATTTCCGATAACACTTTGAAAATCTCTTACTATCGTAGGAAATGGATCAGGTCCTAGTGCTGAACCGAGTAAATAATGTGTATCATCAACATGACTAACCCAGTATTGTAATGCTTTATTAACGGCGTCTGATAATGTCCCTTGACCATCTTCAACTGAGACTACCTTTGCGCCTAAGAGTTCCATACGAAACACGTTTAGTTGTTGACGTTGGATATCTTCTTTCCCCATAAATACAATTAGTTCCATATCGAATAATGCTGCAACGGTTGCACTTGCTACACCATGTTGTCCTGCACCAGTTTCCGCTACCAATTTACGTTTGCCCATACGTTTTGCCAGTAAAGCTTGTCCAAGCGCATTATTTATTTTATGAGCACCAGTGTGATTTAAATCTTCACGTTTTAAATATATCTTTGCGCCGCCTAAACGTTGTGTGTAAGATTGTGCAAAGGTTAATGGTGTGGCTCGACCTACGTATTCAGTTAAATAATCATTTAGCTCTTGTTGAAATTGAGGATCTTTTTTTGCTTTATTATAAGCTTGTTTTAATTCTAATACTGCTGGCATTAATGTTTCTGGTACAAATTGTCCACCGTATTCGCCAAAAAACCTAATTGATCTGCTTCTGTTTGAATATTGTTATACATGATAAATCGCTCCTTTAACATGTTGAATGATTGCTTTCATTTTATTTAAATCTTTATGATTGTCTGTTTCTATACCGCTAGAAATATCGTATCCAGCATGGCTCAAATTTAAGGTTTCAATATATTTTATTTTGTTCAACGTAAGCCCACCTGCTATTAAATAATTTATATTTGTAGGTAAAGACTTTAAAATCTGCCAATCATATGACTGTCCTGTGCCACCATATGAAGCAGATGGAGTATCAATAATAAAACTATCTGCAACTTCTCGATAATATTTAATTTGCTTAAGTAGTTGTGAGTTAGCAGGTAAAGCTTTAATTATTTTAATATTCTTGAAATTTTGTTTAGTTTTAGAGATAAGTCTAATATTTTCAGTTCCATGAAACTGTACACAATTAATCTGCGCATATTGAAGTATATATTGCAAATTGTCCCATGATGGATTAACGACGACTAATACACATTCAATTGCTTTGGGAATTAGCTGTGATAAATAAGCGATTGTATCAGCTTGAATATGACGCTTACTTTTATCATAATAAACCATTCCTAGTGCATCGATGTTAAGTTGTTGTGCATTTAAAATATCTTGTTTTGTTTGAAAACCGCAAAATTTTAATTTCATAAATTTACCTTTTCTAACATAAGACTTGGCAAGAATTCAGAGATATTTGTGCAATTCATTAAAGCACCGCCAATGAGTATACCAGATATTCCTGTCTGTACTATTGATAGCACGTCTTCTCTCGAATGGATACCACTTTCAGAAATGTAGAATCTGCCAGAATGTTTTTGACGTAATATTTCATTGGTATGTTCTACATGAGTGTTAAAAGTTGTTAAATCCCTATTATTAATTCCGATTAATGATGCATTAAGTTGATGCGCACGTTGTAATTCTTTAATGCTGTGGACCTCAACCAGTACTTCCAAACCTAGTTTATGTGCATATTTGTAAAGTTGTTTTAGTTTACTATCTGTTAAACAATGAACGATTAGTAATATCATTGAGGCCCCAGCTTTCTTTGCAACATCGATTTGTATCGTATCAATAATAAAATCTTTACAAAGTATAGGAAGTGTTGTATGGCTGTATAAGTTTTGTAGACGTTCAAAGCTTCCATCGAAATAATGTTCATCCGTTAATATAGAAATTGCAGCTGCGCCATTAGCCTCATATTCTCGAACTTGTTTAACTAAATCTTTTACATTGAATTTTGGAACTGAAGGACTTTTCGTTTTAATTTCAGCAATGATAGATAAATGTTTACTTTTGCTAAGTGTAGATTTAAATGTAGGCTTATTTATTGGCGTTAAATCTTTTAATGATTTTAGTTTGTTGTCATAGTAACCATTAGCTAATAGTCTTTTTTTATAATCGACAATTTCAGTTAAAATAGTCATCATTACGCATTCCCTTCTACAATTAAGCATTGTTTCATAGCAAGTCCATTGTCTATTAAATACTCAGCTATTGATATTCCAGCTTGAATGCTATGTACTTTTTCAGCGACATAAAGTGCAATTGCTGCATTAAGGACGACAACATCTCTTTTTGATGATCTGTCTTTTCCGTTTAAAATATCTAAGGTAATACGTCTATTTTCTTCTGGGCTACCTCCTTTAAGTTCGCTATCAGGTGCATACGAAAATCCTAAGTCTTGTGCATTTAATGTGTAGTGGTTTACGTTACCATTTTCATCTAGTTCATAAATTAAATTATTACCTGATAATGTGGCTTCATCCATGCCGTGCGCACCATGTAAGACAATTGCTCTACGTCGTCCTAAATCTTTTAAAGTATGGATGATTGAGTCCAATTGGTTTGGATCAAAGACCCCCATAACTTGATAAGTCAGTGCAAAAGGATTAATAATAGGACCTATTAAATTAAAAAATGTCGGTTTACCAATCATTTTTCTTACTGGTTGAATATATTTCATTACAGGATATGCTTCAGGTGCACTTACAAAGGCTAAACCTTTATTATCTAAGCGTTGACTTACGTCTTCAACTTTGGTTGTTTGAATATTAAGTTGTTGTAGTAAATCAGTGCTGCCAGAATGTGATGTTATACTTTTGTTTCCATGTTTAATAATTGGCACGCCTGCTGCTGCAACAATAAATGCAACGGTTGTAGAAATATTAAAACTATTTGATTTATCTCCGCCAGTGCCACAGACACACATTGCACCTGGGTAGGATGGTTGGACAGGGTACATCGTTTGAATTAAGCTGCGAACCAGATGTGTTAATTCTTTCTGTTGTAGTTCTCTCTCTGTAAATGTTTGTAACAACTCAACTTTGTCATGGTTTTCCACTTTGGGATCAATGAGTACTTTAATTAAGTTGTTAGCATCTGCTTGAGAAAATGGGTGATGGTTAGTTAGTGATTTTGTTGATTTCATATTGTTGTCAGCCTTTCTGTGTGATGTTTAAGAAATTAGTAATAATTTGTTCTCCATAATCGGTTGCGAATGATTCTGGATGATATTGTATGCCATAATGCGGACGTTTATTGTGCTCATATGATTGAATAGAATCTTCCGTTTTTCCTGTAATGATTAAATTTTTAGGAAAATGATTGGCATCTGAAATAAGTGAATGGTAACGCATGATATTAAATGACGAAGGACACTCTTTATACAATAATGATGAATGAGTTTGGTGCATAATATCGACTTTACCATGCATGACAGTGTCAGATTGGATTACTCGACCACCGTAATAACAAGTCAACGCTTGTGCGCCTAAACAAACGCCTAATATTGGTAAATTTTTGTATGTTTCTATTATTTGTAACAGATAATTGTTATCTAAAGGATGGCCTGGACCAGGGGAAATAATAACACCAGATACCGTTTCTTGATATGTTAATGCATCTGGATCGTCAGGATATTTTACGATGACATTTTGATGTTTTGACACTATGTCAACTAAGTTATAGGTAAATGAATCATAGTTATCGATAATTAATATCATGGTGTGACCTCCAATAAACTTTTTGCTTTTAATTGCGTTTCTCGTAATTCTTTTTCAGGAATCGAATCATAAACAACACCGCAACCTGCTTCAACATGAACTTCTTTGTCATCTATTAGCATTGTACGTATAGCAAGTGCAAAATCTAAATCTTGATTACAATTTATGTAGCCAATGCCCCCACTATAGATGCCACGTTTATATGGGTGGCTTTCATAAATCCGTTGAATAGCACGTAATTTTGGTGCGCCTGATACAGTGCCAGTTGGCAATAAACTTGCAATTATAGTCATCGGTGATAATGATTTATCGACATTGCCTCGTACTTCACTAACGATATGCATCACATGCTCGTATTTTTCAATTTCCATAAGTTTTAATATGCTGGTTGAACCTGGTAGCGCTATTCTATTGATATCATTTCTACCTAAGTCAACAAGCATACTGTGCTCGCTGCGCTCTTTAGAATCATTGAGTAGTTGTTGTGTATGAGCTAAATCTTCATCTGGTGTTGTACCACGTTGAATTGTTCCAGCTATAGGATTAGTGTAAACTTTATCTTTATGAACTTTGACAAAGCTTTCAGGAGAACTACCTATGATAATAGGCTCATCCATATTAATATAGTACATGTAAGGACTTGGATTTTGTCTTTTCAAATTTTGATACAATTGAAATGTTAATTGATGTAACTGATTGCCAAAGTGATGTTGGTAACTGTAGATGCGTGATGGGACAACTTGAAACATATCTCCAGATTGAATTTTTTGTTTATATTGGCTAATCATGTTTAAAAACGATGTTTTATCAATATTACTTGTTATAACTTTATGATGTTGAAAATCAATAGTTTGATGAAGCGGTTGAATATTGTAGAGTCTTTTTATATTATTCTCAACACGTGCTTCTAATTGTTCTTGTGATGCTAATGAAAATTGATTGGTCGCAATGACATACAAATCATCTTTATAATGATCAAATACATATACATCTTCAATCATGAAAAATCTTGCATCATGTTCATTGTTTAACTTGAGTGGTGTTTTTTTCAAAATTGGAAATTCATGGCGTGCTAAATCAAAACTACATGAACCAATAAACCCTGAAATAAAGGGTAAGTCCTGCAAGTCAGAATGTGATATGGACTCATTAAATTGATTTATATAATTTTTAAAATAATCATAAAAATGAGTTGTTATCGTTTCTGATTGTTGCTGCGTCTTAATTTCTAAAAAATCATCATATAGTGTTATTGTGCCGTAATAATCTAAAGCAACAATTGAGTAGCGACCTTTGACCTGAGTTTGATTAGCACTTTCTAAAATAATCTTTTTCGTACTTAATTGTGCAAGTGCTTCTGGCGTCATCGTTGCCTTCAAAACTTTGTAATAAATTTTCATTTTAAGCTCCTTCCATAAAAAAACAGCATCCTCTATACAAAAGGACGCTGTTGCGCGGTACCACCTTGATTAACAATATAGGTTAGATATTGTTCACTTTAAAATATAATATTGATAAAATTTACTGAACCCAATTTCATCATTCAAGGTGTTAGTTTTCATCAACCACTAACTTTCTAAAACTACCGTATAAACAACTACTAATTTCAGTAATTAAAGCGTAAAAAAACACGTTAACGCTAAACACATAAGGACGCGTTACCGTGGTGCCACCTTAATTAACAATATACATTGCTCACTCATTAATATAGTCATATTTTAAACTTTGAAGACCCAATTCATTTAACACGCCGTGCTAATTTACATCACCCATTAGCTTTCTTATTGTTACGTAACGTAAAACTACTTATTCTTCAAATTATCTGATAATTCTTATATTTCAGTATATTACATCACCTTTTTAATAATGTCAACCCTTGTTCATAATATGGTTAAAATTAAAAAAGATTGATTTATTAGAGTTGTTTATAATTAATTATGTGCGTCTCCCATTGTCTATAAATAAGAGTCATTAACATCATTCATTTTGAATTCGTATTACCGTATCTGCAAGGTTAACTAGACTTGAAAAAAGCTTGGTATAAGCGTATTTTCAAGCCAGTCAACACTGCCACTTTATACAGTTCATAGTCTAAACATAATGATGTCCCAAACGGTTCTTTATTTGTAATGCTTCGTATTTTATGGTTTCGCTTTCCTAGGGTGTTGTCTCAGTCTCGGCTCTAACTAGCATTACTTCCTCAAGCGTCATGCCATATACAATATATATGTGTGTGATTTTACAACTTTTGTTTTTTACTTTTAAATTATGTTACTTAACTAAAGTTAGTCGCAAGATATTTACCTGAGACAAATAGTTCATGTTCATTACAAATTGACAATATATTTTGTAACGTATTGGCGTATGTCATTTTATCAAATAATGACTCTGTATCTAGTGGTACGTTGGTATATATTTCAGCAAGTTGTTTAGAAAGTTTTAAGTCATCAATATGACTATTAATCTTTGTTTGTTGGCCTTGGGTTAGCTTACTAATATTACTAAGGACACCTTCGACACTTTGATGTTCTTTTATTAACTTAAGTGCCGTTTTTTCACCTATACCTTTAACTCCGGGATAGCCGTCTGCTGTATCTCCCATGAAAGCTTTAACATCAATGAATTGCTTTGGTGTAATTCCATAATCTTCAAGAAAACGTTCAAGTGTGTAACGATTATATATATTAAAGCCTTTTTTGGTTAACCAAACTTCTACATTAGGATTGATACATTGCAATATATCTTTGTCCCCAGTAATAATAAATACCTCATTTTGATCTGAATAAGTTTGGGCTAAGCTACCTATAACATCATCAGCTTCATAATTGACAACACCAATATTTACAAAACCAAACTGAGTTGCGATTTCTTTGACATAATCAAATTGTGGAATGAGTTCATTTGGTGGTGCAGGACGATTTTGCTTATATGAAGCATACATTTGATTTCTAAATGTTTCTTGCCCCATATCCCAGCAAACTGCAACATGACTTGGTGCTATATCATGAATAGCTGAAAAAATGTGTCTTACAAAACCTTGAACGCCATTTGTAGGTATACCTTTCGAATTATACATAAATTGATTGTGTAAGCTTGTTGCGTAAAAATGTCTAAATAATAATGCCATACCATCTACTAGTAATACTCTATTCGTCATAAGTGCGGCCTTCTTTCCCTTGTAAAATATGATCTAATTGACGCGCTGCATGTTCTATAGATGTGATAAGTTGATTGTCCAGTTTAAATGATAAAAGTGTTTGAATTTGTGTCTGTACTTCGTTTTCTAAGTCTAAAAATACATGTTCGTATTGATCTTCCATGTCCTTTATGACTTTTTGGAGCTTGTGACGTAAGTCGTTTAAACCATTTTGTATTAAATGTAAGGTTTGCTGTGCAATATTTTGTTGTATTTTTCTTTGAATATTATGATTTAAAATATTACGTTTTGTTAGATTTTTAGGTAATACCTTTAACATATCTTCTAATTCAATAGTAAGTATCGGTGTATTGCTAATTTCAATATTAATATTTAGTTCAGGTTGAATGAAAATATGAACTTGTTCTAATTTTTTTAATACTGGAGATAGTTGACGTTCTATATCTTGTTGGAAATGTTTTTTAATTCGTTCAGTAATAAGTGTTTGTTCTAAGTAAAAACGTTGGTGAATTTGAGTTAAATAGTCTTTTGTGGCGTCTGACTTTTGTTTTGAGAAGTCAGGATGCTGAGTCAATTGACTATTAAAAACACTTTTAACGTCGTCTAATAATTGCAATTTTAATCTATCATTTAAATAATAAATTTGGTCATCAATTTCATTAATAGATAATTGACTTGATGTTGTTATGAGTTGTGTAGCAACATGTGTTTCTTGCTGATATTGTTGTAATTTATTATTTCGAGTTCTTAGTTGTGCTTCGTTGTTATAATAATCATCAATTAATTCTGCATAGGCCTGTTTAATTTGTGCTAATTGATGTATCATTTGTGTTTCTAAAATAGACTTTGCTTCTACTTTTGCAAAATAATCAATACTATCTCTTAAGTTAATGATGCCTTCATCTTTTCTTTTAAGGCCGATGCGACTTGATACTGTATAAATTTCAGACTTTAAACCCACCTGATTTAAAGCATTAAAAACATATTCTTTTACACTATCAATGTCATTTTTTGATTCTGCTAAGTCAATTGCATTTACTATCATTTTAAACGATTGATGATCATTTAATTGATTCATTGCCTTCATGTGTTCTATAAAGGCCTTATCATTATCTGTAAAAGAGTGATTAAAGTAGCTAACATAGAGAATTAAATCTGCCGAAGTTAAAATTTGTTCAGTTTCATTATTATGACGTTGGTTATTTGAATGTAAACCTAATGAATCAACAATAATTATATCCTGTAACCATTCGATTGGCAGTTTTAAGTGTACAGTTTTTACGAAAGCGGCATACGCATCTTCAGAACTCCATTTTTTAATTTCTGCTTGTTCAATATTATGTTTTGTACCTTGAGTGAGCATAGTTTGATACAATGAAGCATGTTTTTCAATAGCATTAATAAATGCAAGTTGATTTTTAGGTAATTTTTGTTTGATTTGATTTAAATCACTTTTTAACAGTGCTTCAAGGCTATCAAATGATAAGTGATGATACTTCAGTATATCGTTTAATTCGGCTACTAATTGGTCATTTGTTTTTAACGTGATATAACTTTGTTCACCATATGACAATTCGGTAGTGGCTGCAGTTGTAGGATTAGGAGAACTAACTAAATATGTATCTCCAAGTAAAGCATTAATTAAACTGCTTTTTCCTGCACTAAATGTGCCAAATACTGCTATTTTTACTATGTTTTGGTTCATGCGTTTTAAAGTGTCTTGAATATCCATTTTTGTTTGTTCAAAAAGTGGTATATCTTTTATGATGTTTAAGCCTTCAGCTATATCGGCATGTTGTGTTTTTTCTTTATGCTTAACTGTTTCAATATGATTGTGTTCATGTGAATCTGTAGTTTCTGATAACATATAATTTGTTTCAGTGCGTCCGATGAGTTTATCTAAAGAATCATCCAAATGTATATAATAATGACGATAATTCTTTGTTGTGAGAGACTCTTTTAACTGTTTTAATTCAATAAACCGTTCATAAATCGTTAAATCATTGTCTGCATCATCAGATAAATCGTTAGCTTGAGCATACTTAGATGCCTGCTCAAATAATGGTTCAGATTCTTGTTCTACAAATTTACGAATGGCCTTTAATGTATCATCAGAAAATGTAAGTACATAGGTATTACTAATTGCTGTTTGAGGTTGGTATAAAGATGATACCAAGGCTTCATCGATGTGATAATGTTGATTTAATATGTTTGAAGTTACTGTACTATTATTGATGAAGCGCGTTAAAAAGGACATATCTTCTCGCATAGGTTGACGAATTTGCTGATTGACTTTGTCTTGTAACATATCGATTACAAGTTTAAGGCGACGTTGTTGTTCCGCTTCCTTCTTTTTCTTCTTATTTAGAAAACCGTGCACTTTAAAATCTTTTGACATACTTTCTAGATAAAATCGTATTTGTTCACGCATATCGTGTGTCATGATATATGCATTTTCAAGTATGTCTTTCCGTTTCATTTTAAGAAAACGCAATAATTCTTGTGGATTATTTAACATCTTTGCTTCTTCGCTTACAGCTTGATTTTGTTGAAAACGTAAATATGCTTCTTGAAAATCTTGTTCCTCAATATCCAAAGTTTCTAAAATATTTTGAAGCTCACTTTTAATATATGACAGTTGTGAATGCGCGATAAAATCTAATGTTCGCTCGACGTATTGATTAATGGATTCTCTATGTTCATCCATAGTTACTAAGTCACGTGACAGGTCTTTTAATTGATTATGTGGATGTTCAAATTTAGAGACATAGTAAATTTGCTCTACATTGATATCCCATTCTTTAATGGATTGTGCTACCTTTTTCTTAAATGTATCGAAGCTTAGTTCTTCTTCCTGGTGTTTATCAATTTGATTAATAACAAATACTACGGGCAATCCTGCTTCGTTCATCCGTTTTAAAAATTTGAAATTCAAAGCTGATTGCACATGATTGTAGTCGACTGTATAAACGATAAGATTGCTTGTATACATATATTGTTCGGTTGAAGATAAATGTGTTGATATATTTGAATCTACACCAGGTGTATCTTGCAATGTAAATCCTGGTTTGAATTTTGTTGAGTTAATTGCAATTTCTATTGATTCGACATCTACATTTAACCTATTCATCTGTTTGACTTCATCATACGTCTTAAGTCTGGTATATTGCTGACCGGTAATATTAGCAATAATCCCCTCTTCTTCTGCAACAGATACAATGGCTGTATTACTTGTTGTTGGAACAGGAGAACTTGGTAGTATATCTTGTTCTAATAGTAAATTGATAAGTGTAGATTTACCGGCTGAAAAATGACCGACAAATGAAATGGTAAATTGATTTAAATATACTTTTTTAATAACTTGGTTAATTGTGTTAATTAATTGTTTGTTGTTAGATTTTTCTATTTCTTTTTTTAGTTTATATAAATGGTCTAATTGACTTTGATTTATCATAAGCGCTTCCCCTTTGTCACAGTACATAGCTTTATTTTACAAATAAATACGTGCATTAATAAAGTGAAAATGGCTGGAAAATGAATATAAACAAAAAGAATTACAGTCAAAAATGATTTCAATGTTTTTCACAACAACGATTAAGAACGCAAAGCGCTTAATAAAACACTTTACGTTCTTGAAAATTTTTTTGAGTTTTTTAAAAGTTGATGTGGCTGTACAGTTTTAATTTAATTATTTTTCGACATAGTGACTTGGATTACTACATCCATGCTGGTTTGTCTCCATCAGTATTTGGCTTGTTTACGCCAATATTTTCTTTGGAGTGCAGCGATGGATTTTTTGCTATTTTAACTGCTAAATTAGCAACACTTTTTCTTGATACTTCTGTACCTTTAAATTGCTCTCCTTTTTGGGTCACTTCATAATCGGTTTCATTTTTAAATGTAAACCAGGCTGGACGAATAATTGTATAGTCTAAATTTGAAGCTTCGATAATATCAGCTGCTTTACGGTATTTTAGCAATTTATTACCAAATTGTTCTTTATTAAATTGATTGAATTTATCAGGTAATTCATCATAAATTCCTGGAGCAGCGATAAAGATAAGGCGAGAAACATTTTTTTGTGCCATTGCATTTACAATAGCTGTTGCTTCAGCGTCCATAGAGCCTGATAGACTAGCAAAGACAACATCTACTTTATCCAGCGCTTTAACGATATCTTGTTCATTTTTAGCGTCACCTTCATATACCGTGATGCGATTTGATCTATAGTCGGGTATACGATGCGCATTTCTTAAAAATAAATCTACATTATAAGTTGTATTTTCCAAAAATATTTTAGTAGCTTCAATGGAAACTTTACCATTGGCACCGATAATTAAAACAGTCTTCATATTTATCTCTCCTAACTATGATGTAATTCTTCTGTATATGTTAACTAAAAACTCAGTTATCCTTACTTTACAATAGTAATGATAAGAGTGCGAATGAATTATTTGTGACTAAATTTTTTATTGCAGATTAATATTGCGGTTTTTTACCCCAATATTGATAATAATTACATTCGATATAACCGTTAAATAATTTACGACGTTTTGTCGCTTTACGATTAGCTAAAAACTCAAATTCTTTATTGCTCGTTAAAATGTAAGTTGATAAGAAGGGATGCTGTGCCATCAATTTACCAATGTAACGATACATTGTTTCGACCTCTTCTCTATCGCCGATACGTTCACCATATGGTGGATTGCCTATTAATGCCATTGGTTCTTCACGATGAATAGTTAGTGTATTCACATCTTTAACTTCAAATTGAATGATATCACTTAATCCTACCTCTGCAGCGTTACGTTTAGCAATTTCAATCATATCTGGATCGATATCATAGGCATAGACTTCGACTTCTTTATCATAATCTGCTTGTTGGTCGGCTTCGTTACGCAGTTTTTCATAAAGATCTTCTGGAATAATATGCCATGCTTCAGATACAAATTCCCTATTAAACCCTGGCGCAATATTTTGTGCTATAAGACATGCTTCAATAGCTATTGTTCCTGAACCACAAAAAGGATCGATTAATGGTGTTTGTCCTGTCCAATTTGCTAATTTTATCAAACTTGCAGCTAAAGTTTCTTTTATAGGTGCTTCACCTTGAGCTAAACGATAACCCCGTTTATTTAGCCCAGAACCAGAGGTATCTATCGTTAATAACACATTATCTTTTAAAATCGATACTTCCACAGGGAATTTTGCACCTGTTTCATTTAGCCATCCAGATTCTTGATAAGCATATTTTAAGCGTTCAACAATCGCTTTTTTAGTTATAGCTTGGCAATCAGGTACGCTGTAGAGTGTTGATTTAACGCTTTTTCCTTGGACTGGAAAGCTGCCATCTTTATCAATAATAGTTTCCCATGGTAATGATTTTGTTTGTTCAAATAATTGTTCGAAAGTTGTCGCATTAAAACGACCAACTACAATTTTTACTCGATCAGCGGTACGTAACCAAAGATTGCATTTTACTATGGCAGATTCATCGCCTTCAAAGAATATACGCCCGTTTTCTACCTGAGTTTCATAGCCTAGGTCTTGAATTTCTTTTGCGACCACTGCTTCTAATCCCATTGGACAAACAGCTAATAATTGAAACATGTTTAATCTCCTTTAATTAAGTGATTTCAAAGTCTATTTTAACGAATAATCATAGTTCTGAATAGTTTAGTAATGAAATTACATGAAAAAAGCTCTCCGCACAAAGGGAGAGCTAAACTAGTAAATGATATTTCTGTAAGCCATGTTCTGTTCCGTTGTACTCATAATGTGTACTAGCTGCACTGGTACGCGGGTGGTAATCATCTGTCTACCTATCATCTTATTTCAGATGAAATGTGTCTCGTTTATACGTTGAATTCCGCTAAACAAGTGCTCCTACCTAATTTGGATTGCTCACTCGAGGGGTTTACCGCGTTCCACCTTTTATATTTCTATAAAAGCTACGTCACTGTGGCACTTTCAAATTAATTTAACCTTATCTGATGACTTAGGTTATTTCATTGCCGTCAAATTAATGCCTTGATTTATTATTTCATCAAGCACGAACACTACAATCATCTCAGATTGTGTGAGCATGGACTTTCCTCTATATTGCTATAGCGATTACCCAAAATATCACTTTTGCGATTATACCATATTATATTTCTTAGTAACAAACGTAAATGTCTTTATTTACCAAATACAGCTTTTTCAAGATTTGAAATTCTTTTTAAAATATCGACGTTATTGTTGTTAGAGTTGGCACTGCCAGAAGCGAAAGATTTGTTGTCTTGGGGTCTAGATGTTGCTACACGTAATCTTAATTCTTCCAGTTCTTTTTTTAATTTGTTATTTTCTTCTGATAATTTTACAACTTCACTGTTCATATCTGCCATCTTTTGATAGTCAGTAATAATGTCATCCAGAAAAGCGTCTACTTCTTCTCTTCTGTAGCCACGTGCCATAGTTTTTTCGAAATCTTTCTCATAAATATCTTTAGCTGATAGCTTTAAAGATACATCTGCCATTTTATCCACCTCATTTTTCAAAACTTTAATCTTCAGCCCACTGTAAATCATTAATGAAATCTTGTAATTCATCAAACGTCACAATATCACAAGTATAGTTTGTTTTAGACATAAAATCAACTAACATCGCTTTAAAAAACTTGGGACTCCCCTCTTGCTCTTCATCATAAATAAGTAGCGTCAAATCAGAATGTTCCAGCATAAAGCGGTCAGCCTGTTTAAACTGAAAAGCCCCCTTATATTGACTATGATAAATACTATCCACATAATCTGCTTTGGCTACCAGTTGGTTATAGACTAATTGATTTTGCTCATTCCAGCGTTGCGTATGACCTTCAAATGGTGTGATAATCGCTAATTTTAGTTCGGGATATTGTGCTTTCAACTCAATAACAACTTGAGCTGTCCACAGTTCTATACCCATTTGACCTTGAATTAACACCCATTCTAGTCCTTCATCAAGATAATTTATTAATTTATGACGTATAAATTGTTTTAAATAATAAACTTCCGGAGCGTCATCTTTAAAAATATTCAACTCAAATGATTTATAACCAGTTATATAAATTGTTTTTACCATATTATTCCCCAATTTCAAGTTGTGATGCCATGTAATTTAAAACATAAGTCACATTTTTAAATTTCTCATTAAAAAGTTTGCGACTTGTTCTATAATAATGACATTCAACTGATAATTCTTTCACCATTTGTAAAAATATCTGCCATTTATATTCATTTAAATAAGGTAATGTTACGATGTCATCTTTATAATAGGAAAACTGTGTAAGAAGAGAATCTATTTGCGTGGCATAAGGCTTTACATAACGGTCAAAATCATAATTGCACTGTGATTTTTTAACTTTATTATAGGTAGATTTTATATATTTTAATTCATCATTTAATTGATTAATATATTGTTGCATTTAGGCCTCCTATAAATAAATTTAACATAATTACACAGTGACGTCATTTTAGTATCTTTTTCAGTGTTATTTATGACACATCATTAACTAAATTAACTGAAATATTGTGTTAATTGGCAATAAACGTTAAAATGAAGTGGTTAATGTATAGATTGATATTTTATACATTATTCTCATATAAAAGTTTGGAACATTAAAATGCCTCATGTATAATAAGAAGGGTTTATAACCAAACTGGTGGTGAAAGTAATGAATTATCCAAACGGGAAACCATTTAATTCAAATAAGACTAAGGTCGGACGCAATGATGCCACTATTTCAGGTAATATAGAATATGGTGGGCGCGGAATGTCTTTGGAAAAAGATATAGAATTATCTAATTCTTATTATTTAGACAAAGATATAGCTGTTATTCACAAGAAACCTACACCAGTGCAAATTGTGAATGTTCATTATCCGAAACGAAGTAAAGCAGTTATAAATGAAGCTTACTTTCGTACGCCTTCAACAACTGACTATAATGGTGTTTATCGAAGTCATTATATCGATTTTGAGGCAAAGGAAACGAAAAATAAAACGTCTTTCCCATTAAACAACATTCATGATCATCAAGTTGCGCATATGCAAAAAGCACATGTCCAGCGCGGTATTGTGTTCTTAATTATGCGATTTAAAGTACTTGATGAAGTGTATCTTCTTCCCTATTCTAAGTTTGAATATTTCTGGAAAAGGTACAAAGCGGATGTTAAAAAGTCGATAACAGTTGAAGAAATACGAAAAAATGGTTACCATATTCCTTATCAGTATCAACCTAGATTAGATTACCTCAAAGCTGTTGATAAGTTGATATTAGATGAAAGTGAGGACCGCGTATGACGGAAAAGCAAGGATCTTCTCAACCTAAGAAAGGTAATAATGGAAAATCCAAACAAAAACAGAATAAAAGTGTGAAGAGAACGATTATTAAGATTATAGGTTTTATGTTTATTGCCTTTATCATTCTCGCACTATTAGGTATTTTACTTTTTGCTTATTATGCATGGAAAGCACCCGCATTTACAGAATCGAAATTACAAGATCCTGCGCCTGCTAAAATCTATGATAAAAATGGCAAATTAGTTAAAACACTCGACAATGGTGCTAGACGAGAGCATGTTGATTTGAAGAATGTACCGAAAAACATGAGAAATGCAGTTTTAGCAACTGAAGATAATCGTTTTTATGAACACGGTGCACTTGATTATAAACGTTTATTTGGGGCCGTAGGTAAAAACTTGACTGGTGGCTTTGGTTCACAAGGTGCTTCAACATTGACCCAACAAGTTGTCAAACGATCATTTTTATCAGAAGAGAAATCTATTGGTCGTAAAGCACAGGAAGCATACCTTTCATATCGGTTAGAGCAAGAGTATAGTAAAGATGACATTTTCCAAATGTATCTAAATAAGATTTACTATTCTGATGGTGTATATGGTATTAAAGCTGCAGCTAAATATTATTTCAATAAAGACTTAAAAGATTTAAATTTAGCTGAAGAAGCATATTTAGCTGGTTTACCACAAGTTCCAAATGTTTATAACATTTATGATCATCCAAAAGAAGCAGAAAATCGTAAGGATACAGTTCTTTATTTAATGCATTATCACAATCGCATTAGTAAAAAAGAATGGGAACAAGCGAAGAAAACATCTTTAAAAGATAATCTCGTTCAACGTAGTACAAAAGAACGTCAAACTGGTACGAAAAATCAAGATACGGATTACGATTCTTATGTTAACTTTGTAAAATCTGAACTTATGAATAATGATAAGTTTAAAAATCAAAATCTTGGTGATGTTTTACAAAGCGGAATCAAAATCTATACAAACATGGATAAAGATGTCCAAAAAACATTACAAAATCGTATAGACAACGGTAACTTCTACAAAAATGATGATCAGCAAGTTGGTTCTTCAATTGTAGACAGCAAAACTGGCGGATTAGTTGCTATTTCAGGTGGACGTAATTTCAGAGATGTCGTCGATCGAAACCAAGCTACTGACCCTCACCCTACTGGTTCATCATTAAAACCATTCTTAGCATATGGTCCAGCAATTGAAAATATGCAATGGGCTACAAATCATGCTATTCAAGATGAATCTAGTTATCAAGTTGAAGGTTCTACATTTAGAAATTACGATCAAAAAGGTCATGGAACAGTATCAATGTATGATGCTATTCGACAAAGTTTCAATATACCAGCTTTAAAAACATGGCAAGCAACACGTTCTCAAGCTGGTAACAATGCACCGAAGAAATTTGCATCAAAAGTTGGACTTGATTACAAGAATGAAATTGGTCCGTCTGAAGTACTAGGTGGTTCTTCATCAGAATTCTCACCTACTCAATTAGCTTCAGCATTTGCGTCAATTGCAAATGGAGGAACATACAATAATGCACATTCTATTCAAAAAGTTGTGACTGCAGACGGCGAAACAATTGAATATGATCATTCTAGTCATAAAGCAATGAAAGACTATACGGCTTACATGTTGGCTGAAATGCTTAAAGGTACGTTTTCAGCATATGGTTCAGCATATGGACATGGTGTTTCTGGCGTTAATATTGCAGCGAAAACTGGTACTGGAACATATGGTGAAGAAGTTTATCAAAAATATAATTTACCGGATAGTGCAGCTAAAGATGTATGGATTAATGGTTTCACTCCAAAATACAGTATGTCAGTGTGGATGGGCTTTAAAGAAGTTAAACAATATGGTACAAATTCATTTGTTGGTCATTCTGAACAAGAATATCCACAATATTTACTAGAAGAAGTGATGTCTGATATTTCACCAAGAGACGGTTCAGACTTTAGTAAACCTGACTCTGTAAGTGGTAGTAATAAAGAATCATTATCAGTAGCTAATCACCCTGATAATAATACAACAGGACGAAAAGTTTATGGAAGTAGCGGTTCTAGCGACAGTACTTCAAGTTCAAATCGTTCAAGTAATTCAAACACATCAAGTGGAGCAAGAAACAACTCAAGCAGCACAGGTGGTTTAAGCTCAGTTTTCGGACGATAATAAATTCGTCATAAATGAAATTCCCTCTAAAGCTTTCTTAATTATTTAAGAGATGCTTTAGAGGGAATTTTTTATTATTTAATGCACATTTATGATTTACGGAATTTCAATCTTGTTTGATAGCTTGCAGCCATTTTTATTAATTCGCTTTTTAATGTTTTCATTTGTCTGTAACCCATAAAATGGTATTTTCTAGTTAATAGATATTGATAGCGTTCGTAGAAATTCATTGGAACGATAGGATAAAGTGAGAGTGATTCAAAATCAATTGCAGAAATTTGATTGATTTGTTTGAAGTAATCTATTAACAGTTGAAAATATGCATCAACTACTGGTTTGGCTTCAGCTGAATTTAAATTTCTGGTAGCTGCAAATTGTTCAAGTTGTTGTTCTAATACTTCAAAATCTTGCTTTTCTATCATCTGAAATCACGCTTTCTTTAATTTAAGTTTATATCGTTTTTGTCCTTCTCTACAATCATCAAACAATGGGCATATGTCACATTTTGGTTTTCTTGCAATACAATGATAACGGCCGAAAAATATTAATTGATGATGGCTTTTATTCCAGCGGTCCCTTGGGATTATTGAGCATAACCTATCTTCTACTTGTCGCACATTATCTTTCCATCTATTGATACCTAAGCGTTTTGAGACACGTTCGACATGGGTGTCGACGGCTAAAGCTGGTTCTCCGAATGCTACACTCATCACCACATTTGCCGTTTTACGTCCAACTCCTGCTAAACTTTCTAGTTCTGCATGAGTTTGGGGAATTTGACCATTAAATTTTTCAAGTAGTGAGGTACATAATTTTTTGATATTTTTTGCTTTATTACGATATAAACCAATAGAACGGATATCTTGTTCTAATTCTTCTAATGGTACAGCTAGATAATCTTCAGGTGTTTTATATTTAGTGAATAATGTAGCGGTTACTTTATTTACTAAGTTATCCGTACATTGGGCTGACAAAAGAACTGCAATTGTCAGTTCGAATGCATTATTATGCCTTAGTTCGCATTCTGCATTTGGAAACATATCAGCGATAATATCGATCATTTTTAGCGCTTTCTTTTTACTTATCATCTAAGTTCTCTCCATTTAACCAGTCAAATTTAGGGACTTCTTTAACTGTATGTTTCATTTTAGGCTTATGAAACTGTTCACGAATTTTATTTGTATCATCGATTGTTTTTACATTATTTTTCTTCCAATTAAGCAGTATTCGATCCATATATTTAAAACTAAGCTTATTTTGCCCCACTGCTTCATCCAAAGCTGCTTGGATGATACTAATGTCGTGATGATCCACATCAATCCACTGATTTAACGTTTCAATTTCATAGGGTGATAACGGTCTAGCAAATATTTGTTCTATCAAAGTGAATAACTGTTGGAATTGATTGTCTTCTTGCTTATTTTGACTCTTAAGTTCTTGTTGCTTGAGCAAGGATAATAATTTAGTATAAAACGGATCCAAGTTCATATATTCGGTAAATTTACCTTCTTCATCTTTATTCACATTTAATTCCAATAAATCTAATTGGATAAGATGTTGTATAATTGTGGTGATTTCTCTAGAATCTAGTGTCGATCCTTTTCTTAAGGCTTCTATTGAGGGCTGTTTATTAGAAGTTTCTGCAGCATAAATTAATTTAATAAGAATAACCAAATCTTGTTCATCCATACCTAATTCACTATAATGATCAAATAATTCTCTTCTTAATACGACTGGTCTTGTCTTGAGTTGAAAGATATCCATATATTATCACCTCAATATATTTAGTTTCTATAAAATGGGAGTGAGACAGTTTGTTATCCCACTCCCCTAACCAAAATTCTAAAGTTGTAGATTGCGAGCATTAATAGGCAATCAGTTTAGCGTTAAAATTGTTTATGCCTAATCAATAAGCTTATCATTTCTTACTTAATAAACATGTAAATGTTATGGATAAAGTCTATTTAGTAAGCGTGGGAATGGTGATGTTTCTCGAACATGTTCAACACCTGATATCCACGCAACTGTTCTTTCTAAACCTAAACCAAAACCACTATGTGGAACGCTACCATAGCGACGCAAATCTAAGTAGTAACTATAGCTTTCCTCATCTAAGTGATATTGCTTGATGCGTTCTTCAAGCAATTCTAAATTGTTAATACGTTCTGAACCACCTATAATTTCACCATAACCTTCTGGCGCGATTAAATCGGCACAAAGCACAGTATTGTTATTGTCTGGATTTGGTTGCATATAAAATGGTTTAATTGATGTTGGATAATTTATGATAAACACTGGCAAGTCATAATGATTAGCAATAGCTGTCTCATGCGGTGCACCGAAATCATCGCCCCATTCGATATCATCAAATCCTTGTTCTTTGAGATAATCAATCGCATCATCATAGGTAATACGAGGAAATGGTGTAGCTACCTTTTCTAATTTTGAAGTATCTCTATCTAATAATTTCAATTCTAAAGTACAATTTTCTAATACGGATTGGACCACATGCGCAACATATTGCTCTTGAACCTCTAAACTTTCAGCATGCGTTGTAAAAGCCATTTCTGCTTCAATCATCCAAAATTCAATTAAATGACGACGTGTTTTAGACTTTTCAGCACGGAACGTTGGACCAAATGAAAAAACATTTCTATGAGCCATAGCCGCAGCTTCAAGATATAATTGACCACTTTGAGATAAAAACGCATCTTGATCAAAGTATTTTGTATGGAATAACTCACTTGTGCCTTCAGGTGCACTTGCCGTTAAAATAGGTGGATCAATTTTAGTATAGCCGTGCGTATCAAAAAATTCATAGGTAGCTCTAATAATTTCATTTCTAATTTTCATAACAGCATGTTGTTTTTTTGAACGCAGCCATAAATGACGGTGGTCCATTAGAAATTCTGTTCCATGATTTTTGGGAGTAATTGGGTAATCATGTGCTTCGTGAATTACTTGAATTGATGTGACTTGCATTTCATAGCCGATATCAGAACGATTATCTTCAGATATTGTACCTGTAACATAAAGTGAAGATTCTTGTGTAATATCTTTAGCAAGTTGGAAAGTCTCTTCATCTACGGCAGACTTAACCACGACACCTTGCATAAAACCAGTACCATCTCGAAGTTGTAAAAATGCAATTTTACCACTTGAACGTTTGTTTGTTAACCAAGCTCCAATTGTTACTTCTTGGTTAAGATGTTGTTTTGCTTGCTTAATTGTTGTCTTCATAACTCGTCTCCTATTGTGTATTTCTGTTTATTAATACTCTTTCATTTTAACAAAAGCACTATGTAAGTTCTAGTTGTCCATATTTTATTTTTACTAGTGTTTCAAGCTTATTTAATCTTATTGAGTAATTTATTGAATTGCTGGATATCACCTTTATTCTGACGATAATCTACAAGTACTTGAGAAAAGAAATTTTTATAGTTACTATGAATTAATCTGTCATCAAATGAAATGATTAAACCTTGATCTTCTTCGTTACGAATTAAACGTCCTAATCCTTGTCTAAATCGTGTAACTGCATCAGGTAATACATATTCTTTAAATGTAGATTTGAACTCTGAATCCATCAGCCAATATTTTGTATTATATTTATTCATAAATGGTAATTTAGCAATCATGACACATTTAATGCCATTTGATTGAAAATCAAAACCTTCAAAAAATGTTGATGTGCCTAAAAGTATTGCTTTATCAAAACTATTGAATTGCTGCACAATTTTATAATTTTGATTTTGTTGTTGTGTCAAGACGATATAATCTTCAAATGATGGTAAGTCATTGATAAGTTCTTGTACCATGTGCATCATTTTATAGCTGGTAAATAGAATGAGACATTTTGATTGCGTTTTTTGTGTATAAACTTCTAAATATTGCACGATTGAAGAAACATAATCTTCAATGCTTAAATAGTTATAAGGTTCTACATCAGTAGGTATAAACACATTTGTATTTTTAAGTTGTGGCATTGGATTTTGAACTTCAAATGTATTAAATGAGACAGTTTCGGTAAACCAATTTTTAAAGGCATCAAACGAATGGTTAAATGTTAAAGTACCAGATATAAAAGTTAAAGATTTAAATTTATCTAAAATTTGTGAGGTTAAAACGTCTTTGACATTATAATCTTTAATAAATAAACGAATGGTCGATTTTTGCTGTAAATTTTTTATGGCAATAAACGTCGTGTGATGTTCTAATAAACTGTTTTCAATTGCCTTGTAGCGTTCATTAAGATATAGGAGTTGTTTTCTAAATGATTTAACAGTTTTATGACTCATACCATTAAAGAATTCCAATGTTTTATTAACTTTTGTAATGACTTGATGTAAATCATTCAAAATGGATTGTGTATCAAAATCATAGACATAATGGTATCGATGAGTGTCATCATCGTGTGTTTCACTGCTGTGTATAATATCAAACATTGTAGTAAATAAGCGTTCATTTAATTCATGAATATCAGTTATATGAGATTTCAAGCCAAAAACATCAATGGGTGGGATGTCTAATTTTTCTAGAATACGTTGTTGTTCTAAGTGATCAATAGCTTTCAATAATTTTTCATTTTCATTTTTACCGATTAAGCCAAGTTGATATTTTATATCTGCATAGTTCAATTCGTTAGTGACTTGATTTAAAGCATAGTCAGGAAGACGGTGCGCTTCATCTATAATACAATCGTCAAATAATTCATAAATAGAATTTTCGTGGTCAGAATGAATGAGGTGTGCATGATTTGTTACACCAATTTGAATGTTTTGTGCATTGCGTTTAATATAATTATAAAAATGAACATTGTTTTTTTCTGGAACATATGTTTCATTTTTTTGGTCAAAGTACATCTTTTGACCGCCTTTTAAATTAAGCTCTTGTATGTCGCCAGTTTCAGTCTCAGTTAGCCAGATGAGCAGTTTCATCTTCAAGATACTTACTTCATAATTGATATTTTCATCTTTCAATATTTGACTGATTAATCCTAATGAAATATATTCACTTTTGCTTTTAATCAATAAGGCATTAATTTTAAATTCTAATGCTTGATTGAGTTCAGGGATATCTTTATAAAGTAGTTGATGCTGTAAAAGCTTTGTATTCGTTGAAATCATGACATGTTTATCCGTTTCAATGTTATACATTAAGGCTGCGAGCAAATAAGCTAAGGACTTGCCACTTCCTAGTGGTGCTTCTATCATGGCTTTATCACTATGCATTAATTGATCAAGAATAATTTCAGATAAGTATAATTGTTGTGGCCTATAAGTTAACTTTAATTGCGCCACTACTTTTGAATATAAGTCTTTTAAAGAACCATTAAAGTCTGTTTTTGGTGCTTTTAAATCGATTTGTTTTTTATACATAATTTGTTCAAAACGGTCAAATTTGTTATCTGGCAAAGCGTTTTTATATTGGCGTACCATTTCAAACAAAATATGATACAAGTCATATTTTAAGTTTTTGCTTAAATAATATAGTTGTTTTAACGTGTCTAGCGGTAATGTTTCAAACTTTTGAAATGCTTTAATCATTAATTTTGCAGTTGTTGTTGCATCTTCATCGGCACGGTGCGCATTATCTAATGGAATATGGTGTGCCTCTGCCAATTCACTCAGCTGATAACTTTTATCTGTAGGGAAAGCAATTTTAAATAATTCAACAGTATCAATCACCTTTTTGGGTTGAAAATGGATATGATTACGTTTAAATGCCTTTTTAATAAAAGTTAAATCGAAAGAAACATTGTGCGCAACAAACACAGAATCTTTAAGCTGTTTATAGACGTCTTCTGCAACTTCATGAAAATATGGTGCTTGCTTTAACATATCTTCTTCTATTGAAGTGAGCGCTTGTATAAATGGAGGGATTTCTACATCAGTGTTAATCATTGAATGGTAGGTACCTACAATTTTTTGGCCACGAACGAATGTGATACCTATTTGAATAATTTCATCGTAATCAAGCTGGTTACCGGTCGTTTCTAAGTCAACAACGGCGTAACTTGTTTGCCCCATGATTATCTCTCCTTAACTCATGATTATATTTCAATATCTGCACTCATTAAACGGCGCATATTCCCTTGGTTATCTCTGACAATTAAAAAGCCGTTATAATCTATATCTTCCGCTTTACCCATAAATTGCGTGCCATTTTCAGTGAATTTTATTTGACGCTGCCAAATGTTAGATGCTTTGATATATTCATCACGGATGGTATTAAATGGCTGTGTAAGAAACTGTTGATAGCGATAAACAATTTGTGAGATAAGCTGATCAAAAAATGCATAGCGATTAATTTTATGTGTGGCATGGAGGCGTATGCTCGTTGCTCTGGACTTAATTTCTTCTATAAAATCATCTTCAGTATGATTCATATTAATGCCAATACCACAAATGATTGCTTCAACAGCATCGTAATTCGCAACCATTTCAGTTAAGAAGCCGCAAACTTTTTTATCACCGATATAAATATCATTTGGCCATTTTATTTTAACCTCATCATTCGCAAATGCTTGAATAGCATCGCGAATACCTAAAGCAATAAATAGGTTGAACTTAGGCATCATATCAAATGGTACATTAGGCCTTAAAACAACTGACATCCACAAGCCTTTCCCTTTAGAGGAACTCCAATTTCGGTTAAAGCGACCACGTCCTTTTGTTTGTTCATCACTCAATATTAGATAAGATTTAGAATTATTGACTAACATTTGTTTAGCAATTATTTGTGTCGAATCGGCTGTGCGATAAACTTCTATTTGATCAAATATCTGATGTTTGTTGACAATAGGTTTAATAATGCCTAAATACCATTGATCAGGTAACGATTTCAACTGATGTCCTTTGTGATTAATCGATACGATGTTGCAACCTTCGACTTTTAATTGGTCAATAATTTTCTTTACAGCTGCACGTGAGATGTTTAATTGATTGGCAATATGCTGTCCTGAAATGTATGTGTTGTGATGTTGATATAGCATATTAATCACATTTTGACTATATTTCGACATGTTTTTTCACCCACTTCAATATCTGTTCTTTATTATTTTGCACATTGTTGTTGACAATTGCTACTTCAATCATTCTTAATACCGTTTTAATCCAAGGACCACGTTTTTTATTGAAGAAGTTAATTAAATCATAACCACTTATTGCGATATCTTGACGCTGATTTATAATAAGTGATTGTGATATATCGTGAATCACTTCAGGATTAATGATAACAGGATTACCTACTTTTATATGCTGATCTTGAAACATTTGACGATGGTTTAAGATTTCTAATAAAGAATGACTGCCATAGTCATATACTAATAGACGTAAATCTTGTTTTGATTTTATCTTATTCAAAAGTTGAAGCAAAGATAGCAATTGTTTAATCTTTTGTTTCTCGTTGTTACTTATTTTGAGAGAAGTAAGAGAAAATTGACTATTTGTTGCAAACAACAATGATGCAATCCATAGTTCGAAAGACATAGGCTCTGTTACTATAAATTTGTTCATATCTATAGATTCAAAGAATGGGATATGGTTAAACAACCCTAGCTGAATCATATGCTTGTAACTGGATGACACATAATGCCCTTGTATTAATTTTTTTAATTCAACGATAATACGTTCTATAGATAAGTAAGCTGTATCTGCCACACGTTGTTGCATGGCAAGAAATGTTGTTGTATCAATTGTAAAGCCTAATTGAGCCTCGAAACGGAGACCACGTAATATTCGCAGAGCATCTTCTTCAAATCGCTCATGAGGCTCTCCTACCGTTCGGATAATGTGTTGCTTAATATCAGCTTGTCCACCAAAGTAATCGTAGATTTGATAAGATTTGTCCATTGCAATGGCATTCATGGTAAAATCACGACGTTCAACATCTTGATACAAATTTCTGACAAACGTTACCTCACTAGGGCGACGATGGTCTGTATATTCTTCTTCTGCTCGAAATGTAGTTACTTCATAATTATGCTGTCCATAAACAACATTGATTGTGCCATGTGCTTTGCCAATAGGAATTGTATGCTGAAATATTGTTTCAATTTCATCAGGTGTAGCGCTTGTTGTGATATCAATATCATGTATATCTCGTCCCATAATATAGTCACGCACTGATCCACCTACAAAATAAGCCTCGTAACCGTGTTGCTGAATTTTTGTTAGTAAAGGTTTTGCTTGTTCAAATAATCTATATGACATCTGATACCTCTTTTACTGTAACATTTTATTGTAATAATATTCATATTGGTCAGTAATAAGTTCTGAGCCAAAACGTTCTTTAATATCCTTTAGCATATTGTGTTGTATCGTCTGATATAATTGTGGATTATTTAATAGTTCTAGCACATATTCACTAGCCTGTGCACTATCACCAACGTCAACGATATAACCTGTTTCTCCATGCTTGATAACTTCTTTAATGCCTCCTACGTTTGAGCCAATCGGTACGACGCCTGTCTTCATCGCTTCCAACAAGCTTAACCCAAAACTTTCCTTTTCACTTAAAAGTAAGACAATATCTGCAAGTTGATAAAATTCACTCACACAATCTTGCTTTCCTAAAAATAACACATGATCTTCTACATTAAGGTCACGTGCTTTTTGACGCATATCACAGAGTTCAGGGCCATCACCCAACAATAATAACTTACTTGGTATGGATTGATGTACTTTTGCAAAAGTCTCAATTATAGTATCTATGCGTTTAACACGTCTAAAATTAGATACATGAATAAGTACGCTCTCCTCAGGAAGAATACCATACATGTTCTTTAGAGACTCATCATGTTTTGTCGGAAATTCATCCTCACGCACAAAGTTATAAATAGGAATGATATCTTTGTCAGTCTCAATAATATCTTTAGTTTGTTTAGCTAATGACTGACTGACGCTTGTCACTATGTCACTTTCTTCGATTCCGAATTTTATAGCATCTTTTAATGTGTGGTCATAACCAAGTACTGTGATATCTGTGCCATGAAGTGTTGTCATGATTTTTATATCTTTACCAGACATTTGGCGAGCAAGTATGCCGCAAACAGCATGTGGAACTGCGTAATGCATGTGTAATATATCTAAATCATACTCTTTAATAACTTCCGCAATTTTTGTACTTAAAGTGATATCATAAGGCGGATATTGAAATACGGCGTATTGATTAACTTCAACTTGATGAAAAGTGACGTTTGGCAAAGGCTTTCTAATTCTAAATGGTAGATTTGAAGTAATAAAATGAACTTCATGACCACGTTCTGCCATCTTAATGCCGAGTTCTGTAGCAATAATTCCCGAGCCACCCATTGATGGGTAGCATGTAATCCCAATTTTCATTTAGCCATAACTCCCCTCCCTTCCTATTACATCAAGACTTGCGCTCAAAACGGTTTTTATCACGTGTATTAAACTTTTTCATCGTTTCATTAAAGCTGTCAGTCATATCGATGTTTAAAGAGTTAGCGATGCAAAGAAGTACAAATAAATTGTCCCCTAGTTCGGCTTTTACGGTGTTATCTTCTTCTGAATCTTTCTTTTGTTTCTCACCATAATAATGATTAATTTCTCTAGCTAATTCGCCAACTTCTTCTGTTAAGCGTGCTAAGTTGGCTAAAGGAGAAAAGTATCCCGCTTTAAATTGACTGATGTATGCATCGACTTCTTTTTGCATCTCTTTCATAGATTTAGTCATTGTCATTCTCCTTTAATAATTATGTCTTATATAGTATATATCAAAATTTCTGAACATGCATTCGTCGTGCAATGACAAATAAAAAACAAGGTACAACTTGTGCACCTTGTTAAAGAATATGGCTATACGAATATCTCAAAATTGTAGCATTAAATGCTATATTTACTTGTTAATCACTAGAACGCGCAATAAGGATAAGTCTTACAAGTTCAGCAACAGCTGTTGCAGTAGCTGCCACATATGTCATCGCAGCGGCTGATAAAACTTTTTTAGCATGTTTATATTCTTTTTCATTTACAATATTTAAGCTTTGTATTTGTTTCATAGCACGTGAGCTGGCATCAAACTCTACTGGTAAAGTAACGATTGAAAACAATACGGCTAGTGACATTAATCCTGCACCAACCCATAACGCTGTTGAGCCAAAAGCACTACCAAGTGTTGTTAATACAATACCTAATAAGACAAGCATATAACTTAGTGAACTACCAATATTTGCAAAAGGTACTAACGCTGTTCTAAAGCGTAAGAATGCATAACCTTGTGCATGTTGAATTGCATGCCCAACTTCGTGCGCAGCAATTGCTGTGCCAGCTACAGATGGACGATCAAAGTTAGCTGGAGATAAACAAACGACTTTCTTTTTTGGATCGTAGTGATCTGTTAAAAAGCCTTCTCCTCGTACTACTTCGACATCATAAATACCGTTAGCATGCAGGATTTCTTCAGCGACTTCACGTCCTGTTTTACCACTTGTAGATCTGACTTGTGAATATTTTTCATAATTTGACTTTACGTTGTGTTGTGCCCACATAGGAATCGCCATAATGATGACAATATAAATTATATAAGACATTAAAGACATTAAACTCACTCTCCCTTTGATAATATTTTACTGAGAACACGCACATTAAGCAAATAATTTAAACTTTAATATGGAACCAAATATATAATATAACAGAATACTCATGAAACTTAAACATACTGTAAATACAGCAATTGGAACAAGGTGCATAGCGATAAAGTCATATATAGGATACTGCTCAAATAGATAGTCTATCGCATCGTTAATGAATAGCCATAATGAACCAACTGCTATTGCAAAAGACGAACGTTGTAGTCGTGGATAAATATAACATGCTTCCATAGCCATTATGGCGTGAGATAATAGCAGGAGTAGACCATTTATTGTTATATCATGATTTTCAATAAACATTAAAATGTTCATGCTGACAGCCCAAATACCATATTTAAACAATGTTAAAAAAGCTAGAGTACCAACAATACTACAACGTTTATTGTTCAAGAAGCAATATAATGTTAAACATAAAAATAACGAAGTGGTTGGACTATCAGGTACAAATGGTAAAAAATACCATGTTGTTGAAGATAATTGTTCAGCATACCAGTAATAGCCATATAACGTACCTAAAACATTGCAAAACAAAAGCAATAAAAGAAACGATTTATAATATAAGGATAGTTCCCAAATTTCACGAATGCGCATAATTTAATCCTCTAGATTGTTATTAGTCATGTGTTGAGCTTTAATCGTATTTAGAACATGTGTTAATTGCGTAAAACGTTCTGTGTCATGCATCAATAAACTTAAATCAATATTTTCATACAGCTGACTTAAAAATTGATGTTGTAACGTACTATTTGAAGATAAGGTATGAATATAAGGTAAATAGGATTGGTATCGCTCAGATTGTACTATTTGTGCTAAAATAAGCTGTTCTAATTTCGCATCCGGTCCGACGTGAAGTGGAAAATGTATTAAGATATCAAATGGTGTAGATTGTGAGAAATAATGACATTAAAAATCTCATTAGAATTAATAAGGTGGTTATGATGATATTTATACTGAATTGCTTCATCATCAGCACCAACAAGTGAAAGCTCAAGTGTTGGGTGAGATGGAATCTTTTCTACAACAAAATGAATTTGGCTAAGCATTTTATCAGATGCTTTAATATAGTTAAGTAACCAAACACTTATACGTGATTTAAAATGATAATGAAACAAAGCATATTCTATATAGCTTTGTTTCATTTGTGTAAGTGAATCCATCTGCACTATATTACCCCCTCTTATCAATTTTCAAGTCTAGCGGTTTCTTCGTGCCAAATTTCATTGCTAGGATCTAATTCTAACAGTTGATTTAAAATTTGTTGCGCATGATTTTTGTCACCAATTTCTAATAAATAGTAATAATAATCACTTAAAAATGCACTCTGCGTCTTAAGGGTTGGATAGGCTAATTCAAAGAAATGCTGAGCCTCTTTATCGCGTTCTTCTTGGCCAAAAGCAAAAGCAAGGTGCCATGTAAATACGGGATCTAAATCTTCTTCGTCTACGTATTGCAAGAGGTTAATCAACGCTTCATAATCTTCTTCAGAACGGAATAAATCAGCTAATAATAGTAATGGCTCGTGATAAGCATTATCCACTTCTAGAGCTTGTTTGAGTAATGCGACACCTTCATTAGCGTCTCCATGTTCTATTTCAATACTACCAGTTGAAACCATTAACTCTTTATAAAATTGACTTAATCGTAGACCTTCTTTACCAATTTCTATTGCATCAGCATAATTCTTTTCATGTTCATATAACTGTTGAAGGTAATAATAACCTTGTAAAAAGTCTGGATCTTTGGTTAACAAAGTAGTCATGATTTTAATGGCTTCTAATGACAAATCATTTTTCTCATACGCAATTGCTTTTTTAAAATAATCATCGGACGTCATTTCTTCATCGCTGATTTCATCAAATAAACGGATGGCATCGGAATAATTACCACTTTGTAAACTACAATCAGCCATACGCGCAAATAAATTAATACCATTAATTTCATATTCACCAGTGTCTAACACTGTTTGGTACTCATGTGTCGCGCGCAGATACTGACCGTCATAATACAATATTTCTGCCAAAGCAAAGTGTATAATTGGATCGTTGGGTTCGAGATCTCGAGCTTCTATTAATTTATCAATAGCGACCTCTAACATATTTATTTGTTGATAAAGGTCGGCTTCAAGCATTAATTTCTCTGTTGAGGTTTCAACGTGGCTTAAATATTCGAGCGCTTCATCTGTTTGGTTTTCAGCGATTAGTCCCTCAATAAAATAAATCAGCAATTCACTTTCATCGGGATATTTATGATAAAGTGTTCTAAAAACTTCTAATCCTTGAGGCATGAGGCCAAAATTATACAATGTTTCGCCTAAGATAAACAAAGCATCATCATTTGGAGATGTTAATGCATCGTTTACACGAGAATCTATATTGTCTATTTTTTGTAGATTGATATCGTCTATCAATTTGTAGATATCTTCCATTTGTTATTCTCCCTCATTTTCTAACTGCTTTAATTTTGATAAGAAACCTGGAAAAGAAACATTTACAGCATCGAACTGTTTAATTTCAAGTGGTTCTGATGAAAGTAATGATCCAATGGCTAACATCATACCAATACGATGATCGGATAAGCTATCAACTACTGCAGCTCTTGTCAATGATGATGGATGGATGATTAGGCCGTCCGCAGTGGGTTGAATATCAAATCCTAATAAGCCTAGCATATCTGCAGTTGTATCAATACGGTTTGTTTCTTTCACTTTTAATTCTGTAGCATCTTTAATAATGCTTGTACCTGTTGCTTGTGTACATAGTAACGCGATAATTGGTAATTCATCAATCGATTTAGGCACAAGCTCACCATCAATATGAATTGGTTTTAAATTTGGTGTATATTGAACATGAATTGATGCAGTAGGTTCAGCCTCTTGTGTTTGATTTAAAAGTTCAATGTGCGCACCCATTTTTAGTGCGATATCTATAATACCTGATCGTGTTGGATTAATGCCAACGTTATGAATTGTAATATCACTGCCAGGTGTAATTAAAGCTGCCACAATAAAGAAAGCAGCTGATGAAATATCGCCAGGTACAGTGAAATCACGTGCTTTAATATGTTGAATAGCATTCTTTGGTACTGTAATAGATTTACCATCAATCGTAATTGGAATATTAAAATGTTTAAACATTGTTTCAGTATGATTTCTACTTAATTCTTTCTCTATAACTGTCGTGCTATCATTGGCAAATAAACTTGCAAGCAGTATCGCACTTTTAACTTGTGCACTTGCAACCTCCATCTCGTATCGAATACCATGAATATTTCCTGGTTGAATAATGAGTGGCGTGTAATTATTATCAACACTTGAAATATTAGCTTGCATTAATTGCAGGGGTTTAAGTATACGATCCATAGGTCTTTTTCCAATTGAAATATCACCTGATAAAACGCTTTGAATCCCAACGCCACTTAGTAATCCTGCTAATAATCTTGTTGTTGTACCTGAATTACCAGTATATAGTACTTGATGAGGTGTCTTAAAGTTCCTATAACCAGGAGAATCGATATAAACATTATCATCTTTAATGGTAATATCTACACCAAGTAACTTGAAGATATTTAATGTTCTCAAACAATCTTCACCTAAAAGCGGTTGATAAATAGCTGTTTTTCCAGATGCTAATGAAGCTAACATAATAGCGCGATGTGTCATAGATTTATCACCAGGAACCATTATTTCACCTTTGAGTGGACCTGTAATATGAATAGTTTGTGTCATGCTATATCACCTACTTATAATATGATAATAAATCTTTAAATGCCTTATGAAGTATGTCTTTATCTACGTGCTGAACAACCGGTTGTCCAATAGATTTAAGTAATACCATTTGAATACCCTTACCATTATTTTTCTTATCACCTAACATGAGATGATATAGTTGATCAAACTGCATTGTTGAAATAAATTGCGTTGGGTATTGTAATTTCTCTGCATAGTCTACAAAGTGTTTAATATTAAAGTTTGATCTTAATATTTCATTAGCAACTATAAATTGATAAATGATACCGAACATAATCGCGTGACCATGAGGGATTTTATATTGATATTCTATTGCGTGACCAAAAGTATGACCCAAGTTTAAAAATTTTCGTTTGCCTTGCTCTTTTTCATCCTCAGTGATAATTTCAAGTTTAGTTTGAATGCCTTTAAAAATAAAATGCTCAATATCTTTTAAAGATTGTAATTTTGATTGGTTTGGAAAGGCGTTTTCTATAGATTGAAAGTCATACGTATTGGATAATAATGCATGTTTATATACTTCGGTATAACCACTTAATACTTCTTCATATGGCAATGTTTGAAGAAAATCCAAGTCATAGACGACAGCATTAGGGCGATGGAATGCTCCAATTAAATTCTTACCATGTTGAGAATTAATGCCTACTTTACCACCAACGCTTGAATCATGAGCCAAGATGGTTGTTGGCACTTGAATAAAATGGACTCCTCTTAATAAGGTTGCTGCCAAAAATCCTGTGAAATCTCCTGTAGCACCACCACCAATCGCAACTAAACATGTTTCACGCGTTGGTTGATAACTAAGTATTTGTTCAATGACTTGATGATAATGGTCAAATGATTTGGTACGTTCTCCTGCTGGAATGGTAATTTTGATTGCATGTTGCGCAGTTACATAATCATTAATTTTGGCTTTGAAGTTAAAATCTACATATTCATCAACTATAACGAAAATTTTATCATAGTCATCTGTGACGCTTGATAGATATTGAAATGCACCGTGTTCTACAATAATGGGATAATTATTTGTGTCATAAGTTGTTGTTAATTCCATTGAATACACCTTCTATTTATTGATTAAACTTGTCTAAAATTCAATATTTAATTGACGACGTTCTTCGATTTGTGACACAAGTTGCTCCATGTGGTTAGATTGAAATTCTTCAAGTATTGCTTTCGCTATTTCAAAGGCAACGACATGTTCACAAACTACACTTGCGGCAGGTACAGCACAACTGTCTGAACGTTCAATGGTTGCTTTAAAGTCCTCTTTCGTATTAATATCTACTGAATTTAAAGGTTTATATAATGTTGGAATAGGTTTCATCACACCATTAATAATTAGTGGCATACCGTTTGTCATTCCACCTTCAAAGCCACCTAGATGATTTGTAGCTCTATAATATCCTTTATTTTTATCGTAATGAATTTCATCTTGAATCGCACTTCCAGGTTTTTCAGCAGCTTTAAATCCTTCACCGAAACTCACACCTTTAAAGGCATTAATACTAACAACACCTTGAGCAATACGACCATCTAATTTTCTATCGTATTGTACATAACTGCCAACACCAACTGGCATATGTTCAACCATCACTTGAACAACACCGCCAATTGAGTCCCCTTCTCGTTTAGCTTCATCTATTTTATCGCGCATTGCTTGAGCAATCTTGTCATCAACCACACGTACATCATTTTTATCAATATTTGATTTGAAAGTGTTTGGATCGTATAAAGCTTTGTCTTTAATACCACCAATCTCTACAACACGACTGTACATATTTATACCAAGCTGTGCCAATAATAGTTTACATACTGCACCTACAGCTACGCGTGCAGCTGTTTCTCTTGCAGAAGAACGCTCTAAGACATTTCTCAAATCTCTATGATTATATTTCATACCACCAATTAAATCGGCATGACCTGGTCTCGGTTTAGTAATGGTTCGCTTCATTTCTTGTTGTTCTTTTGCTGTGATTGGTTCTACACCCATGATATTGCGCCAATGAGTGAAATCATCATTTGTTACGACAATAGTAATTGGACTTCCCAATGTATAGCCATTTCTAACGCCAGAAACAATTTGTACGGCATCTTTTTCTATTTGCATTCTACGTCCTCTTCCATAACCGCCTTGACGTTTAAACATTTCCTTATTAATATCTTCTGCGTTGATCGCTAAATTTGCAGGAACACCTTCAATAATAACAGTAAGTTGTGGACCATGTGATTCACCGGATGTTAAATATCTCATGATGATTAGCTCCTTCCCATATGTTAATAATTCTCATATGTTCTTATGTTACCATATATGGAAAAGTAAAATAATAAAAATTAAGGGAGTAACTATTTTAAATCAAGCTATTAGGAATAGATATGACTATAGAACAATCTTCTTTAATTAACTGTCTGGGACATAAAATTTTTAGACAAGTAAAAAAGGAAAATTTCTATTGAAATTGCCTTTTCTAAGTATGTTGATATAAAATTACATATCAATGAGACGTATTGAATAAAAAAGAAGCATTCAGATGAATTGAATTGAATTCATCTGAATGCTATTTTTCTAGGAATTATGCCCTAGATTGCTAGAGATATAGATGTCATACCTCTTAAGATTGGATAAAATGAACTTATGAAATTATTCGTATAACCACTTATCCCTAGGTGCTGAATAGTTACTGATTTCATTTTCATCAAACCATAAATGAATTTCTCTTTCAGCCGAAGCTAATGAATCAGAACCATGAATAACATTTCTCCCAACAGTTAAACCTAAATCACCTCTAATTGAACCTGGTGCTGCTTCTGCTGGATTAGTTTGACCAATAATATGACGAGACACATTAACGGCATTCTCTCCTTCAACTACCATTGCAAATACAGGAGCTGAAGTGATAAATGAAATCAATCCATCGTAAAAAGGTTTACCTTTATGTTCGGCATAATGTGCTTCGGCTAATGAAGTTGATACAGTCATCAGCTTTGCGCCTACAAGCTTTAAACCTTTATTTTCAATTCTAGAAATAATATTTCCTATTAAATTACGCTGTACAGCATCTGGTTTTAGCATTAAAAATGTTCGTTCCACTGTGTATCCCCCTGTTTTCATGTTCCAAAAATGATTATCCTTTACACTATTTTTATGTATATGTGTGTGTAGCATGTAAGAAACCTGCTACTAACTTAATAGTAACAGGTGTTTAAAGCGCTTTCAAGATATTAATTTGTGCTTATATTTCTCGGGAACCCATTTTTTTAATTAATTTTCGGAATAAATTTTGAGCATGTGGCTCGTTTAAACTATCTATAAGTTTTAATGCTTTATTTAAATAATGATCGCTTACTTCTTTAGCTTCATGAATACTCTCAGAATTTCGTATATCTTGGATACATATTTCGAAATGCTCTTTAGGGCTTTCGGATGTTAAATCTGTTATTTTTTTCTTGAATTGACTGTTACGTCGCATTTCAAGTAATACAGGTAATGTAATATGTCCGTTCATTAGATCACTGCCAACGGGTTTTCCTAATTTATTTTCAGAACTTGTGAAATCAAGAATATCATCTATAATTTGGAAACTCATACCTATGTAATGACCAATCATTTTTAATTTATAAACGGTTTGTTGAGAGGCATTAGATGTTAAAGCGCCTACCTCTGTAGCCAATTGAATCAATAGCGCAGTTTTACGATTAATACGTCTTAAATAATTAGATATTGTTTGGTTACTGTTGAATTGATCTTGGAATTGAAATAGTTCTCCACGACAAACATCCACTATAGATGTAGAAATAATGGTATGAATTCGCGGATGATTAACTTCTGATAATTGTTCTAAGCCTAGCGCTAATAAAAAATTGCCAGTTAAAATAGCGGTAGTTTGGTCCCACTTTTTAGAAATTGTTAATCGACCTCTGCGTTTATCACTTTTGTCAATTACATCGTCATGCACAAGTGTTGCCATATGGATGAGTTCTAATGCTACAGCTACTTTATATGTATCTTCTGACTGTTTTGATTTACCAAATTGACTACTCAGTATGACAAATGCTGGTCTCACTCTTTTGCCTCCAGATGACAATAAATGAAGAGATGCTTCTTCAAGCACAGTATCATTACTTTTGATTATTTGTTCAAGAAGGTTATTTACTTTTTTAATTTCATTATTTATGTTTAACTTTGCCACGTTAATCACCTTTGGTAGAACTTTTTTCTTTATAGCCAAGGTGCATTGCAGCAACGCCACCTGTAAAGCTACGTACTTTAATGTTACTAAAACCAGCTTGACTAAATAGTCGTTTTAACTTTTCTTTATCTGGAAAATTAAATGTTGATTGTTGTAGCCATTCGTATTCTTCTTTAGATTTTGCAAAGAGTTTGCCAAAAATAGGCATAACGAATCTAAAATATAATTTGTAAACTTGTTTGAAAACAGGCATTGTAGGTTGACTAGTTTCTAGGCACACAACCATACCGCCTGGTTTTAGTACGCGATGCATTTCTTTCAGAGCGCCTAAATAATCTGGTACATTACGTAAACCAAAACCTATTGTTACATAGTCAAAAGAGTCATCTTCAAAAGGCAAATGCATAGCATCACCATGAACAAGATGAACATTATCCATAGCGGAAGTTTTTTCTTTTCCAACTTTTAACATATTTTCACTAAAATCAAGTCCAGTAACCTCACCGTTAGGGCCGACTGCTTTGCTTAATGCAATTGTCCAATCTGCCGTTCCACAGCATACGTCCAATGCAACGCTGTCTTTTTTAACACGCATTTCTTTCATTACATGTTTACGCCAAACTTTATGTTGTTCAAAGCTAATAATATTGTTTAAGCGATCATATATTTGCGAAATATTTTGAAAAACGGTATGTACTTGTTCTTTTTTTGCATTATTGTCAGCCATTATGATTTACCTCTACTTTTTTTCTATAAAACTTTGATTAATTTTTTGAATATCAATTTTTGCTTTTTCTTTGCTATACATTTTTAAATATGATGGATAATATGTTTCAATATCTTCAAAAAGATACTTATAGATATTTGCTATGTCAATTTCTTCACTAAAATAAGATATCGTGATTTGGGGAAATATCGCTTCTATCTTTATGATAGCATCTGTGACTTCTTCTTCGGAAAGTGTTTGCTGATGCAAAGAAGACTTGATTTCATTTACTGTTATAATTGTCTTACTCATTGATAATTGAAAAGCTGGTTCATTTAAATCAGCTAACAATGTATAAAAATGGGCACTTAGTAAGTCACCAATAAGTATAGAATGTTTTGATAAGTTATTATCTGTTATACCATCTAGATGTCTCATTGATGTATCAATTGTGAGGCATGCAAGTTTCGCTTGTTCAGGGATATCGTATTTATCTAATAAACTACCAAGCTTTTGGTTAATATGGATTGGCTCATAGTCTGATATACCCTTTAACCTAACTTCAATTTGTTTATTTAGTTTACTTATAGTCGTTTCCATTTTCACACCTCACGATATTATCAATATACATCTTAACATTATCTGCTTGAAAATTAAATAAAGATAGAACTTCTATCTGATGTCAAAGTTAAAACGCATGAGCATGTTGTTAATAAATATTAAAATTTTCTTATTTTGATCAACCTGTGATATTTGAATACAGTAGAGCCGGAGTACAATTAGATTTTAAAGTTTAATTGTAACGAAACTTATGTTATTTATGCATTTTTAACTATAAATAAAAAAGCCCTTTTAAAAGGGCTTTAATTAAGTAAACTATTTAACAGCATCTTTTAATGCTTTACCAGCTTTAAATGCTGGTACTTTACTTGCAGGTATTTCGATTTCTTTGCCAGTTTGAGGGTTACGTCCTTTACGTGCAGCACGTTCACGTACCTCAAAGTTTCCGAAACCAATTAATTGAACTTTTTCACCTTTAGATAAAGAAGTTTGGATTGATTCGAAAACAGCATCTACAGCTGAACCAGCTTGTTTTTTAGTTAAGTCAGCTTGTTCTGCAACTGCATTAATTAAATCTGTTTTGTTCATATCAGATTCACCTCCTGATAAATGATAATGATAACTTAATACCATTATGGTATGACTTTAACACAATGAGACTAATAACCGCAATGATTTATGTGCGATAAACCTTGAAATAGAGCGATTTATTGATAAGTTTTTAAGTTAATATGCATTTATAGTGTAAAAATACACATTATTCCGATTTTTTATCTCTTCCCATTAATTTTTTTACGCCATCTTTAACAGGTTCGTTTTCAAATAATACTTCATATAAAGCATTGGTAATAGGCATATCAACGTGGAGCGATTTAGCTAAATGGTAAACAGATTTTGTAGTGTATATACCTTCTACAACCATATTCATTTCATTTAATGCTTCGTCCATCGTTTTACCTTGACCTAATTTGTATCCTAGAGTAAAGTTACGAGAATGTGTTGATGTACATGTTACGATTAAATCACCTATTCCACCCAACCCTAAAAACGTCATAGGATCAGCGCCTAACTTTTCCCCTAAACGACTAATTTCTGCTAAACCGCGAGTCATTAATGCTGCTTTAGCATTATCGCCAA
The DNA here is from genome assembly GCF_001812565.1 of Staphylococcus sp. HMSC059F04. Taxonomy (NCBI): domain Bacteria; kingdom Bacillati; phylum Bacillota; class Bacilli; order Caryophanales; family Staphylococcaceae; genus Staphylococcus; species Staphylococcus sp. HMSC059F04. Next base: position 238,114 of record NZ_KV809462.1, on the reverse strand, counting down.
AGTTAAGTCCTGCTACAATTCCACTTGCTACTGCAATAATATTTTTTAATGCGCCACCTAATTCAACACCAATTAAATCGTTGTTTGTATAAACGCGTAAATAATCATTCATAAATAAGTCTTGAATGAGTTGACTAACTGCTTCATCTTTTGAAGATGCAGCTACTGTAGTTGGTTGTTTAATCACGACTTCTTCTGCATGACTTGGCCCTGATAAGACACCTATACCTGCATTATGTTCTGGAGCAATTGTATCTTCTAACATTTCTGATACACGTTTGAATGTGCCATTTTCAATTCCTTTTGCGACATGAATAAATGTTTTTTTAGAAGATAAGTGCTGATCAATTTCACCTGCTACTTCTCGCATCGCTTTTGTTGGTAAAGCCATCAGAAAAACGTCTGAAAATTGTATAGCTTGATTAATATCAGTTGTAGCTTTAATGCTATCACAAAGTTTAGCTTCTTTAAGATATTGTGGATTCATATGATGTTCATTTAGATTATTTACATTTTGTTCATTTTTCCCCCACATTAATACATCATGGCCGTTTTCAGCTAGTACATTTGCTAATGCGGTTCCAAAACTTCCCATACCAAAAATAGATATCTTTGTCATAATGATCCTCACTTTCTTTAATTTCGTTTTCTTGGAATAATATGAATCGGCGTGCCTTCAAAACCAAAAGCATCACGAATTTGGTTTTCTAAATAGCGTTTATAAGAAAAATGCATCAATTCAACATCGTTAACAAATATAACGAAGGTTGGTGGTTCAATTGCTACTTGAGTAGCATAGAAAACATTTAAACGGCGACCTTTATCTGTAGGTGTTGGATTCATTGAAATCGCATCTGTAACTACTTCATTTAGTGTAGAGCTTTGAACACGTTTTTTATGATTTTCGCTTGCTTCATTGATATAAGGGAACAGTGTACGTAATCTTTGTCGCTCTTTGGCTGAAACAAATGCAATTTGTGCATAATCTAAAAATTGAAAGTTTTTACGAATATCATCTGTAAATTTTTTCATTGTTTTACTATCTTTTTCGACAGTGTCCCATTTATTGACAACAATTACGACCGCTTTTCCTTCTTCATGTGCATAACCTGCAACGCGTTTGTCTTGCTCGATAATACCTTCTTCAGCATCAATAACAATAAGAACGACATTAGACCGTTCAATTGCTTTTAATGCACGTAAAACTGAATATTTTTCGGTAGACTCGTAAACCTTCCCTTTTTTGCGCATACCTGCTGTATCTATTAAGACATAATCTTGGTTATCATAAGTATACTCAGTATCGATTGCATCTCGAGTTGTACCCGCTACATTAGAAACAATAACGCGTTCTTCTCCAAGAATGGCATTCACTAAACTTGATTTTCCAACATTTGGACGTCCGATAATTGAAAGTCTAATTGTATCTTCATCATATGGATCCTCAGTTTCTTTATTGAAGTGCTTAACAACTTCGTCGAGTAAATCACCTAAGCCTAAGCCGTGGGAACCAGAAATTGGATAAGGTTTACCAAAACCTAAAGCGTAAAAGTCATAAATATCAGTTTTCATTTCTGGATTATCGACTTTATTTACTGCAAGAACAACTGGTTTTTTAGATTTATATAAAATTTGAGCAACCATTTCATCACTTTGAGTTAAACCTTCACGTACATTAACCATAAAAATGATAACATCAGCTTCGTCAATTGCAATTTCCGCTTGTGCTCTGATTTGAGTTTGAAATGGCGCATCTCCGATTTCTATACCACCTGTATCAATGATATTGAATTCATGAGTTAACCATTCGCCTGAAGAATAGATACGGTCACGTGTGACACCAGGAGTATCTTCTACTATAGATACACGTTCACCGACTACTCTGTTAAAAATTGTAGACTTGCCTACATTTGGCTTACCTACAATTGCTACTACAGGTTTAGTCATTTGTTAATTCCTCTCTTTCTTAAATCTCTATAATTTTATCATATGCGTACTTTAAATCAAATAAACATTAATTTCTAGAGCTATAGCATCACATCATTTTTAAAATAATAATAGCCCAATTAAAGTAGATACCTTAACCGGACTAAATAAAAACGGATTATAAAAATAACGAATTAGAATTTTAAATCTTTAAATTTGTCTCCGAACATATCTCCTAATGTTGGATTGTCATCATCGCTATCATTATCTATATAAGATTGTGTTGTTGCCTCATCGCTTTCAATGACATCTTCATTAGGTAAAGTTGCTTTAATTGAAAGTGAAATACGTTCATTATCTTCGTCAACACCAAGAATTTTGACATTGACTTGTTGGCCAGGTTCAAGTTTTTCACTTGGAGAACCGATGTGTTTATGGTCTATTTCTGAAATATGGACTAATCCTTGAACACCTGGTGCTACTTCAACAAAGGCACCAAAAGCAGCTAATCTTACAACTGTACCTTCGATAACATCACCTTCATGGAATTGGCCTTTAATGCGTTCGAAAGGTGTTGGAAGTGTGTCTTTGATAGACAGAGAAATACGTTCTGAATCTTTCTCTACAGATTTGACTTTCACTTCTACTTCTTGTCCTACACTAACAACGTCTTCAGGAGAATCTACATGTTCATGTGAAAGTTCTGATACATGTACAAGTCCATCTACACCACCAATATCAATAAAGGCACCAAAGTTTGTTAAACGTGCTACTTTACCTTTAATAACGTCTCCAGCATTAAGAGAATCAAGTAAAGATGCTTTTTTAACTTCATTTTCTGCTTGTTCTACAGCTTTACGGCTTAAAATGACTCTATTTTTTTCCGGTTCTAATTCTTCGACTTTAATTTTAATAGTTTGACCGTCAAACACAGAGAAGTCTTCGATAAAATCTGTTGAAATAAGTGAAGCGGGCACAAAGCCTCGTTGACCTACGTCTACCACTAAACCGCCTTTAACTACTTCAGTAACTTTTGCTTCAATTACTTCATCGTTATTAAGTTTCTCTTGTAAGTATTCATAGGATTTTTCAGTTTCAAGTTGTCTTTTAGATAGAATGTAAGCACCTGATTCATTTTCTTCATCAACTTCAATTTTAGTGACATACGCTTCGATGCTGTCACCTACGCTAACTACTTCATTTGGATTATCAATATGATGTGTAGAAAGTTGACTTATTGGAATGATACCATTGTATTTACCACCATTAATGTGAACTACAACTTGTTTATCTTCAACTTGTTGAACTTCACCGGTGATTTTGTCACCTTCTTTTATATCATTGATCATTGATTCGTTGAATTCTTCAGTCATCTTGTTTGCCTCCTTATACACTACATAATTATAACATCTTATAATATGACAGAATTGTCAAGAAATTCCTTCTCATGCGAATCATGAAACATAAACTTGTCAGAGCTTCTTGAAAAAAGTAATGAAAAAGATTATTGAATATTCAAGAATTTAAAAAGTAATTTTTAGGTCTTTAATTGATATATACACGTAATATATACAACTTTATTATATGCCTTAATGTACTTTTGATAAAAGAAAAGCAACTATGATTTTAAACGTTAATCATAGTTGCTAGTAACATTATTTAATTTTGTCTACCAAATTTAAAATTTCATCTGTAACTTCTTCGATTGATTTTCCTGTTGTATCTAATGTAATGGCATCTGTAGCTTTTTTTAGTGGTGAAATTTCTCGGTTCATGTCATATTGATCACGTTCAGCAATATCAATCTTTAATTGTTCGATATTAGATTCAATGCCGCGTTGTTCATTATCTTTTTGACGACGTTCAGCACGCTCTTCAACGGAAGCTATCATATACACTTTAAGTTCTGCATCAGGTAGAACTACGGTACCAATGTCTCTACCATCCATAACAATCCCTTTTTGATGTGCAAGTTTTTGTTGGATTTTAACTGCGAATTTTCGAATTGGTGCCTTTGATGCGACATATGACACGTGACTCGTGACTTCGTTATCACGCAAAAAATCTGTAACATCTTCGTCATCAAGAAGGATGCGTTGGCCTTTTTCAGGGTCATATGTAAGCTGCAAGGTTGTATGTTGGATTAAATCTTCGAAGTCTTCCGTTTTATTTAGTTTTAAATATTTATATGTTAATGCCCGATACATAGCACCAGTATCCACATATATCATTTTTAATTGAGTTGCAACACGCTTTGCAATCGTGCTTTTTCCTGCTGCTGCTGGTCCATCCAACGCAATATTAATTGAAGCCATTATTAAATTACCTACCTTGTTGTTTTATTTATAATATTTTATCATAAATATGTAAATGATAACTAGGAGGACACATATGAAAAAGTTACTTGTCATTCATACAGGCGGAACGATTAGTATGTCACAAAATCACTTAAATAAAGTGATAACTAACAAGAATAATCCAATTTCTCAACATGAATCATTGATACAGCAATATGCTGACATCCAAGAGGTACATCCTTTTAATGTGCCCTCCCCACAAATAACTATTGAACATATTATTCAGTTAAAAGATATTATTGAATCTGCAAATATCAATAATGAATATGATGGATTCGTTATAACTCATGGTACAGATACTTTAGAAGAAACAGCTTTTTTACTGGATTTAATTATTAGCATTGAGGCTCCAATTGTCATTACGGGTGCAATGCGTTCCTCAAATGAAATTGGTTCGGATGGCTTATATAATTTTATAAGTGCCATTAGGGTTGCAACGTCTAAAGAGGCGCAGAATAAAGGTGTAATGGTTGTGTTTAATGATGAAATTCATACTGCACGTAACGTAACAAAAACGCACACGTCTAATATCAATACTTTTCAAAGTCCTAATCATGGCCCATTAGGTGTCTTAACAAAAGATAATGTTCAGTTCCATCACCGTCCATATCAGCAGACTGTATACTCAAAAGTGAATGCCGACCTTGTAGTACCTTTGATTAAAGCGTATTTAGGAATAAGTAGTGATATTTTTAACTTTTATGCTCAGCAACAAGTTGATGGCATTGTTATAGAAGCGTTAGGACAAGGAAATTTACCAACAACATGTTTAGCTGGATTAGAACGTTGTATACAACAGCAAATCCCTGTAATAATTGTTTCTCGTTCATTCAATGGTATTGTAAGTCCGACTTATGCTTATGAAGGCGGTGGTTATGATTTAGAATCGAGAGGTTGCATTTTTTCAAATGGATTGAATGGGCCTAAAGCGAGATTAAAATTATTAGTTGGCTTGAGTAATCAATTAACACTTAAACAATTGAATAGTTATTTCAATTTTTAATGTTTAATAATAAATAAGGTTGATAAGTCTAGTTAGAATACTTTATGTAGTTAATTATTTTAAACAATGAATAATTAGAATTAAATATGGAAATATAATTATTTTATATGGGTAGTAGATCCGGGATATTATTATGTTTTAGGCTATCAACTAAATACTGGCAGTAGTTGACTGGATTGAAAATACGCTGATACCAACCCTTTTCAATTCTAGTCAACCTTTGCCGGGGCGGGACTACGAATTCATAATGAACGCTGTCCTGTTCCCTCCTGCGCTAGTATTAACATTAACTAAAAACTATCTTTAAATCTTGGGAATAATGTGAGTGCATTATTTCTTTTAACATCTTCAATCTTTTGAGGGTTAAAATTAGCATCATTTTCTATAGTGTTAATCATTAATTTGTCAATTTTTTCAGGTGCATAGTGGGCGTCACTACCAAATAGAATATGATCATCTGTTGTTGTCTCATCTAATGCTTTGAATGTTGCTAACTGTGTTGATAACGCAGTATCGTAATAAAAATCACTTATATAGTCTTCAGGTGATTTAGAAAGGGTTACATATTTACTATTATCCATTGTTTGTTTAATAAGTTCGTAACATTGATTAATTCGCCATGTTAGATATGGAAGTGTGCCACCTGCATGAGCTAAAATAATTTTAATATTAGGATATCGGTCCATCGTTCCACTCAAAATCAGATTAGCAGCTGCTCGTGTAGTATTAAATGTAAACTCAGCCATAAAGTCGACTGGCATGTATTTTGGTCGAGGTACATAATCTGGCGGTGTACTTGGATGAATAAAGAGAACTGCTTGTCTGTCATTTAAAACTCTCATTAAATCCTCAAATTCAGGATCTCCTAAAAATGATTCACTATAGTTTGACAACAATGCCACACCATCTAATTTCAGCGTATCTAAAGCATAAATTGCCTCTTCTATAGCGCCTTCAACGTCAGGAAGTGGTAAAGTAGCGAATGCTCCAAAACGATTTGGATAATCATTGATGAGTTTTGCTTGAAGTTCGTTAATATTTCTTGCTACGTCTTTCCTTTTTTCTGGATCTAATGGTTCAAGAGCAGGATCAGAAATAGAAGTAATACCCGCCTCGATACCTAACCGATCCATCATCTCAATGCTATCTTGGGGTTCCCATTTTTTTATTTTAAGTCCACCAGCTTTATCGATGCCACTATCATTTAATGCTTTTAAATAAATTTCGGGAATAATATGATGATGAATGTCTATATATCCACTACGTTTAACCATAAATAAACGCCTCCAATTTTTAAACTTCTATACAACTCGACTATTTATAGACAACTTGTATAGAAACCATGTTACGCTTAGTATGAATAATTTCAATGAACAAAAATTATTAAATTGTATATTAAACTACAAAATATTCATTAGTGTAAATAAAATATAAGATTATAGATAAAAATATGAGTTATGACTAATAAACGTCAAAAATTTAACTTAAACTATTGAAAGAAAAAATATAAATTAAATTGGGGTTTCAAAAGGAAAAAATATAGGTCTAGTCTTCTCTAAAATAAAAAAAGCTATGAAGAAATCAATGAGTATAAAATTTCTTCATAGCTTTTTTTATTATGTTGTATTTATAAATGGTTAAGTCTCTAAAGGTGTTTGCTTTTTAGTTAAAATGCTTTGTGTAATGACGCCACCATGGTATTTTCCGTTTTCAATAAAAATCGAATTATTGTCATTTCCAGCAGTGATGACCCCTGCAATATAACAGTTTTCTACATTTGTTTCATAAGTTTCTTTATTATGGACTGGTGCAGTGCCATATTCGTTTGTATTAATTTCAATTCCGATTGACTCTAAAAAGTCATAATCAGGATGATATCCAATCATAGCAAAAACATAGTCATTTGGTATTTCGATAAGCTTACCATCTTTTTTATATGTAACGGTAGTTTCGCTAATCTTTTCTACTGTTGCATTAAATTCCATCTTTATTTCCTCATGATTAACCAATGATTCGAAGTTTGGCAAAATCCACGGTTTAATAGCGGTTGAATAACGGTCTCCTCTATATAATACGGTAACATTAGCACCTGCTTTTTCTAATTCCAGTGCAGCATCAACAGCAGAATTTTTACCGCCAATGACCACAACATTTTGATCAAAATATGGATGTGCTTCTTTAAAATAGTAAAAAACTTTAGCTAAATTTGCACCTTCAGCTTCTAATTGATTATGCTGACCATAGTATCCTGTAGCGACAGTTAAGAATTTACATTGATATACATCTTTAGTAGTCGTTATAGTAAATTTATTGTCAATTTTTTTAACCGTTAAAACTTCTTCAAAGGCGTGTACATTTAATTGATGGTGTTTGACTACTTCACGGTAGTATACGAGTGCTTGATTACGATGCGGTTTACTTTCTTCAACAATAAATGGAATATCACCTATACTTAGTTTGTCACTTGAAGAAAAGAATGTTTGATGTGTAGGATATTTGTATATTGAATCAACAACATTACCTTTTTCAATGACTAAGGTTTCAATACCTTTCTTTTTTTGTTCTATAGCTGCACTTAAACCACATGGGCCTCCTCCAATAATAATACTTTCATAACTTTGCATTTTTATGGCCTCCTTTAATCCCTTAATTATTATAGCAGTTGGTTTCTTATTTCTAAATAAAATTGTTTGATGTATTTAAAAGAGATTTAGCAATGAATATGATTAAAAAAGAGCGGGACTATGAATTCATAATGAATTCTGTCCCGCCCCGGTAAGGTTGACTAGGGTTGGAAAGAGCTTATTATAAGCGTATTTTCAATCCAGTCAATTACTGTCAATATATATTTTTATATGGTTATATTTTTGAAGGTACCTTTTTTAGACGTATCGTTTTGGTTATTTATTTGTCTTATCTTGGTATAACTAAATGTTGTCCATTAGAAATATTATTACTTGTTAAGCCGTTTGCGGCTTTTATTTTATTAACATTTTCTGGAGAACCATTACCATAATATTGAATGGCGATACGATAAAGATTTTGGTTACCAACAACGGTATGCGTTTGTTGGCCTTGTGCGCTATTTGACTGTGACGCTCCGTTTTGTTGTTGTTGCGCATTTTGATTGTTAGCTTGATTATTTACACCGTTTGAATTATTAGCTGATGCGTTATCAGAGTTTGCTTCAGAATTGTTGTCATCATTTGATGCATTGTTACTACTATTATCATCTTTTTTATCTTTACTATCTGATTTTTCTTTGTTGCTTTTATCATTGTTACTAGTTTTATCTTTCTTATCTTGTTGTGCTACTTTTTGATTGTCATCTGCTTGATTATCACCGTGATCTTTATTCAAATACATACCTAAAAAGATAGCTAGCGCGGCAAGCACAAGCAATAAAGCTAATAATGGCAACAATAAGCCTTTAATTCCACGTTTGTTCGATTCCTTATCATCATGATGCTCGGGTCTGTTCGTATTGTTGTAATGATTGTTTTGACTTGCTGCTCCAGCTGCACCTGCTGTACCACTACCTGCAGCCTTTTTCTTATCATTTTGGGTTGATCTCTGTTTATTTTCTTGTTGGGTAGAATCATCATTGTTATTTTTATTGTTATGATTTGCTGCTGCACCTATTCCAGCGGCTCCAGCAGCTCCAACGCCTGCAGCTGTTGTTTTGTCTAATTTAGACGACTTTTTTTCTGGATTATTTTGCGCTTGATCATCATCTGCTATTGCTTGCTTAGATTCATTTTGAGTACTTTGATTGTTTTGTTTGTTGCTTTGTTGTTCGCCAGTATTTCGAGTATCGTGTCTATTGCTTACTGATTCCTTATTATCATGACTTGCTGCGCCAACACTTGCACTGGCCGCACCTTTACGGTTCTGAGAATTCGCATTTTTGTGTTCTGTTGGCTTTGCTTCTTGTTGCGGTTTAGTTGAATCATGTGATGATTGTCTTTCATCTTCCGTTTGATGGTTTTGATTGTCTTTTTCATTATAGTTATGAACTTGTTTATCTTGATTGCTTTTGGTGTTCCGCTGACGTTTACGTTGACGACGTTGTGCATTTCGGGGTGGAAATTGTTGGTTGTTGTCTAAATTTTCTTGTACTTGCTCCTTTTCATTTGTTGTGTGTTCTTCTGTGTGGTGTTCTGATTTATCTTCGTGCTGATTCGTGTCAATTGATTGACGGTTTTTTTCAAAATCATCTTTAAAATTATTAGACACACTCATCATCCTTTCTCTACTGCGAATTAATTATTGTTAGTTATAGTTTACCCAAGAAAATTTATAATATGTACTTATAAATACAATTTATTACAATAATTATAGCGTTACTAAATATTTATAGCAAAGGAAGTACTTAGCTAAGAAATAAATTTTTAAGTTTATCTTCATAAGACATTTGACGTTTGACCTTTTTTCGATTATAAATTTTAAGCGGTTTTATATCAGTATCATGGTCACAACATATAGATGGAATATCAGGGACTTCTCCAAAAAATTCTAATAAGTATTTTCGACGACATTGATCAAGTTGGCTATAACTAAGCATACGATTAAGTGCGAGTTGTTTTCTCTCTTGTGCTATTTGGAAAATCTGTTTAAGTTGTGCATAAGTGAAATGAGAATGTAAGATTTCTAATATATCTTGCTTCAATGGCTCAATGTTTGCACCAAGTTCGTAGCAGTCAATATCATAAGGTAAAATCATATCTGCAAAAAGGATGGTTTCTAATAAATAGCGATCATCCGGTTGAAATAGGCTAATTGCTTGGCTCGGTTTCTGATCACGCCCGGCTCTTCCTATTTCTTGTAGATAACTAGACGGACTGGTAGATAGATGAAAATGAATAACCGTGCGAATATCCTTTTTATTGACTCCCATACCAAATGCACTAGTTGCTACAATGACTGGTATATCATTATTGATAAATTGTTGTTGGACGGTTTGTCGTTCTTGATAAGATAAATCACCATGGTATATCCCTGTTAAGTACCCATGTTTATATATAGTCTTGGCTAATTCAACACACATTTTTTTAGACGAAACATAAATAATTGTTGGACCAGATTGTTCTATATAGTGCATTAACCAATTCATTTTTTCTTGATCATTTCTAAAGTTAATGTGCTGAAAACTAATATTAGGTCTATTCATATGTGTTTTGATAACATGAAATGACACATTTAACAGCTGATTTAAATCCTGTTCCAAATGTGGCGGAGCAGTAGCAGTTAGCGCAAGGATGGTAGCATTTTTATAATAGTTGGTTATTTTACTAATAAGCGCATAATGTGGTCTGAAGTCATATCCCCATTCAGAGATACAATGTGCTTCATCTAGTACAATAAGACCAAAATCGATAGTTGAAATTAGTTTGAAGTTTTGAGGTTGTAATATAAATTCAGGACTTAAAAATATAAAGCGACTCTTCGCTAAGCGTTTCATATTCCAGTTTTTTTCATTATCATCCATACCTGAATGAATGTATGCAACAGACTGTTCTCCACTCATTTTTAATTGTGCAACCTGATCGTCCATCAAAGAAATAAGCGGGGAAATAATTAAAGTTGATTGCTGTAATTCATAAGTAGCCATTTGATAACATAGACTTTTACCGCTACCAGTCGGTAAAATGCCCAATGTATGATTTGAATCTAATACACTTTTAATAATTTCCTTTTGTCCTGCTTTAAAGTTATCAAAACCAAACCAGGATTTTAATTTATCCTCTAGCAATAAGCTCACCTCTTTCAATTCCAACAATCATTAGTTTTATTTCAAAATAAGACAAGTTTGGGAAGGCCTGTTTATATGCTTTTAATCGCTCTCCGCGATGTTTGTTATAAAATTCATTAAATTGATGGAAACCGTCTTCAGATATGAAATCAAAATAATGAGTGATATAACCTTTAATAAATAACTCCAGTATATGATCTTCGATTGTATTCAGTTTGACGTGTTGTTTTTGAGCAATTTGCGTCATTGAAAAACGTTGTTTTAATTGTTGTTGGGTTATGTGTGTTTTATGTAATAACGACGGTTTAATGATACATTGACTAAGTATTGGATAACGATATTCTATTTCTAGTTCATACATTAGTGTTACAAGTTCATTCATTTCTAGGTTAAATAAATGCTGTTCAGGTATACTTTCAATCAAACTGATTTGTTGACGGGTATACATTGGTTCTTCATAGCCTTGTAAATAATAATGTAGACAACAATAATTGTTATTATTTGTATATAGAGCTTTAAATAATTGATTTAGCTCAGTGATAAATGCGCTATCCTTATCTTCTTTTTTTATATAGTAGTAGATTTGTTTAACTTTTCTTTGGATAAGGCCATGCTGTGAAATAGGTATAAATGAATAGACATTTTGTTGCGTGTTTGACAACGTTTGAATAAGTAATTGAATACAATTGAAAGTATGTACTAAACTATCATACGTATATCTTGGATGAACTTTTATCGTCATGTCATTGTTAACATTTTGTGCCATAAATCGCTCGAAAGACGGATATTTTAAATTGGGTAAACTGTGATATAATGATAAAAGTTGTTGACTGCAGGCGTCAAAAAAGGTTTGATGTGTTTTTTTGCCTGTTAATAAATTAAAAATGCTTTTATTTGTTTTATAAGTGAATGAATGTTGTTTAGAATAAAGTATAATATCTTTCAATCTCGACCCTCGCTCTTATGAAACTGATAAATTAATAAAAAGTTTTTTCGATGTATACATGAGTATTTGTTATACTAGTGTAGCATGTTTATCAAAGGAGGCGAATGAAAATGGCTAAATATACAATCGTTGATATGGATACGTGTATTGCATGTGGTGCATGTGGTGCGGCCGCTCCAGATATTTATGATTATGACGATGAAGGTATTGCTTTCGTAATCCTTGATGATAACCAAGGTACTGCCGAAGTGCCAGAAGAGTTATATGAAGATATGGAAGATGCCTTAGAAGGTTGTCCAACTGATTCCATCAAAATAGAAGAAGAACCTTTTGATGGTGATGCTTTAAAATTCGAATAGCACATAGCTATTTTATATATAGTAGATTAGTAGTTAAAGCAAAAAATTAATTATAATAATTGCAGGCAATATTTCTCAAATGGGAACATTGCCTGCTTTGTATTTACAAGCGTATTTTTAAAAGTTTCATTTACCTGTTAATTATTTAAGTACGCTTTTAATTCTGCGATATAAAAGTATAAATATGATTGAGATGATTGCCCCTTTGATAATATTAAACGGTATGATACCAGAGACGATAATGATTTTTATATTTTTTACAATATCTGCTAAGTTGAAAATCATGCCATATAGTGGCAACAATACGAAATAATTTAAAATACTAAGTACAATGGTCATAACTAATGTAGCCATGACTAATGCAGTTATCATTGCTTTATTAGCATCATGTCCTCTTTTATTAACATAATATGCTGTAAGTAAGAAACTTATACCGGCTAAGAAATTAGCCACAGGACCTACTGGGTCTCCCATATTAAAGAAAAAATTAAGCGAATTTTTAATAAATGCCACTATAATACCTGCTATAGGACCCATTGAAAAAGTTGCTAACAATGTAGGGACATCACTGAAATCTAATGTTAAGTATGGCGGAAAAAAAGGTAGTGGAAACTTTAAAAAAGTCAAAACAAAGCCAATGGCACTTAACATGCTGATGGTTATTAGACGTTTATTTTGTTGCATATGTAGTTTTCTCCTTCCATTCATCTTGCAAAGAATTGGAGGGAAATTGTTCGCAACAAATAAACCTCCATCTTCTCCCATCCAGACTATACTGTCGGCTCTAGATTCGCACTAGATCAGCCGCTTGTTGAACACAAGCAGGTCGCAGGCTTTATTTACTGCCGGTTGGGAATTACACCCTACCCCGAAGATGAATTTTAAAATATTTTACGTCATTAATCATACGACAACACTAGCCGCAAAGCAATAAAGTTGCCCGGTAAGAGATGATGATTGAGAGCGGGACAGAATTCATTATGATTTCGTAGTTCCGCATCAGAAAGGTTGACTAGGATTGAAAAAGCTTGGTATAAGGATATTTTCAATCCAGTCAACTACTGCCAATATATCTTGCATAGTTAATCTCAATATGTTTTAACTGATATTAACTATATATAAGGTCAGGCCGGCTCATAAATGTCTCTGCTTAAATAGCCTTCGTCCTTATTTTTATATTAAGTCAAAGTCCAATACAGAAAAAACTGACTAAACATTTTTTTCTAACAAAGCAAGCTGAAGTAGTCTCCTAAGCATGCGAGCCAATCATACAAAGTATTGAATATAAAAAGCACAAAGACGATTTTTAATTTTAAATCATCTTTGTACTATTATTTGCGGGTTTATGTCCCTGTCTGAATTCAGTGATATTATCTTTGATAAATTTTATAAATAAGCCTGAAGATTAAGGCTTCGGTAACTTGATTGTAAATGTTGTTCCCTCTCCAACGACACTTGATACAGTGATCGTACCTCCATGTTCTTCTATAATCATTTTACAAATGAATAATCCTAAGCCGGTTCCTTGTTTGCCACGTGTTCTGGATGCTTCAACCTTGTAAAAGCGATCAAAAACAAGATTTAAATGTTCAGGAGCAATACCACTGCCTGTATCATTTATGTGAAGCACATTGTACTTATCAGTATCTTCGCTAGTAATAGAAATTGTATCACCAGGTTGAGTATATCTTGTAGCATTATCAATAAGATTTGTGAGCACTTGATCGATTCGATCAGAATCGTAGTACCACAATGCGTCATTAGTTTCTGGAGTTAAGTACATATTTAATGATAAATCACTAGCTTGTTGTCTATACTTTGTTTGTATTTTGTTTAATAATGGTGCAATAGGTTGTCTCTCTTTATTAACAGATAACCCTTCAGCATCCATTCTTGCAACATTGAGTAATTCATTAACTAAACGATTGAGCCTATTTGTTTCATCTAAGACAATTGATAATGACTCTTTAATTTCTTCTGGTTCTGTAACGATACCGTCAACAATTGATTCTGTATATCCTTGTAATAATGAAATAGGTGTACGCAATTCATGAGAAACATTAGCAATGAAATCTTTTTTCATTTGATCTAAGTTATGCTCATTAGTCATATCACGAATAATAACGACAATTCCACTGCGACCATCTTCTTGAATCTGAGGAATGTAACTCATAATGAAGACATAATAGCGTGTGTCAAAATCGTATTCTCGAAATTCTGTGCCTTTACTTGTAAAAGTATCTTCGATTTGGTCTTCAATTCGTTCATACATAGATTGATCAATAGTTGGTAAAATTTCATCTGCCATTTTATTTGATAATATAATGTCGCGATGATCATTGATACCTACAACACCTTCAGCCATTGAATTAATTAAACTATCACGAATATTTTTTGATGTTGATAGCGCTTGAACATTTTCCTGAATTTCGAAACTCATGTCGTTTAATGCACGAGATAGTTCACCAATTTCATCTTTAGTTGTTACAGATGAAATTTGAGAATAATCCCCTTTAGAAACACTTTTAGCCTGATTTCTAAGCTTTCTAAGTGGTTTAGTAATTCTATTAGATAGGAAAAAGGCGAAGACAGTTGAAATACCTAGGAAAATAATTGCAGTTATCAGAATAATAATCGTAATAGCGTTATTGGTATCTTCTATGGATTTTAAATCCTGATAAATAAAGACGCCACTATAATGACTGTGACTTCCCTTTTGAGCTTTCATAGGATAACCCAGTAAGATATAAGAACGAGAATGGTCATTATGTTTTAATGTTACATTTTGAGTTGCAGATTGACCTTTATTAAACACTGGAGAAAAGTGTTCGTTTTGATTAATTTCAGCCAACATTTGATTATTTAATTGTGACTCTTTAGCATTATGATGTGTTGACTTGTCTTTCATAATAATAACGCCACCAGAACCACTAATCAGTTTTTGGCTATGTTCAATAGCTAACTTTTTATTTTTAGATGTTTCAACAACATGACTGATTCTTTTGGCATCATCACGAATTGATTTTTCTGTTTGCTCAGTATAATAGTATTGAATAAAAGTTATTAATGCAGCACTTAATAAAATTAAAACTGTCGTTACTATAAAGATAATAGTTAACCACAGTTTTATTACAACACTATTTAGTCGGCTCATCGCTAGCTCTAACTTCAAATTTGTAGCCAACACCCCATACTGTTTGAATCATTTGTGCTGCATCTTCTGAAACACGATTAAGTTTTTCTCTTAAGCGTTTAACATGGGTATCAACAGTTCTTAAGTCACCATAAAATTCATAATGCCAAACTTCTTTAAGTAATTGTTCTCTATCAAATACTTTGTTTGGTGTTTTAGCTAAATATATTAGTAGTTCATATTCTTTGGGTGTTAAGTTAACTTGTTGATTATCAGCTAATACACGATGCGCATCATTATCAATAAGTAAATGATTAAATTCTATGATATCTCTCGCATGAGGCTCGCTTTGTTCGGCGCTTGTTGATTGTGTACGTCTTAATAGCGCTTTCACTCTTAAGACCACTTCACGTGGAGAGAATGGTTTAACAATATAATCATCAGCACCTGATTCGAATCCTTCAACTCGGTTAGTTTCTTCGCCTTTAGCAGTAAGCATAATGATAGGTGTATCTTTATGCTCCCGTAGTTTTGATGCGACCTCGATTCCATCCATTTCAGGAAGCATTAAGTCTAAAAGTATGCATGCATAATTGTGGTCCATGGCTAATTCATAGGCTTCTTTGCCGTCACTAGCCTCATGAATGTTAAAAGATTCTCTCTCTAAGTATAATTTGAGTAATCTTCTAATTCTGTCTTCATCATCTACGATAAGTATTTCCTTACTCATTAATTCATATACCTCCTACACATGCTATTTTCTTGTTTATTATAGCATATGGTAATTGTTAAATCTCTAATTTCAAATTTGATTGTGAAAAAATTAGCAATGATTTTATAACCATAAAATTAACTTCAACAAACTACATGTAACCGCTTACTAATTGCTGTTTTCTGCTTGATGACGTAATACTTTTACTTCATGAGGTGTTAATACGCGTCCTTCTCCAGCGTTAAGACCTTTTAAATTTAGTGAACCGAATTGTATACGTGTTAATTTATTAACGCTATGGCCAAAATGCTCAAACATACGACGTACTTGTCGATTTCGTCCTTCACTAATGGTAATCTCAACTAACGTTGTATTTTTGTCTTTATCTTGGCGTTTAATTTTAACAGTAGCGGGTTGAGTTAAACCATCTTCAAGTTCTATTCCTGCTTCAAGTGCTTTTACTTCTTCGCGCATAAGGTAACCTTTGAGTTTGGCAACATATGTTTTTGGTATATGGTACCGTGGATGGGTCATAAGATTAGTGAACTCACCATCATTTGTTAGTAGTAATACTCCGGATGTATCGTAATCTAAACGACCAACAGGATATATTCTAGTATCTAAGTCTTTAAAATAGTCAGTCACAACTGTTCTTCCACGGTCATCTGATACACTAGTAATGACTTGCGCTGGTTTATGAAACAGAATATATATTTTATCTTCTTGTTCCATTTTGATTCCTTCTACTTCAACTTGATCTGATGGTTTTACTTTTGTGCCAAGTTCAGTGACAACTTCTCCATT
Organism: Staphylococcus sp. HMSC059F04; assembly: GCF_001812565.1. Lineage (NCBI taxonomy): Bacteria > Bacillati > Bacillota > Bacilli > Caryophanales > Staphylococcaceae > Staphylococcus > Staphylococcus sp. HMSC059F04. Next base: position 221,122 of record NZ_KV809462.1, on the reverse strand, counting down.
CACTTTGACTTTACCTTCAGTAATCAATGTTTCAGCTTTTCTTCTAGACGTATAACCACTATTAGCAATTCTTTTTTGCAATCGCTCTAGTTCTTTGCTCATAATCATTCTCCCTTTTGATTAACTAATTGACTAAAGAAACCTTCCATTTCTTCATCATCTTCTTCGGTAGTTGGTAAATCTTCTATTGTTTCTAATCCAAATACATTTAAAAATAATTCAGTTGTATACAAGTGATGGCTTCTTGAATGTTCAACATCTTTAGCTTCAATCATACCACGAGCAACTAATGTTCTAACAGCACCATCTGAATTAATACCTCGTATTAATTCAATATCACTACGTGTAATAGGTTGATTATAAGCAACGATTGATAACGTTTCCATTGCAGCTTGTGATAATTTCATATTTGACTTTTGTTGAACGAGTTTTTCAATATAATTAGCAGCATCTTTTTTTGTAGTTAATACATAAGTTTGACCGTAGTGATGAATTTCTAGTCCTTGAGATGAATAATTATCGATTAATTCAATCAATTGTGGTTTAGTAATGTCCAGTATCTCTAGTAATTGTTTTGTGTCAATACCTTCATCGCCAGCTGTATATAATAATGCCTCTAAGATTGCTTGTTTATCCAACTTGATAATTCACTCCCCTTACAATATCAATATCATCAAAATTTTGCTTTTGACTTATGTTTATTATGCCAGCCTTAGACATTTCTAAAATAGCAAGAAAATGCGTAACGACTTGTTCAATTGGTTCATGAAAAGTAAATAAGCTGAAAAAATTAAACGCTGTTTGTGTACGTAATCTTGTCGTTACAATTTCTGTTGCTTCTTCAATAGTGAATGTTTCTTTACTGATTTCTACAGTTTTTGGTGTGTGATACTCAACGCGATTTTTCACTCTTTGATAAGCAACAATCAGTTCTGTCAAATCAATGGTGTTTGATTTATCCCAACTTTCATTAGTTTCTAAATGAGATAAATCTGTCGGATGTTTTGTAAAGTAGAGATCTCGTTCTGCTTTCATACTATCAAGTATTTCTGTATATTCTTTATAGTTTTGATATTCAATTAGTCTACCTACTAAATCTTCACGTGGATCTTCTTCAAATTCTACATGATCATCTGATTGAGGTAGAAGTAATTTACTTTTAATCATTAAGAGTTCAGACGCCATAACGAGATATTCACTAGCAATATTAATTTCTAGACGCTTCATCGTATGTACATATTGCATATATTGCTCAGTTAATGTTTTCATTGGAATGTCATAAACATCTATTTCATATTTCTGAATTAAATGGAGCAATAAATCGAGTGGACCGCTAAAAGCGTCTAATTTTACTTCATACATTTTTATCTACCTCATATTGCATCTATTGTGCATATTTATCAAAAATATTATAGCATGAATAGTAGATATATTTAAAATGAAGGATGTATTTATTTGGAAAAAGCACTTATTGAATTTTTTTATCAATTTCACAGACATCAACATTACTTTTTATGTCATGATATTTTAGAAGATGCATGGAAAGAGCAACCATCATATTCAAAGCAAGATGCTATTGTGAGTTTAATTTTATTTACAACAGCTTCATATCACCATAGACGACATAATTATAAAGGTGCTTTAAAAAGTTATAAAAAAGCACTAGTTACGATATGCAATGCGGTAGAAACACATCAATTACCATTAAACATTGAAGCATACCAACAGCTAATAGAAGAGAAAATTTATCAGGTTACAAAGCAGCATGAGTTTATTCCTATCTATTTGCCTATGACGTCTGAAGCAGAATTAATCGTCAAACGTTTTCATTCAGATTATTTCTTTGAACCAGAAACGTTAACCGATGACTATATTATTCATCACCATAAATTAAGAGATCGCTCTGCTGTAAACCAAGCTAGAATATTAGCTAAAAAGAAAAAGAGTCATAATAAAGATTTTAGTGACTGACATTAATCTTTATTATGCCCTTGGATGATATTGATTATATATTTGCCTGATTTGTGCTTTAGAAACATGAGTATATAATTGCGTAGTTGATATGTCTGAATGTCCAAGCATTTCTTGAACTGCTCTTAAATCAGCACCGTTTTCTAATAAATGTGTTGCAAATGAATGTCTTAAAGTATGTGGCGTTAATGTTTTCGTAATATTTGATTTTATGCCATATTGTTTAATCATTTTCCAAATACCTTGTCGAGATAATGGTTTACCATGCATATTTAAAAACAATACATTCGTAACCGTGCTTTTAAGCAATTGTGGTCGAATCTCTTTCATATAAGTCTTTAAATAATCTATGACAGTATCACCTAATGGAATAATGCGTTCTTTATCACCTTTACCAAACACACGTACAAAGCCCATTATGACATTAATGTTTTCTATTTCAATATGCACGAGTTCGGAAACACGCATACCAGTTGCATACATTAATTCAAGAATTGTGCGATCTCTATAGCCATTTTTTTTAGATAAATCTGGCGCTTCTAATAAACATACAACTTCATCTATTTCAAGAACATCAGGTAATTTTTTCTCGTATTTCGGTGTTTCAAGTAATACAGTTGGATCTTTTGCGGCATACTTTTCTCGTAATGCAAATTGATGAAAACTTCTAATAGTTGAAATAAAACGAGCTAACGATTTAGCCGAACTTCCTTGATCAATTAAGTAACCTAAACACTCTTGTATCGTTTGACGGTCTATAAAGTCGATATGTTCAATATATCGTGTTTCAAGATAAAGTTTATATTTATCTAAATCTCTACGATAGGCACCAATCGTATTTGGACTTAATCCCTTTTCAATTTGAATAAATTTTAAATATTCTTCTATGATTGTATTCATGTCATAACCTCTTTAAAACGGGATGTAACAAAGTGTCTTTAAGAGGATTTGTTATCTCCTTTACCTTTAGCTTGACATTCAGCACATATGCCATGAAATGTTAAGCGATGATCTAAAATTTTAAAATTAAATTCAGTTTCCACACGTTCTTCGACTTGTGGTAATAAATCTTCTTCAATTTCATCAACACGACCACACTCCATACAAACTAAATGATGATGAAAATGTTTAGCACCTTCTTTTCTTAAATCGAAGCGGGCAACGCCGTCACCAAAATTAATCTTGTCTACTACTTTTAATTCTGCTAATAATTCTAACGTACGATAGACAGTGGCTAACCCAATTTCTGGAGCACGATCCTTTACCTTCAAATATACATCTTCTGCACTTAAATGGTCCTTTTCATTTTCAATTAAAACGCTCACTGTTGCTTCACGTTGAGGTGTTAATTTATATGAAGATTGTTGTAATTGTTGCTTCACGCGATTTAAACGGTCTTCCACGGAAGCTTCACCCCTCTACTAAAAATTATAATCATTTTAATCTATACTGATAAAATTCTCATTTATAAAGTACCAATATTATCAATAAAACGCAAGTAAGACTGCTTATTATTTAGAATTATTATAATGTATCAGTAAATATTGTAGTGCGATGATTGTTTTTGCATCGGTGATTTCATTAGTTGCTAATCGTTGGCTTATCTCTGTTAAAGGTATTTTATGTAATTCGACAAATTCATCATCGTCTAAATGCATCTTGCCAGGTGATAATTTGTTAGTAAAGTAGATAGATAATTTTTCATTTGAAAAGCCAGGAGAACCATACATATCCGTTATATGCACAAGATGTTCAGCAACATACCCTGTCTCTTCAGACAATTCTCTTTTAGCTGCACTTTCAAGTTGCTCTCCTTGTTCTAATTTACCAGCTGGAATTTCTAATAAAGGTTGCTCAATTGGCTTGCGATATTGTTTAACTAATAAAACTTCATTCTCAGGGGTCACCGCACATACTGCTACGGCACCATTATGATAAATAAGTTCACGTTTGGCTCTTTTGCCATTCGGTAATTCCACTTCATGAAGTTCCAGGTCTATGATTTTCCCATTATAAATAACTGTTCTATCAATGGTCGTTTCTGTAAAGTCCATTATTTATTCACTCCTCTTTCATTTAGATGGATATATTGATAAGATAAATGCGTTAATTAAAGTGTATCGAAAGGAGCTAGGACATGCAAAAAAATATTTTAAAGAGTGGCATAGAAATTTCTGAATTAGGTTTAGGTTGCATGAGTTTAGGAACAAATTTTAAAACTGCTCAATCTATTATTGATTGTGCTATCGAGCATGGTATTACTTATTTTGATACGGCTGATATGTATGACCGTGGAATGAATGAAGAACTTGTAGGGAAAGCACTTAAAAAATACCATAATCGTGGTGATATCATCGTTGGTACAAAAGTAGGTAACCGTCTATTAGATAATGGTCAGACAACTTGGGATCCTTCTAAGAAACATATTAAAGAAGGCGTGAAACAATCGCTGAAGCGTCTAAAAATGGAACATATTGATTTATATCAATTGCATGGTGGGACTATCGATGATCCTTTAGATGAAACGATTAGTGCCTTTGATGAATTGAAGCAAGAAGGTATCATACGTTCATACGGTATTTCATCCATTCGTCCAAATGTTATTGACTATTACTTGAAGCATAGTCAAATTGATACAATTATGTCGCAATTTAATCTGATAGATAATCGCCCAGAACGCTTATTAGAACAAATCCATGCAAAGCAAGTTAAGTTACTCGCTCGTGGCCCCGTATTTAAAGGATTATTAACTGCTAATAGTATTGATGTATTAGATAGTAAATTTCAAGAAGGTATATTTGATTATACGCATCATGATTTAGGTGAAACAATTGCTTCTATTAAAGAAATTGATAATAATTTAAGTGCGTTATCATTTAACTATTTAGTGTCACATGATGCATTAGGATCTATTATTGTTGGCGCAAGTTCAGTGAAGCAACTTGAAGAAAATGTGCATAATTATTTAATTAAACTTAGTTTAGACAAAGTTAAAGCAGCGCGTCATCGTGTAAAAAATATAGAATATACGCAGCATTTAACTTAGGAAAACAGCTTGGACATCAAAAATAAAATATTAGCGCAAAGAGAGCGGAACAGAATTTATTATAAATTCGTAGTCCTGCCCTGATAAGGTTGACTAGGATTGAAAATATGTTTAAATCAAGCTTTTTTCAATCCTAGTCAACTATTGCCAATATTAGTTCATAAGTTAAGACATCATGATGTCCCAGACTTTTTGCGCTTCTTTTATATTCAACAATTTGTATTTTATTGGTTCGTCTTCATAGGGCGCTGTCTCATCCTCCCCACCCCAACTTGCTTTGCTTGGTGAAATGCT
>NZ_KV809462.1:186235-215711 GCF_001812565.1 Staphylococcus sp. HMSC059F04 | reverse complement strand
CACCCCAACTTGCTTTGCTTGGTGAAATGCTTTTGCATTTCTCTTTGTTGGGGCCCCGGCACTGTTTTCTCATGAGTTTTGTTATAAATATTATGTATTTACATGTCATTTTACGGTGAAGTGCTTTTAAAAAAGTATGGCGCTTTTGTATCATTTAATATTCGTTAATAATCGCAATGAATGAGGTGCCTTATGAATAAGAATAATGACATGAAGCAACATATGTTATCAATAGAAATTTCAGTTTTAACATCTTTAATGTTTAGCCTACAAATTATTTCATTACATTTTATTTTTAAATAATGGTGCAAAAATACGTTCAAATGTTCTTGGAGCAAGTTGATATATTTTGAGCATTTGATGCATCCATGTCGGTTGATTTATTTCTTGCTCTTTTCTAATTATGCCTTTAATAACTCGGTGTGCTAACTGTTCAGGTTCAATCATTAGACGACTATACTTTGTTGCATATGTCATCGTGGGGTCTGCTTTTTTATGAAATGGCGTTCGAATCGGACCAGCATTAACAACCATAATATGTAATTCAGGTGATTCTATTCTTAATGCGTTTAACGAAGCGTTTAAAGCTGCTTTAGATGCACTGTAATGTGCGGCATGTGCTTGAGTAACAAAAGCAGCTTGGCTTGAAATAGCTACGATTGATGCCCCATTAACTAAATAAGGTGCTAAACCATAAAAGAGCAAATGAAATCCAAGTAAATTAACTGCATAAGTTTCTATCATTTCCTTATTTGAATGAGCGGCTATAGATTTAAAGTAACCTAAACCTGAGCTATAAATAATGCCATCAATAGTTTCTGACCATTGTGAAGTAAGTGCTATAATGTCATTTTGTTGTTCTAAATCACAACATATTGTTTGAATTTGTCCTTTGTATTTATTTAACGACAATGATTGATACTTCTCTATGTCTCTTATGATTAAGGTCACTTTTGCGCCATGACTTAGCAATGCTTTTACAATTTCTAAGCCTAAGCCACTTGTTCCTCCAGTTACAACATAATGTTTACCTATCATTTTGTTCTCCTTTTAGTATCAATTTCGACCATATTTTATAGTTATGTTACTATGTATCTATCAAAAGGGGAAGGAATTGATATAATAATGAAACTTGTTTTTTATGGTGCAGGTAATATGGCTCAAGCTATTTTCACAGGTATTATTAATGCAAATAAGTTAGAATCAAATGACATTTATCTTACGAATAAATCTAATGAAGAGCGCCTTAAAACATTTTCAACTCGCTTAGGTGTTGAATATAGTTATGATGATGCAGCTTTATTAAAAGGTGCAGATTATGTTTTTTTAGGAACAAAACCACATGATTTTGAAACTGTTGCCAAACGCATTCGTCCATATATACAAGATAATAATCGCTTTATATCAATCATGGCAGGACTGCCTATTGATTATATTAAACAGCAACTTGAAGTTAATCAGCCAGTAGCGCGTATCATGCCTAATACAAATGCCCAAGTGGGTCATTCAGTCACAGGTATTAGCTTTTCAAATAATTTTGGACCAACTGCTAAGCAAGAAGTGATTGATTTGGTAAACGCCTTTGGTTCTGTAATAGAAGTTGACGAAAGTCATTTACATCAAGTGACAGCAATTACTGGAAGTGGTCCAGCTTTCCTTTACCATGTATTTGAACAATATGTCAAAGCCGGGACAAATCTTGGTTTAGAGAAGCGTCAAGTAGAAGAATCAATCCGTAATCTTATAATTGGTACGAGTAAGATGATTGAACGTTCAGATTTAAGTATGGAACAGCTTAGGAAAAATATTACATCCAAGGGTGGTACTACGCAAGCAGGGTTAGATGCGCTTGCAGAGCATAATATATCGGGTATATTTGAAGACTGTTTAAATGCGGCTGTTAAAAGAAGTATAGAATTATCTAAAAATGATAACTAATACAATTAAAACATTAAATAGAGTAGCATAGAAATCTTTAAGTTAAACTGATTTTCTGTGCTACTCTATTTTATATATTATTTATTTTTATTCAATTTTGAAAGTGTCGAAATCGTTTACAAATATGAAATTAGGTACATTGTCTTGCTGCAAAAGATGATTATAAATGTGATGAATATCCTCTTTATTATAGCGATTACTCATATGAGTGATTAATGTTTGCTTAACATGTGCCTGATGAATAAGCTGAAATACATCATCTATATGACTATGATGATAGTTATTTGCTAATACTTTATCCCCTTCTATGTATGTAGCTTCATGAATCATTAACTGAGCGTCCTGTGCTATGATTTTCTCGTTGGCACATGGCTTAGTATCTCCAAATATTGCTATGATTGGACCTGGTTTTGCTAATCCTTTAAAGTCTTGGGATTTATAAATAATATTATTAAATTCAAATGTATCGTTATCCTTAACTTCTTGGTATTTAGGACCTGGCTCAAGTCCGAGTGCTTTCAAAGCTTCGACATTAATTTTACCTGGTGTTGTAGGCGCTTCAACTCTGTAACCATAAGATACAATGCCATGGTTTAGAACCTTTGCAGTTACCTTAAACCCATTATGATGATAACTAAAGCCATCGTCGATTTCTATAAAAGTAATTGGATAATTCAAGTGAGATTCAGATAAGCTTAAAGTTGTTTCAACAAATGCCTTGATTCCATGAGGGCCAACCAAAGTTAAAGGTTTACTTTCTCCTCCTTGAAATGAGCGACTTGTTAATAAACCTGGTAATCCAAAAATATGATCGCCGTGCATATGCGTTATAAAAATATGATCAACTTTACCGAGTTTAATGGAATGATGTAAAATTTGATGTTGTGTTCCTTCGCCTACATCAAATAGCCATATTGAATTAGAGTAAGGTTCCAAATTTAAAGCAATTGCTTGTGTATTTCTTTCTTTTGTAGGCAAGCCTGCGCTCGTACCAAAAAACGTTACTTCCATGCATATGCCTCCTTTACTTCAATATATTTTATCATAAGTAATGACAATTGTTATAATAAGAAATAAAGTATAATATAAGCAAAAAGATATGAATACCTGTCCCTTTTATTTTATAATAAGAAAATCATATCCCTAAAGAATTGAGGTTTTGATCTTGAGTACAAAAAACAAACATATTCCTTGTTTAATTACAATTTTTGGAGCAACTGGTGATTTAAGTCACAGAAAGCTTTTCCCATCTCTTTTCCATTTATTTCAACAAAATAATCTTGATGAACATATTGCTATCATCGGAATTGGTCGCCGAGATTTAACAAATGATGAATTTCGTCAACAAGTTGCATCTTCTATACAACACCATGTAGGCAATACAGACTTATTAGATGAATTTATGACGCATGTCTATTATCATCGTCATGATGTCAATGATGAGGCAAGTTATCAATCGTTGTTAACTTTTTCAAATGAATTAGATAAGCAATATCAATTACAAGGTAATCGCCTATTCTATTTAGCTATGGCACCTCAATTCTTTGGTATTATTTCAGATTTCTTAAAAACATCTAGTCTTACTAATACACATGGTTTCAAACGTCTAGTTATAGAAAAACCATTTGGCAGTGATTTGAAATCTGCAGAATCTTTAAACAAACAAATTAGAAGATCGTTCAAAGAAGAAGAAATATATAGAATTGATCATTATTTAGGTAAAGATATGGTGCAAAACATTGAAGTGTTAAGATTTGCCAACGCGATGTTTGAGCCTTTATGGAATAATAAATATATTTCAAATATTCAAGTAACATCATCAGAATTATTAGGTGTTGAAGATCGTGGAGGATACTATGAATCAAGTGGTGCATTAAAAGATATGGTGCAAAACCATATGCTTCAAATGGTGGCTTTACTTGCCATGGAAGCACCTATTAGTTTAAAAAGCGAAGATATACGTGCCGAAAAGGTAAAAGTATTAAAATCTTTACGTAAATTAGAGCCAGAAGAAGTTAAACAAAACTTTGTACGTGGCCAATATGGTGAAGGTTATATTAATAATAAGCCAGTTAAGGCTTATAGAGATGAGGATCGAGTAGCAAATGATTCTAACACGCCAACGTTTGTGTCAGGTAAATTAATGATAGACAACTTTAGATGGGCTGGTGTACCGTTTTATATCCGTACAGGCAAACGTATGAAGTCAAAAACAATTCAAGTTGTAGTTGAGTTTAAAGAAGTTCCAATGAATTTATATTATGAATCAGATAAGCTGTTAGATTCTAACTTATTAGTCATTAATATCCAACCAAATGAAGGTATTTCACTGCATTTAAACGCTAAAAAAAGCATCCAAGGTATCGAAACTGAACCAGTTCAACTATCTTATGCAATGAGTGCTCAAGATAAAATGAACACAGTTGATGCGTATGAAAACTTACTTTTTGATTGTCTAAAAGGAGATGCGACTAACTTCACGCATTGGGAAGAATTAAAATCAACATGGAAATTTGTCGATATCATTCAAGAAGAATGGACATTAAATGACCCTGTATTTCCTAATTATGAATCTGGAACTAATGGTCCGCTTGAAAGCGATTTATTATTAAGCCGAGATGGTAATCACTGGTGGGACGATATTCAATAAAAACATAAAGAGCAGCATATCGTTTTATGTATTCGAGTGCTGTTCTTTTATTTTTAAATTAATGTGACCGTAATTGGTGTATATTTAGTGAAATTATTGTAAAATATAATGTAATGATTGAAATTTATTGGAGTGAAAGTTTTGGACGTTATTAAGCAGCTACAACAGGCCATTGTTTATATTGAAGACCGCATTACCGAGCCGTTTAATTTGCAGGAATTAAGTGATTACGTTGGTCTTTCACCTTACCATCTCGACCAATCATTTAAAATGATTGTGGGTTTATCTCCATCAAATTATGCTCAAGCAAGAAAAATGACACTTGCAGCAGAAGATATGATACAAAATTCATCACGTCTTGTTGATGTTGCAAAAAAGTATCAATATGCTAATGCAAATGATTTTGCAAATGATTTTAGTCGTTTTCATGGTCTCTCACCTATTCAAGCATCTACTAAAAAAAATGAACTTAAAATTCAAAAAAGAGTATACATAAAATTATCTACAACAGAGCGTGAACCATTTCCCTATAGATTAGAAGAAACCAGCGATATTGCGCTGGTTGGGCATGCACGATATATTAATACAAACCAACTGTCCAATCCATTTAATGTTCCAGACTTTTTAGAAGATTTATACCTTGATGGTAAGATTAAAGATTTATTAAAGTATAATAATGTAAGCCCTTATGAATTATTTGTCATTAGTTGTCCTTTAGACAACGGGTTGGAAATATTTGTCGGCGTTCCTAGTGATCGATACCCGATGCATTTAGAAAGTAGACGCTTACCTGGTCGTCATTATGCAAAGTTTAATCTGCACGGTGAGATAGATTATGCTGTAAATGAAGCATGGCATTTTATTGAAACGAGTTTGCAATTAACATTGCCTTATGAACGAGATAGCCTTTATGTCGAGATATATCCACATGAGATATCTTTTGAACAACCAACTAAAATTCAACTTTGGTTACCAATACAACAAGAAACATATCATTTAGATTCAGAAGATGAAATAGAATAATGTGACAAACGACAAGTCTGGGACATAAAGTTCTTGGACAAATAAAAAAGCAATTTCTATTGAAATAATATAGGAACTGGCCTTTTTTAAGTATGTTGATGTGAAATTACGCATAAATGAGATGTATTTTTGCAAGACCCTTTGCGGTACAGAATTCATAATGAATTCGTAGTCCCGCCCCGGCAAGGTTGACTAGGATTGAAAAAGCTTGGTATTAGCGTATTTTCAATCCAGTCAACTACTGCCAATATTATAGTGGTCAAACTAAAGTTCTGCAACAAAACATTCATATGGTTGGACTTTTTCCAGAATTACTTCACTTGGATAATTGTGTAATTTAATCTTGGCATGCGTAATATCAAATGGTAAATTAAGTTTTGCTTCAGTTTTTGTTAAATTAGCTGCTACTACAACAGTTTTATCTCCAAGTGTGCGTGTGTATGCAAATATTTTAGAATTATCAGCATCTACTAAATCAAATTGACCATAAGTATAAATGTCATCAGATTTTTTTAATTTAATTAATTTTTTATAAAAATTCAATACAGAATGTTCATTACTTAATTGCACTTTAACATTGATCGTTTTATAGTTAGTATTGACTGGAAACCATGGTTGCCCTTCTGTAAATCCACCATTCACACTATCATCCCATTGCATTGGTGTACGCGCGTTATCACGATTTTCCATTTTATACTTGTCTAGTAGTTTTTCAACGTCTCCACCTGACTTTTTCACAATTTGATATTCATTTTTTACAGCTATATCATTAAATGTCTCTATGCTTTCAAATGGATAGTTGGTCATACCTATTTCTTGTCCTTGATAGATAAATGGTGTACCTTGTTGTAAGAAATAAACTACAGCGTGGCTTGTCGCCGACTCATACCAATATTTTTTATCATCTCCCCATGTTGAAACTCTACGTGGTTGGTCATGATTTTCAATAAATAATGCATTCCACCCTATGCCTTCGAGACGTTTTTGCCAATGATTTAAGACATTTTTGTAGGCGTTGACATTAAATTTTTGGTCTCCTGTTGACCATAATCCGAGATGTTCAAATTGAAAAATCATATTAAATTTTCCTTCGTCCTCGCCTACCCACTCTTCTGCATTATCTGGATTAACACCATTTGCTTCACCCACTGTCATAATATCATAATGACTCAAAGATTTATCTTTCATTTCCTGAAGCCACGCTTGTATACCTGGTTGATTCATATCAACATCAAAGGCAGGTGCATAGGATTTACCAATTGGAACTGGTAAATCCCCTGCTTCAAATGTTTTCTTAATATGAGTAATTGCATCAACTCGAAATCCATCAATTCCTTTATCAAACCACCAATTCATCATGTCGAATATGGCTGTTCTTACTTCAGGATTATGCCAATTTAAATCGGGTTGTTTTTTACTAAATAGATGGAAATAATATTGTTGTGTTTGAGTATCATATTCCCAAGTAGATCCATTAAAGATACTTTCCCAGTTATTTGGCTCTGAACCGTCTTCTTTAGGATCTCGCCATATATACCAATCGCGTTTGGGGTTATTCTTGCTTGATTTTGATTCTATAAACCATGGATGCTCATCAGAAGTATGATTAACAACTAAGTCTAAAATCAATTTCATATCACGTGCATGAATTTCATTTAACAGTTGATCAAAGTCAGACATTGTACCAAATTCATCCATGATTGCTTGATAATCACTTATATCATACCCATTATCATCATTAGGTGATTGATACATTGGACTTAACCAAATGACATCAATGCCTAAATCTTTTAAGTAATCTAACTTAGCAATGAGACCGGGTAAATCCCCGATACCATCATTATTACTGTCATTAAAGCTTCTAGGATACACTTGATATGCGACCGCTTCTTTCCACCAATTTCTTTTAATTGACATAGTACCTACTCCTTTATATTTATTTGAGTTGATTGACGTTGAATGATTGATGTTGGTATATAGATGTTTTGATTTTCTACATTAGATAGTTGTTGTTGTGCTAATAGATTAATGATTTGTGTTGCAGCAGTTTGTCCTAAACATTCTGTATTTATATTGATACACGTTTGTGGTGGTGAAGCACTTTCGGTTATAAATGAATAATTAAATGTTGCAGTGCCTATATCTTTTGGAATAAACACATGATTATCATATAACACGCTTAAAAGGTGTAGATTAAGCATTGCATCGGAAGTGATAATAGCATGAGGTAATTGCTGTAAGCATAATAAGTATTTGACAAATTGTTGTAAATCTTGGCGCTGATTTGATATGTTGTGTGCTTTAGGATATAAACTCGCATCGATCATTGCTTGTTGATAGCCAATTGTTCGATCTGCGGAAACTGCATAATTGCCTTTTTCGGACAAAAATAGAATATCTTGATAGCCTTGTAGGATTAACCAATCAGTTAGTTTATATGCTGCTTCAATATTATCATTATCAATATGGATGACATCATTTTTATTATAATTTTTACCAATAACAACAAACGGTATATCTAGATTAACTAATAATTGAAAGATAGGATCATTTTCTTTGGAATAAAGTAATATAAATCCATCCACTTTTTTGCTATCTATAAAATATTGAACCTCTTTAAACAAATCTTCTTCATTATTTGAAACTGTTGTATTGGTAGCATAATTAAATTGATTACATGTGTTACTTATGCCAGTAATCACATCATTATAGAATGGATTTTGGCGCAATAGATTTGTTTCACTTTTGAAGATAAGACCGATTGTGTTTGTTTTTTTAGTTATAAGTGTACGTGCAGCTTGATTAGGGAAGTAATTTAATTCATCCATCGCTGTTTGTACCTTTTGGATAGTGGCTAAACTAATTTTCTTGTTACCTTTAATGACTCTTGAAACAGTTGATGGTGAGACATTTGCATACCTTGCCACGTCTTTAATTGTTACCGTAAAATCACCTCTTTTATAGTAAACGCTTTCAATAGGAATTCTATAACATTTAATAGGTAAAAGTAAAATAATTATGCAAACGTTTGCATAAAATGATAAGAAGGGAGCGGGACTACGAATTCATAATGAATTCTGTCCCGCTCCGGCAAGGTTGACTAGGAATGACAAAAGCTTAGTATAAGCTTATTTTCAATCCAGTCAATAGTTCATAGCCAATAACATACTAATATCTCAGACTCTTAAATATTATTCTTCAACCCATTGTGTATGGAATACGCCTTCTTTGTCTTTACGTTCATAAGTATGAGCGCCAAAGTAATCGCGTTGAGCTTGGATTAAGTTAGCAGGTAAGTTCTCTGAACGATAACTATCATAGTAATTAATACTAGCTGAGAAACCTGGTGTAGGCACGCCATTACGAACACCTGTAGCTACGACATCTCTTAATGCATCTTGATATTCAGTTACAATACCTTTAAAGTAAGGGTCTAATAATAAGTTTTGTAATTCTGAATTATTATCATATGCATCTTTAATTTTTTGCAAGAATTGTGCACGGATGATACAACCTTCGCGCCAAATCATAGCTAAATCGCCCAATTTAAGATTCCATTCGTTTTCTTCACTTGCTTTGCGCATTTGAGCAAAACCTTGAGCATAAGAACAAATTTTACTCATATATAAAGCTTTACGAATTTTTTCTAAGAATTCATCTTTGTCACCGTCAAATGTAGCGTCTGGTCCATTTAATAATTTGGAAGCATTGACACGTTCTTCTTTTATGGATGAAATAAAACGAGCAAATACTGATTCTGTAATAATTGTTAATGGAATACCCAATTCTAACGCGTTAATCGATGTCCATTTACCAGTTCCTTTTTGGCCAGCAGTATCAAGAATTTTTTCTACTAAAGCATCATGACTTTCGTCTAATTTTGTAAAGATATCTCCAGTGATTTCGATTAAATAGCTTTCTAATTCACCAGCATTCCAATCTTTGAATGTTTTCGAAATCTCTTCATGTGACATACCTAATAGGTCTTTCATCATAGCATAACTTTCCGCGATTAATTGCATATCGGCATATTCAATACCGTTATGGACCATTTTCACGTAATGACCTGCACCATTAGGCCCAATATATTCTACACAAGAAGCACCGTCTTTAGCTTTCGCAGCTATAGCATCTAAAATATCACTTACTTTATTGTATGCTGCTTCTTGTCCACCAGGCATCAAAGAAGGACCAGTAAGAGCCCCTACTTCTCCACCAGATACACCCATGCCTATGAAATTAATGCCGCTTTGGGCTAACGCTTTATTTCGACGAATCGTATCTTGGTAATTTGTATTTCCTCCGTCAATAAGAATATCATCATCATCTAATAAAGGTAACAAATTATCTATAGTTGCATCTGTAGCAGGACCAGCTTTTACCATGAGTAAAATTTTACGAGGTTTTTCTAGGGAATTAACAAACTCCTCTAAACTATATGTTGGATGAATATTTTTTCCTTTTGATTCTTCTACCATTTCATCCGTTTTTTGTCTAGAACGGTTAAACACAGAAACACTGTAACCGCGTGATTCTATATTCCACGCCAAGTTTTTCCCCATTACTGCCAAACCTACTACACCGATTTGTTGTGTCATATTACTTACCTCTCTTGTTCAATTTTTCATTAGTATTGTATCATATATTATGAGTATACTTCATCTTACATAAACTTACTTAGCTACATTTTCAACGATTTTAATTAGTTGCTCAGTTAATTGACATAAAGCAGTCACTGAAATTCTTTCTGATGTAGTGTGGATGGCTTCATAACCAACGCCTAATATCACAGTAGGAATGCCTAACATATTGATTATACTTCCATCTGAACCGCCACCTGAAATTACAGTATCTCCAGATAAGCCTAATGCATGGGCACTATTTACAGCAATTTGAGTGACAAGTGCGTTGTCGGGAATTTTAAAACCAGGATAACTTTTTACTACATTTACTTCAGCAGCGCCACCCAATGCTTTAGCTGTAGATTCAAACGTTTCTTTCATATGATGTATTTGTTGTTTGATCATTGTATCGGAATGAGATCTTGCTTCTGCCTCTAAAACAACTTCGTCAGCAACAATATTTGTAGCAGAGCCACCATGAAATTTACCAATATTAGCTGTAGTCACATTATCAATTTGGCCTAATTTCATCTTACTAATTGCTTTTGCAGCAATATTTATCGCACTAACACCTTTATTAGGAGTACTTGCATGCGCTGTTTTACCTTTAATGATTGCCTCTAAAAGCATTTGAGTAGGTGCACCAGTTACGGTTGTGCCAACATCTACACTAGCATCTACAGCAAAACCATAATCAGCATCTAAAAGACTGTCATCAAGTGCTTTAGCTCCTAATAATCCTGATTCTTCCCCTACGGTAATAATGAATTGAATTTGTCCATGTAAAATATTGTGTTCTTGGATGTGCCGAATCATTTCTATAATAGCTGCTAATCCTGCTTTATCGTCAGCCCCTAAAACCGTAGTGCCATCAGAATAAATATAGCCGTCTTCTTTAATTTCAGGTTGAATATTTACACCAGGAACGACGGTATCCATATGACTCGTAAAATAAATTTTATCAACATCTCTATTCGTAATATTACTTGGTAATGTACAAATTAAATTGTTTGCACCTAAACCATCATGCTGACTGGCTTGATCTTCAATTACATTTAACCCTAATTGTTTTAATTTAGTTTTTAATATGGGTTGAATTACTGATTCATGACCCGTTTCTGAGTCGATTTGTACCAATTCTAAAAATGTATCAACTAATCGCGATTGGTTAATCACCTTGCCCACTCCTTCTTCTAAAACTTATGATTATAGTTTAACTGACTTGAGTTAACAGAGAAAATATAATGATTGCCATTTTGAAGTAAATCATATAAGGTTATTTTATATATAAATTTTATAACATTATCATACAGTGTTAAGGAGCGTTTCAATTGAATAACAAAGTTTTAAGAGTTATTATTATCGTCATGTTGGTTGCAGTTGTGGCAGCATTATTATTAACAAGTTTAGTGCCATTTATGCAATAAAATACAGGCATGTTGTAATGACATTGTGTCATGCAAGCATGCCTGTATTTATTATAATTCACTATGTAAGCGCAATGAGCCGAATTGTGATTTTATTTGTAAATAATCCTCTAATTCATTTAAAATCTGAATTAAACTTGAACGTGAATTTAATGCTTTATGTGTGGTTGGTAAAGGCAATTCATTTAATGTGAGTCTGATTTCATATAAAGAATGTAAGCGCAATACTGTATAGTCGTTGCTATTGACATTTTCACCAATTTCATACAATAAATGTGAGACTCTTTTAGCTATTGGATCGTTTATTTCAACATTTTGAAGGTGTGCGTGTATACGTTTTAATAACTCAAGTTGTTCTTGTCGCATATCAAAATAGTGATAGTATGAATTTTCATTACGTACAAAATGATTTTTTACATCTCTAAATGCGATTGACTTTCCTTTGCTAATATCTAACTGTAATTGCTTGAAATTCAATTTAATAATCTCATTTGATGATTTACATAATTGGCTAAATTTTAAAAAGACTTCTTTAAATTCTTGTTCAATTTTAGCTTTATAACGCATTAAATCTTTATCTAAACTTGGCATAATTAAATTCATAATAAAAGCAATACCAAGACCAACACATAAAAGCTGGATTTCATTGAAAATTAAATGAAGGTTAATTGCTTTAGCGTTAAAGACATGAAGTAAAATAACGCAACTGGTAACGACACCTTCTTGTACTTTTAACATCACGGTAACAGGAATAAATAACATAACGATTAAACCTAGAATAACTGGTGTTTGACCTAATAAACTGAAGATAGCAGAACCAATAAATAAAACTAAGATACAGGATATAAATCGAGATACTATCGCTTGAACCGAATGCATTTTTGTATGTTTGATGCACAACACAATAAGGATAGCACTTGAAGCATAATTATCAAGTCCTAGCCATTTTGCTAGAATGACTCCGAGAGTAATACCTACAGCTGTTTTCAGTGTTCTAAATCCAATCTTATAAGGATTTAACTTTAACATGTGTAAGCACCAATTATCTTTCTTCGCAGTACTTATCGAATAACGCTTGTAATTGATTGATGACATCCATAACATCATGTCCTTCAATTTGATGACGTTCAATCATTTCAGTGATTTTACCGTTTTTAATAAGTGCAAAAGATGGACTAGATGGTGCATAGCCTTCAAAATAATCTCTTGCTTTTTGTGTTGCTTCCTTATCTTGACCAGCAAATACCGTAACAAGACGTTGAGGCAATCTATCATAGTGTAATGCGTGTGAAGCTGCTGGACGAGCTACGCCTCCTGCACAACCACATACAGAATTCACCATCACTAATGTGGTTCCTTGTTGTTGTAATACTTCATCAACCTCTTCTGCAGTTGTTAGTTGTTGATAGCCAGCTTGTTCAATTTCACTGCGGGCTTGATTAACTACATCGTTCATATATAAATCAAAATTTAAATCCATATGATTCACCTTTCATTTTAAAAAGACTTTCCTTTATTCTACTAATATTGACAGCAATCTTCAATAAGCTTGTTTACTCGAAATGATATAACACAAAAAGCATGAAAACAAAATCAAAGTTGACTACGTTTTCATGCCTGCAAAATATTAATAAATATTTGTTGTCTCTATCGTATATTGTTCAATGCGTTTTTTAACGTGTGACATAAACTTACCTGTTTGTACCCCATCAAGTATTCTATGATCAATTGAAATACATAAATTTACCATGCTTCTAACAGCTATCATATCATCAATAACTACAGGTTTTTTAATGATTGATTCAACTTGTAAAATGGCTGCTTGAGGATGATTGATAATACCCATAGAAGAAACAGAACCAAATGTACCTGTGTTATTTACAGTAAATGTACCGCCTTCCATGTCAGCTTGTGTTAATTTTTTTGTCCGTGCTTTATTTGCTAAATCATTAATTTCTCTAGCAATACCTTTAATTGATTTTTCATCCGCGTGTTTAATCACTGGGACATATAACTTATCATCATCAGCTACTGCTATAGAAATGTTTATGTCTTTATGAATGATGATGTCTTCACCGTCCCAACTACTATTAAGAATAGGATTTGCTTTTAAAGCGTCTGCCACGGCTTTTACAAAGAATGCAAAGAACGTTAAGTTATAACCCTCTTTTTCTTTAAAGTTATTTTTATAATGATTTCTTGTTTGAACTAAGTTTGAAGCATCTATTTCAACCATCATCCAACCGTGTGGTATTTCTGTTACACTAGTTACCATATTTTGCGCGATGGCTTTTCTGACACCGTTGACAGGAATACTTGATGGTTGCAATGACTCAGTCTTAGAAGTTGTATTTCTAGTTGCTGTCGTAGCTTTAGTTTGTTGCTTTTCTTGACTTGTGTTATCGCTGTGTTGTTGAATATATTTTAAAATATCTTTCTTGGTTACACGTCCCTCAAATCCTGTACCTATTACTTGTGTTAAATCTACTTGATGTTCAGCAGCTAATTTGAATACTACAGGTGAAAATCGACCGTTATTATTTTTTGCGTCTGTATCTTGTGATTTATAAGAATTTAAGGCATTTTTTGCAGACTGAGATTCAGTTACGTTATTTTGAGATTTATCATCAATATGGTTATTTGTTTCTCCATGTGTCTCAATACGACAAATAATTGAATCAACGGCAACTGTTTCACCTTTATCAACAAGTATTTCAGTAATTGTACCTGATACTGTTGAAGGGACTTCAGCAGTGACTTTATCTGTGATAACTTCACATAGTGGCTCATATTCATCTACTGAATCTCCAACTGAGACTAACCACGTTTCTATTGTACCTTCATGTACACTTTCACCTAACTTTGGCATTTTTACATCCATTTTTATACACTCCTTAAAATGACGCAAGTTCACGCATTTTCGCTTCAATTTTTTCAGGATTCATCATTACTTCGTTTTCTAAAGAAGGTGAAAATGGCATTGAAGGTACATCTGGACCAGCTAATCTCATGATAGGTGCATCTAAATCAAAGAGAC
This sequence comes from Staphylococcus sp. HMSC059F04, assembly GCF_001812565.1. Classification (NCBI taxonomy): domain Bacteria; kingdom Bacillati; phylum Bacillota; class Bacilli; order Caryophanales; family Staphylococcaceae; genus Staphylococcus; species Staphylococcus sp. HMSC059F04. Next base: position 201,014 of record NZ_KV809462.1, on the reverse strand, counting down.
AGTTTTCAGCTATAATTGCTGCGACCTCTGACATAACACTTCCTTCTAAATTATCCTCTGTGACCAACAAGATTTTGCCATTTTGTTTTGCATGTTGAATGATTGTTTCCTTATCTAATGGATATATGGTTCTTAAATCGACAACTTCAACACTAATGCCATCTGCTGCTAATATATCAGCTGCTTGCAGACAATAATTAACACATAATCCGTATGTAAATACAGTTATATCTTGTCCTTCCCTTTTTACATCTGCTTTTCCAAGTGGCACGGTATAATAGCCTTCAGGAACTTCTTCTTTTAAAAAACGATAAGCTTTTTTATGTTCGAAGAATAATACTGGGTCATTAGATGCAATGGATGATAATAATAATCCTTTAGCATCATAAGGGGATGATGGTATAACAACTGTTAATCCAGGCGTTGAAGCAAAAATACTTTCGATGCTTTGCGAGTGATACAAACCACCATGAACACCTCCACCAAAAGGTGCGCGAATTGTGATAGGACAATTCCAATCATTATTGGATCGATAGCGCATTTTTGCTGCTTCACTAATAATTTGATTTGTAGCTGGTAAAATAAAGTCTGCAAATTGAATTTCAGCAATTGGTCGTTTACCTAAAGCTGAAGCACCAATCGCAGTACCTACTATATTTGATTCGGCTAAAGGTGTATCAATTACACGTTCAACACCATATTTTTCTTGTAAGCCTTTTGTTGCACCGAAGACACCACCCTTAACACCTACATCTTCACCAAGAATAAAGACATTTTCATCCTTTTCCATAGCGATATCTTGAGCTTGTAGAATAGCATCTAAATAAGATAATTTAGCCATTTTGACTACTCCCTTCTTCATATACATGTGTGTAAGCTTCTTCTACATTAGGGTAGTCTGCAGCTTCGGCATCTTTAGTTGCTTGATTGATGATATGTTTATGTTCATTTTCTATTTTATCTAACCATGTTTGATCAATAATGCCAGTGTCCAGTAAGTAAGATTTAAATTTGACATTACAGTCATTTGCTTTTAATCCCTCTTTAATACTTTTACTGCGATACTGATCGTCATCGTCAGAAGAATGCGGTGTCATTCGAGCTGTAACGGCTTCTATTAACGTTGGGCCATCACCATTTAATGCACGTATTCTAGCTTCTTTCATGGCAGCATAAACAGCAATTGGATCGTTACCATCAACTGTAATCCCTTTTATACCGTAGCCTATTGCCCTATCTGATAATTTTTCGGCAGCGTATTGTAATGAATCAGGCACTGAAATTGCATATTTGTTATTGATAATAACACACACTAAAGGCAACTTATGCACACCAGCAAAGTTTAGACCTTCATGGAAGTCACCTTGATTAGTACTTCCTTCACCGATAGTTGCCACAGCTATATTTTCTTTTTTATCCATCTTCAGTGCTAGCGCTGCACCAGCTGTATGTGGAATTTGAGTCCCTACAGGAGAACTTTGGGAAAGCATACCTTTTGCTTTATAGCCATAGTGGGCAGGCATTTGTTTCCCTCCAGAGTTAACATCATCTTTTTTACCAAATGAATTTAACATAATTTGATAAGGGCTCATACCCATATACGTTACAAAAGCTAAATCTCGATAATAAGGTGAGGAAATATCTCCTTCTTTAAGTGCGTAAGCCATACCAATTTGAGTCGCTTCTTGCCCTTGACCACTGACAACAAAAGGTATTTTACCAGCTCGATTTAATAACCATAAGCGCTCATCTACTTTTCTTCCTAAATCCATTCCTTTGAAAATGGCTTTTAAATCATCTTCGGTTAATCCGACAGATTGATAATCTTTCATTGTATTTCCTCCTAATTAAACGTGAATAGCTCTATTCTCTATTTTCAATCCTGCTTCCATCAATATTTCTGACATGGATGGATGTGCATGTGTTGTTAATCCTAATTCTAACGCAGAACCATTCATAAATTGTAATAATGCAGCCTCATTAATTAGTTCGGTAACATGTGTTCCAAACATTTGTATACCAATGATTTCCTTATCATCTGCACGAACTATAACGTCGATAAATCCAGCTTGATTGTCCGCTGACACTATCATTGCTTTACCATTTGCACGAAGTGGTAATGTATAGCGTTCGAATTCAATATCTTGTACTGTTGCATCATTATCATTCATTCCTATAGAAGCGATTTCTGGGTATGTATATACACATTTAGGCATTAATTGATAATCTATAGGAATAGGATTATGTTCAAACATATGTTCTACGGCAACGATACCTTCTTTCGAGCCAACATGTGCGAGTTGTAATTTACCTATACAATCTCCGGCTGCATATATATGTTGTTCTTCAGTTTGTTGAAATTTATTGATATTTATATAACCTGCATCATTACAAGTGATCTTAGTGTTGTTTAACCCAATATCTGAAGTGTTAGGTTTACGACCAACTGCAACTAACACTTTATCAACATTAATTATTTGGTTATCCTTCAATGTAAAATCGATTTTTTCTGTTGTAATATTAACTGTATCTTTAGTTAATTCTACATTTAAATGAAAATGTACACCACGTTGTTCTAATGCTTTTTGAATGGCTTGAGAAATACGCTCACTCTCAGTAGGCAGTACGCGAGATGATGATTCAATTACATGTACATGAACACCTAAATCAATCATAAGTGAAGCAAATTCTAAACCAATGACACCAGCACCAATAATGGCTATGCTGTGAGGTAATGTATCTAGATTCAATACATCATCACTCGATAATACAATGTGATGATCAAAAGGTAAAAATGGTAATTCTGTTGGTCTAGAGCCAGTTGCGATAAGTACAAATTGATTTGTCAGTAATTCTGATTGCCCATCAGTATATTCTACGGAAATCGTTCCACTTTGAGGTGAGAATATTGAACTCCCTAAAATTCGGCCAGTTCCATTATAAATATCAATATGATTTTGTTTCATTAAATGCTGAACACCTTGGAACATTTGATTAACTATTTGCGTCTTCCGTTGCATAATTTTGTTGAAATCAATGGAAAAATCATTAATTTTTATGCCATATTCACTACTTTGTGTAACTGTATGTGCAACTTCGGCAGATTTCAATAAAGATTTGGTTGGTATGCATCCTTTATGCAGACAAGTACCACCAAGCAATTGTCGTTCAACAATTGCTACTTTTTTACCAAGTTGTGATGCCCTAATTGCGGCAACATAACCTGCAGTTCCACCGCCTAACACGACTAAATCATATTGGTTTTTTGACATTGATAAAACTCCCGTCTTTACAACTTCATTTTTAACTACGCATTTATGAAGTTCAATGACTTTTAAATATAGTTATATATTAATTTCACTAAATCATTTTACAACATGTAATTTAACAAAATGAAGAATTATTCTTTATTTTGATATTTATTTACTCTTAAAGCTATAAAACTCAAAAATTATTTGCGTACTGTATAGTTTATGTTTTTGTTTAACTTAAACTTATAGCTAAATGAATTGAATCGATAATTGTTTGTAATTGATCAGATCTTGATGTATAGGAAATTGGTATTGCTGCTCCAAGTAGAATACTCGCTACTTGAGCATGACCTATCAATGTGAATGATTTATAAATGGCATTACCAACATCTATATCAGGAACAAGTAATGCATCAACTTCACCAGCTACCTCAGACATTTCATTTTTTTGAATAGCAATATTTTTGTCAATAGCATTATCCAAAGTGATTGGACCATCTACGGTAATAAAGCGTTCGTTCATTTTAGCAAAGTGCTCTTTTAATTTTGCGGCATCAATCGAAGACGAGATTTTCACAAAAGGTTGGTTAACCGATGATAAAATGCCAATATTAAAATGATCATACTCCATTGATTGCGCAAAACGTTTCAAATTAAAAATTGTGTTTATTTTTGTTTTATATTCCGGAAAACGTTGATATACGACATCACTTAAAACTAACGTCTTATAATATTGTGGTAAATCAAAACAAGCAATGTGATTAAATGATTGAGAAGCATTGCCAAATGCTTGTGTTAAAAACTTTTTAAAACGGGTTGTAGATATATTGCCTTTAACCAAAATGCTTGTTGAATCTTTTTCCAAATCTTGGCTACAAGAATAAAATAAATCTCGCAAATTATCATTTAATTTAAAGTGAATACGTCTTAATAATTGAATATCTAAATCATAAGAACGTATTAACTCGGAAGCATCCTCAATATCATATATATAAATATGTGCGTGTGTCGTTTTTAAAAGATTAATAATTGCAGCAATATATTTTTCTTCATTTGCAAATAAAATTCTTATATTTCCAGTAAAATTTTCTTTTTTCTGAATCAATTGTTTATAATGCATACGACTCAGCTCCACATCATTATTATTATGTTTAAGTTTGACGTTGATTTTGTGATATCATTTCTTTTGCATTTTCACGTGTTAAATCAGTAACATGTGCACCCGAGATCATGCGCGCGACCTCATTAATACGTTCTTCATTTTTTAACTCTTTCACATGTGTTGTTGTGCGACTATCATCCGAGGCTTTACTTATTAATAGATGGTGATCACTCATAGAAGCTACTTGTGGCAAATGCGAAATACATATAACTTGTATATAAGAAGCGATATCTTGCATTTTTTCTGCCATTTTTTGAGCAGCTTGTCCTGAAACACCTGAATCTACTTCGTCAAACAAAATAGCTGTTTGACCTCTTGATTTAACAAAAATACTTTTTAGTGCAAGCATGATACGTGATAATTCACCGCCTGAAGCAACTTTATTTAAGCTTTTTAATGGTTCTCCTTTATTAGGACTTATTAAGAACTCTACAAACTCAATACCGTCTTGATTCGGTTCTTCAAGTGGTTGAAAGGCAATTTCTAAATTTGCATCTTTCATTTGTAAATTGCGAATTTCCGCAACAATATGATCTCTTAATTCAAGAGCAACATTTCGTCGTTCCTTAGATAACTGTTGTCCTTTATCATAAACCCTATCTTTAAGTATGTTAATCTCTTCTTTTAGTTGTGCCGTACTTTCTTCGTAGTTTTCAATTTTTGAAATTTCATGTTCGAGCTTACTTTGATAAGTGATCAAACTAGGAATATCCTTGCCATACTTTCGTTTTAAATTATTTAATAAATTCATTCTAGATTCTGCTTCATTTAATACTTGCTCATCAAATTCTGTATTAGTCATGTCATCATATAGCTCGTGTTTAGCATCTTCTAAAGTATAGTAGAATTGATCTACTTCCTCTTTAAGTTTTTGGTATTTATTTGGCAAAATGTCATTAATAACTTGTAATTGATTGCTAAACTCATATAAACGATCGGTTATGGCATTGTCATCTGTTAATGTCATATGAGCGTTATTTAGTGCAATGCTTAACTTTTCAGAATTTTGAATACGATTAATGTCACTTTCTAGTTGTTCTTCTTCATCTTCTTTTAATTGAGCTTCTTGTAATTCTTCATACTGAAACTTCATTAAGTCTAAACGTTGTAGTAGTGCTTGATCAGCAGATTCAAGCTCTTCAAGTTCTTTTTGTTTCTGTTTATAAGAACGAAATATGTCTTGATACTGCTCTTTTAACTTTAAGTATTTATCTTCGGCATAATCATCAAGTAATTTTAAATGATATTTTTGCTTTAATAAGGATTGCGTTTCATGTTGACCATGTATATCTAATAATTCTTGCATAACTTTACGTAAATCTTGAAGGGTAACGGTTTGATTATTTAAGCGACAGATACTTTTACCAGAGCTAAATATTTCACGTTTCACTAACAAAAAATCTTCATCGATATCTATGCCAAGTTCGGAAAGTATCGAAATGGCTTCAATGCTATTATCTATGTCGAAGATACCTTCAATAATGGCTTTCTTTTCGCCATGACGCACAAAGTCGGATGACGCTCTCATACCAATTAATTGTCCTATGGCATCAATAATAATAGATTTTCCAGCACCTGTTTCACCACTCAAAACAGTTAGTCCATCAGAAAATTGAATTTCTAATTCGTCAATGATGGCAAATTGTTTGATTGATAAATTCTGTAGCATACATTCATCGCATCCTTATAATAAGTTAAAAATTCGAGATTTAATCTCATTACTAGCATTTTCATCTCTACAAATGAGTAAACATGTGTCATCGCCACAAATTGTTCCTAGCACTTCTGGCCAATCAATTTGATCCAGAATGGCACCAATCGATTGTGCATTGCCTGGTAATGTTTTTAAAACTAAAAGATTACCAGTACCTTCTATATTTACAAATGAGTCCATAAGATATCTTCCTAATTTTTCAAGCGGATGATATCTTCTATCGTTAGGCAAGCTATAAACATAATGACCTGATGGTGCTGGAACTTTAATAAGTTGTAATTCTTTAATATCTCTTGAGACAGTAGCTTGTGTTACATTGAGTTCATATTCATTCAAACGTTTAACTAATTCATCTTGAGTTTCTATTTGTTCGTTTGAAATAATTTCTCTTATTTTTATATGTCTTACAGATTTTTTAGCCAATATGAACACCTCTATTTACGAATATTTATACATTTATCTTATCACAATGCTAAAAGAACTACTACTAATGCTATTATGAATAGATATTTGAATTTGAACATAAAATAGTGTGAGTGTGTTGTGTACAAATGATTGACGAGAGATGTTTGATTCAAAATAATACGCTATTAACTAGAATATTTAGGTTGTGGCTAGAAAACCATTTATACATTTTGCAATTGTTTTGAATATTTATAAGTTGACTAGTTTAGTACAGAAAAACAACAAAAGGATACCCCTTTTGTTGTTATGTTATAATTGATTTTAATGATCACGTGTATAAAATAATTCAACGATATCTTTTAGCTGACTTATATCATAATCCTCTTTAAGTTGCTCAAGTTCATTTAGGGCAGCATTTTTATGCATTGCTAATTTTTCTTCGGCACCATCTTTTCCTAATAATGAGACATACGTACTTTTATGATTATCTATGTCGCTGCCAATTTTTTTACCTAATTTTGATTCTTCTCCATAAACATCAAGTAAATCATCTTTGATTTGAAACATTAATCCTAAATGTTGGCTAAATAAATTAAGATGCTCTGCAACATGCTCATTGACTTGAGCAATATCAGTTGCAGCCATGACAGCAAAGGTAAGTAACGCACCAGTCTTAGCTCTATGAATTTGTTCTAATGTTGAAATATCCACTGCCTGAGTCTCACTTTGCATATCAAGTGCTTGTCCACCGACCATGCCTAGATGACCACTTGCAAAAGCTAAACGTTGTATTAATTTAACTTTAATATCGTTATCAAGTTGAGTATCATTTGAAATGACATCAAAAGCTTTAGTTAATAGTGCATCACCTGCTAAAACTGCTTTCCATTCGCCAAATACTTTATGGTTAGTTAACTTACCACGACGATAATCATCATCATCCATAGCAGGTAAATCATCATGTATAAGCGAGTACGTATGTATCATTTCTAAAGCAGCTGCTGTAGCTAATCCTAATTGATAATCTTTGTTCAACATATCCAATGTAAGAAGAAGTAATAGCGGGCGAACGCGTTTACCCCCTGCATTAATTGAATATTGCATGCTTTCCTCAAGGTTTGTACCGAGCTTTGACTGAGGAATAAGATCGTCTAATACTTGGTTGACTTGTGAAATTAAGTCATTCTTCGATAGGTTCGTCATCATGATCTTCCTTTGATTCGTCTTTCATTAAATCATTCACTTTTTGCTCGGCTTCTTTTAAGGTAGTATCACAAGCAGCTGATAATGTCATGCCACGTTGATATAGGGCTAAAGATTCTTCTAACGACACCGTTTCATTATCTAATTTTGTAACGATATTTTCTAGTTCTTCCATCATTTGTTCAAAACTTTGCTGATCTTTACTCATTGTCACACCTTACTTTCTTAATAGTAGCTTCTACTTGACCATCTTTCATATTTAAAGTGATATCATCATTAACCGTTAAATCATGTGTGCTTGTCACAACTTGATTATCTTTGTGAATAATTGAATAACCTCGTAACATTGTATTGGTTGGGCTTAAATGATTAAGTTGTTCAACTTGATTATGCAATAATGTGCTAAATTGTTTTAACTGGTGTTGTATTATTTTTGTTAAATTGGTTTCAAGCTGATTCGTTTGTCGTTGTTCAGTTAATATATGCTGTTTGAAATTTTTGATGTTAAATCGTTGTTGTATTATTTGTAAATTTTGCTTTTGCTCTTTAAGCTTTGTAATTATTTTTAAATTTAACTGTTTTTCTAAATCATCACGTCGTTGTATCTGTTGATCGTACAATAATGAAGGTTGCTTAAATTTATAATATGATGAGATATGTTGTAATTGTTTGCGATGCTGTTCAATACGTTGTCTTATATATCGAGTTAATGTAAATTGTTGCTGTTTAATTTGTTGCATAAGATCATATTGATCTGGTGTTGCTATAACAGCAGCTTGTGTTGGTGTGGCTGCACGGATATCAGCAGCAAAATCACTTAAAGTAAAATCTGTTTCATGGCCAACTGCCGAAATAATAGGAGTTTGGCAATTATAAATTGCTCGAACAACTTCTTCTTCATTAAAGTTCCATAAGTCTTCAATAGATCCACCACCACGTCCAACGATAATTGTGTCAACATTTAAACTATCAGCATATCGAATTTTTTCAATGATATCTTGCTTTGCTTGTGTTCCCTGAACAAGTGTACTAATGGGAATCTTTTCGACTAATGGATATCGACTTTCTATTGTTGTTTGAATATCACGAATAGCTGCACCAGTGCTTGCGGTTAGAATGGCAATTTTTTTAGGATATTTTGGAATTGATTTTTTATATTGTTGGTCGAAAAGGCCTTCTTTAGTTAATTTCTTTTTCAATTCTTCAAGGCGTTGGTATAAATTACCTATACCATCTAATTGCATTTTATTGACATAGATTTGATAGTTGCCACGGCGTTCGTATACTGAGACGCGTGCCTCAATGAGCACCTCGTCTCCTTCTTTAGGATCGAAATTAATTTTCGCTGCGTTACCTTTAAACATCATTGCGCTAATAACACTATTTTGATCTTTAACATTGAAATAGAGATGGCCACTTGAATGACGTTTAAAATTTGATAATTCACCTTTAATTAATACAGATTGCAAATGTGGATCTTGATCAAACTTATATTTGATGTATTTAGTTAATGTACTGACACTTAAATATTCTGTCATAAATTATCACTCAATTACTGTTAATTTATATTGCTTAAAACACCATTGATAAATTTATAATGATCATCATCACTGAATTGCTTTGTAAGTTCCACCGCCTCATTTATGATCACTTTTGGTGGCGTATCACTATGCATTAATTCAAATGTTGCCATTCTTAAAATAATACGATCCGTTTTTAATAAACGATTTAATGACCAATCTTTTAAATGAGGTTCAATTGCTTTATCCAATATTGGCTCATGGTCTTTCACACCAGTAACCAACCAATGGATAAAGGTGAAATCTAAGTCAGGATGATCATCTTTAATAAAATTTATCGCTTCACTAATGCTTAAATCACTATCTTTCATTTCGAGCTGGAATAGTGTTTGAAATGCTTGAGTTCTTGATTCTTTTCGACTCATAAATAACTCCTTCTATTGTGTGTCTTATTTCTCAACTGTAATATGTGTGATGTGCACATTAATTTGATTTAATTCAATTGCCGTCATTGTTTTTATAGAATTAAAGATAGCGGATTGAATGTTACTTGCCGCTTTGGAAATTTTAGTGCCATGTTTTAAAGAACAGTAAACATCAATGTTAATGCCTTCCTCTTTAGCATCTATTTTTAATAGTTTATTAAAGTTTTTATGGTTAATTTTTTCTAAGTTTGTATTTTTTAAGTCAGCAAAATGTCCTGATATACCTTCTACTTCAGACGTCGCTATAATGGCAATCACGGATAAAACTTCTGGTGCGATTTCAACTTTACCTAAATTTTTATTTGTATAATCTGCAACATTTACCATAAATCGTACCTCCTAATTAATTTTCATCAGACATGACATTGTTCTGTTCTAAGAATTTAGTATTAAATAAACCACTTTGGAAAATATCATTCGTTAATAATTTTAAATGGAATGGAATAGTAGTATCAATACCTAATACTAAATATTCACTTAAAGCTCGAATTCCTGTATTAATGGCTTCACGTCTTGTTGGTTCATGAACGATAAGCTTTGCAACCATAGAATCATAAAATGGTGGTATAGTATAGTTTGTATAGCATGCTGATTCAACTCTCACTCCAAAGCCACCTGGAGCTAAGTATTGTGTAATCTTTCCAGGTGATGGCATAAAATCTTTATATGGATTTTCAGCATTAATACGAAATTCAATGGCATGCCCATTAATTTTTATATCACTTTGTGTAAATGGTAATGCTTCACCCATGGCCACTTTTAATTGAAGTTTGACTAAGTCAATGCCTGTTACCATTTCAGTGACAGGATGTTCAACTTGAATTCTTGTGTTCATTTCCATGAAATAAAATTGATCATCATCTAAATCATAAATAAATTCTACCGTTCCTGCATTTTCATAGTTAACTGCTTGTGCTGCTCTCACTGCAGCAGCACCCATTTCCTCTCTTTTAGCTTCAGTTAGAATAGGTGATGGGGATTCTTCAACTAACTTTTGCATGCGTCGTTGGATTGTGCAATCGCGTTCTCCAAGATGAACTACATGTCCAAATTGATCACCAATAATCTGAATTTCTATATGTCGGAAATTCTCTATGAATTTTTCAAGATATAATCCCCCATTACCAAATGCAGTCTCTGCTTCTTGTTGAGTCATCTTATATCCTTTTTCTAATTCTTGATCATTACGTGCGACACGAATGCCTTTGCCGCCGCCACCTGCAGTCGCTTTAATTATTACTGGATAACCAATATGATTAGCAATTTGTTTAGCATCATCAATCGACTGTAATAATCCTTCGCTACCTGGTACTACAGGTACATTTGCTGCAATCATTTCCGCTTTTGCTACATCTTTAATCCCCATTTTTTGGATAGATTCAAAGCTAGGTCCAATAAATTTTAATTGACAGGCTTCGCATAACTCAGCAAAGTCTCCATTTTCAGCTAAAAATCCATAACCTGGATGTACGCCATCACAGCCTGTTGACGTAGCAATTGATAAGATATTTGGAATATTTAAATAAGAATCTTTTGACTGAGTAGGACCAACGCAATATGCTTCATCAGCAATTTGAGTATGTAATGCGTCTTTGTCCCCTTCAGAATAGATTGCAACTGTTTGGATACCTAAATCATGGCATGCACGTATGATGCGTACGGCGATTTCACCACGATTTGCAATTAATACTTTTTTCATCATTTCACCTTAAATAACGGTTGGCCATACTCTACCATTTGTCCGTCTTCTACTAATATTTCTACGATTTCACCTGTAATCTCAGCTTGAATTTCATTGAATAATTTCATAGCTTCTAATATACAAACGGTTGAATCATTTGTAACTTTATCTCCGACTTGAACATAAGCTTCTTCTTCTGGAGATGGTGACTTATAAAATGTGCCAACCATTGGTGCATTTATTGTATTATAGTTTTCATCTGAATGTGGTTTTTCAGCAGTAGCAGCATCGTTTTGACTAACAGGTGAGGCTGAGTTTGATTCACTTGATTGATAAACAGGTGCAGCTTGAGTTGTATATTGTGGTGTAATGATTTCAGTTTCTTTTTCTTTTTTTAGACTAACTATATTATCTTTTTCTTGAATGTTGATTTCAGTTAAGTTTGATTGATCAAGAATTTCAATTAATTCTTTGATTTCTTTAAAATTCATATGAATGACTCCTTAAGATTGTTTTCCTTTACTCGTATATTTTACTGGACTGCTAGAGTCAATTCAAGCAAGGGATGTTTATTACTATGAAAATCAAAATAAAAGTGAGCTAAGACAGTTTATGTTTGCCTCAGCTCAACTCATAATGATAATAGATGGCGTGCTAAAATAGCATTATTAATATGCACAAATAATGGTCTATATCGTGTGCTTAATTCAATGTTGTATTACAAGGACTATCCTCTTGAAATGTAGCTACCATCACCAGTATTAATAATTAAAGTATCCCCTTCATTGACAAATAATGGGACGTTTAAAGTATATCCTGTTTCAACTGTGGCAGATTTAGTAGCACCAGTTGCAGTATCCCCTTTAATACCTGGTTCGGTTTCAGTTACTACTAACTCAACTGTTTTAGGTAATTCAACTCCAATTGTTTCGCCTTCATAAGATTGAATTTGAACTTCCATGTTTGCTTTTAAGTAATTTAATTCATCTTTTAAATAATCTCCAGATAATTCAGTTTGATCAAATGTTTCATTGTCCATAAATACATGGTTATCTCCGTCAGCATATAGATATTGCATACGACGATTTTCAATCATAGCTTGTTCGACTTTTTCACCAGCGCGGAAAGTTTTTTCTTGAATAGCACCTGTTCTTAAGTTACGTAATTTCGAACGAACAAAGGCAGAACCTTTACCTGGTTTTACATGTTGGAAGTCGATAACTTTCCAAATAGCATTATCTACAGAAATTGTTAAACCTGTTTTAAAATCATTAACCGAAATCATTCAGTTTCCTCCTCAATTATACGCTTTCTATAAAATAATAAGGTCTTTCGTACATTTAGTAAAGACTTCGCAGCCATTTTCTGTAATTAAAATGTCGTCTTCTATTCGAACACCACCAAGACCTTCAACATAAATACCTGGTTCAATGGTAACACAATTATTAACTTTTAATGTATTATTCGTGTTTTTTGATAACAAAGGCCCTTCATGAATGTCTAATCCGATACCATGCCCTAAAGAGTGACCAAACGCGTCCCCATAGCCATGCTTGTCAATATAATCTCTTGCCAAAGCATCAGCTTGTTGTGTGGTCATACCTGCTTTAATTTGATTGATTGCTAATTGCTGTGACTCTAATACAATATTGTATATTTCTTCCAATTGAGCTTTAGGTTTTCCTATGCCGAATGTACGTGTTATATCAGAACAATAACCATGATAATATGCTCCGAAATCTAAAGTAATCATATCCCCTTGCTCAATGATTTTATCACTAGCCACACCATGTGGTAATGCACCACGATAGCCCGATGCAACAATCGTATCAAATGATGGTCCATCTGCACCAAGATGTAGCATTTTACTTTCTAATAAAGCTTTTATTTCTTTTTCAGTCATGCCTGCTTTAGCGACGGTTAAAATATAATTATATGTATCGTCAACGATATGTGCTGCTTCTTTAATGAGGTCGATTTCAGCGGATGATTTTATTTCACGAATCGTTTCGATTTCATTTGCAATTGAACTAAAAGTAATCGTATTATCTTGTAATGATTTATAGGTATCGTAACTTACTAAATGCCCCTCGAAACCAATTATGGAGAAGCCCTTATCTAGTAGCACTTGTTTTACTTCTGTGATAAGATTATGCGTACGATTTATAATTTCAAAATCAGTTGCCTGTTCTGTAGCTTGTTTAATATATCTAAAATCTGTGATTAATATATTTTGTTGCTGACTAATAATTAAAGCGCCGCTTGTGCCAGTAAACCCAGATAAATATCTTCGGTTAAAATCGGATAATATCACAATAGCATCTAACTTTTTAGCATCTAATATCTGTTGGCGTACTTGGGATAATTTACTCATAATTAATCCTCCTTAGTTAACATTTGTAGTATTTTTATCTATACTTTAAAATGATAGCATAATAATTGGAGAAATAAAGTGATATTCAAACAGGGAGATACGTATGAAAAAAATAGTTTTGGCAATCGGTGCGTCGTTACTCTTAGCGGGTTGTGGATCTCAAAATTTAGGACCACTTGAAGATAAAACGACACAGTTAAGAGATGATAATCATCAGCTTAAATTAAAAATTCAAGAATTAAACAGTGAAGTTACATCAGAAAAAGAAAAAGTTAAAGCTTTAGAAAAAGATAAAAATAATAAAAAACAAGCAGCATCAAATAACCAAGAAGCTAAATTTCTTAAAGCTTCTGCTGAATATTATCAACAAATTACTAAGGCTATAGATATGTATAATAAACTTGATTTGACTAAAACTTCATCTAAGGTTAAAAAAGAGAACCTAGACAAATTAGATGAAATCGATAATAAACTTTCTGAAGCCTATTCAAATTATCAATCTTCTGTGAATGAGCATGATTTAAATAGTGATAATAAGAAAAAACATAAAGTTATCAAATCATTAAATAAAGATTTAACATCAGCTTTAGATGATATCAAATCTGGATATCAGTCAAAGGATACTAAGAAATTAAAAAAAGGACAATCAGAACTTGGACAAGTTAATTTAAGTGACAATCAAACAACAAAATAAGCAATGAATTATATCGAGGAGTTTTAATGTGAAAAATTTTATATTTTATCTTGTTCTAGCTATAGCAGCTATAGGATTAATCTTGAATTTTAATGTATTCGTAGTTTCATTTGCCAAGACAATTTTTGGGCTTATCATTATCATCATAATTATTTATTTAATTTACTATTTCTTCTTTTTGACTGAGGATCAGCGCAAATATCGTCGTGCTGTAAGAAAATATCGAAAAAGACATCGTAAATAAGTACAATAAGACAGGGTCTGGGACATTAAGTTCTTAAACAATGTAA